>NZ_SNUJ01000002.1:0-309262 GCF_012027395.1 Thermococcus sp. LS1
CGTGCTACTCCTGTACGGAGAGGGTCCAGATAGTGGACGTTGAGACCGGAAAGGCCCAGACCCTGAACGAGCAGCAGTTCAACATGCTCTCAATACAGAAGGGCAAGGAGGTGGCCTGATGGCCCAGGCGATTTCATTCACCGACAGGCTCAAGTTCTGGAAGCGGCCCGAGGAGGACGTTAAGAAGGCTCCCGTCACGACTCCTTATCCTTTTGTTGATATCGAAAAGCCGCCGGAATACAGGGGCATACCCCACATAGACCCCAACCTCTGCATTGGCTGTGGTGCCTGTGTTAGGGCCTGTCCACCAGACGCGCTCACGATAGAGTGGGACTTCGAGAACGGGAGGAAGAGAATCGTCTTCAACGCCGCGCGCTGCATAAGGTGCCACCGCTGCGTCGAGGTCTGTCCAACCGGTGCGATGCAGGGCACAACGAGGTTTGAGATAGCGACGCCGAACAAGGAGGACCTCATCGAGGTTGTTGACCACAAGCTCTACAGATGCCCGCGCTGTGGGCGGTACGAGGAGTTCACCGAGAGGCAGATACAGAAGATGTTCCAGATTCTGCCGAAGGAAGTCATTGACCAGCACGGCATAGCTGAGAGGGCTTTTCTCTGCAGGGAGTGCAGGATGGAGGAAAGCGCCAAGACCTTAGCGGTTCAAGGGCCCTATGCGGATAGCCTTCTCCTTTCCCTCTATCCGAGAGGCTCAAAGGTGATGGGTGAGAGGAGATGAGCGGGTTGAAGTCCGTTTGGGTCTTCCACGTTGACAGTGGGAGTTGCAACGGCTGCGACATAGAGATACTCGACGTGCTCACGCCCTACTACGACGCCGAGAGGCTCGGAATAAAGCTCGTGCCGAGTCCAAGACATGCCGATGCCCTCCTCGTTTCAGGCCCACTCACGAGGCAGACTTACTACGCTGTCAAAGCCGCCTACGAGGCGATGCCGCCGAAGCCGAGGATAGTTGTGGCCATAGGCACCTGCGCGTCCAGCGGGGGTATATTCTACAACGGTTACCCAATCTACAACCCGAACCCGGAGAGGGGAAGCGACAGGCTCAGGACGGGCGGAATAGAGGTTCTTTTAGCGGAGTACGGGAAAAAGCCCGACATGTACATACCAGGATGCCCGCCGAGTCCGGAGGAGATACTCTACGGACTGGCTCAGCTCCTCGGCCTGAAGGAGAAGAAGATGAAGGGCGAGTACTACTATGCAGACGAGATTGAGTTCGTTCTTCCAGAGAGACCGATTGAGGAGAGGATTTACCTGACGCTCAGAGAATCCCTGAGGCGCGTCGTGGGGTACTTCGACAGGGAGAAGGTTCTCGAGGACTTCATGGCCCTTGTGGAGAAGGCCCAGGAGAGCGAGAACCCGAGGGAGAGGCTCCACGAGCTGGTCATCGGCTACTTCCTGAGGGAGAAGGACTCCCGTGTGAAGTTCGCGATAAGGTTCCTCGAAAACGAGTACTGGAGGTTGAAGGATGCCTACGAAAAGAGGCACCTGGCACTTGTTAAAGCTGGTGTACGTTAATCCACCTTACGTCTCGAAGGCGATGGCGCACTTCGCCGGCGACATGGCCGTGTTAGAGGAAATAGGAACGCTAAATGAGAAAACCGTCGAGATAATCAAGGAGAGCCTCGGGGCAAAGGGAAACGAGATAGACCTGTCTATAAGCGACCTGATACTGATACCAGTGGAAAGGCTGCCCGAAGACGATAGGAAGCTCCTCTTAAAGGTCGCCCAGGAGCTTGGGGCGGACGCCAAGCTCAAGATAGTGAGGAGGTGAGGGTATGAGCCTTGAGTCCCAGTTCTTCCTGCTGATGAAGTTTGTGATACCGGTTTATCTGCTGGCTTTCATCATCTATGCCGTCAGAGCCTTCAAGGGGCCAACGATAGCGGATATAATCCTCGCCGTTGACTGTCTCTCCTTCGATGTGGCAGCGTTCATGGCCATCCTTGCGGTTTACTTCAAGAGCGTTTACTTAGTGAGCGGGGCGATAATTCTGGCACTGTGGGGCTATCTGCTGGATATCTACATCGCCAAGCACCTGGTGAGCAAGGAGGTGGGAGCATGAGCGTTCTGTTCTACATAGGAGCGCTTCTGATAGTCATAGGCGCCCTCTGCGATTTCTTCGGGGCGTTGGGATTACTCCGCTTCCCGAACTTCTACGTTAGGCTGCACGCTGCGACCGTGGGCATCATCGGCGGTGCAGCGGTTCCGCTCTTCGGCGTTGCCCTGCTTGCCCTTGGCGCTGACTTCCTGCCCAACAGGTACGCCATAGCGGGGGCGAGCTTCATCACCGGGGTGATAGTGCTCCTTGCCTCACCCGCTGGAAGCCACGCTTTGGCATACGCCGCCCACAGGGCCAAGCTCGTGGAGTGGGAGCCCAAAGTGGACCACCTCGGGGAGGTGAGAGAGAGTGATTGAAGTTCACCTGCTCATCCTCAGCCTCGCCCTCATCCTGGGATTCATAGCCAGCTATCTAGCGGTTATGGAGAGGGATCTGCTTAAGGCAGTGGGCTTTTCCTCCGTCCAGGCCATAGCCTACGCCATAGCCTTCTACATCCTAATGGCACCGGACATAGTTCTCGCCTACATAGCGATAGCCGTGGGAATATACTCTGCCCTGCTGATATTCGCCATCAGCAAGACCGAGAGGTATGAGGTGGTGTGAATGAGGGGCAAGGGCCTCATCACGGCGGTTATAATCCTGACCTTCGCCGCGCTCATGACTTACGCTGTTGTCTCCCTCCAGGTCTTCGGTGAGAGTACCGGAGTTAGACCCCTTGGCGAGTTTTACCTTAAAAATAGCTATTTCGGGGATTACTCTGCCAGGAGTCCTGAAGTTGTTACCTCAATCCTCTGGGACTACCGTGGCATTGATACGCTTTTCGAGACCGCGGTGTTCTTCCTCGCAATAATAGGCAGCCTAACCGTCTTCAGGCTCACCAGGGAGCAGGAGAAAGAAGTCAAGAATGTTGAAAGCGCTCCAACCGAGCTGACGCCAATAGTAAAGGACGTTACTAAAGTCATCGTCGTCATGATCCTTGCCGTCTCAGCCTCGATTGCTCTGCACGGTCACTTAACGCCCGGAGGAGGCTTCCAGGGCGGTTCAGCATTGGCTGTGGCACCACTCCTCATAATAGCGGCATACTCAAAATACACTCTGGAAGGCCACGGCATGGACAAAACCAGGGCTTTAATCCTTCGTTCCATCGGACTGCTTGGCATAGCTCTGGTTGCTCTGGTTCCGCTCCTCAGCGACGGCTTCATCATGCAGAACCAGCCAATATTCCCGGCTGAGATTGGAGGCCAGCTTATCGGTGGTTCCCTAATCTACTACAACTTCTTCGAGTTCCTGGCTGTTGGCGCTGGATTCACGGCGGTATTCCTCCTCCTGAGCATACCAGAGGAGAAGTTCAAGAAAATCCTGGGGGTGAAGAAATGAGCACTTCAGAGTTCCTGTGGGCTTACCTCTGGGTCGTCTTACTGCTCACGCTGGCGGTATCGCTGTACGGCATAATCGCTAGGCCGAACATGCTGAAGAAAATCATATCCCTCACGATACTCGGCGATGCCGTCAACGTCATGGTCGTTCTCATAGGCTACCGCCTCACCTATCCAATCGCCCCACCGATACTGCCATCGCTCTCAAAGGAAGCGTTGGAAGGGTTCGTGAGCTCTGCCGTTGATCCACTTCCGCAGGCGCTCGTCATAACCGCCGTCGTCATAGGAATGGCGGTGAACATGCTCCTCGCGGTGCTGGCGATACAGCTCTACCGCCTCTACGGCACGCTCGACGTGAGGGAGATAGCGAAGAGGGGTGGTGAGGAATGAGGGGGGTCATTCCAACGGCCCTGCTCGCGTTCATCACGTACATAATCTTCACTGGTTCAAGCAGTCCCTACGACCTGTTCACTGGAGCGGTTGTGGCAATAGGAGTGGGGCTGCTGATGGGGAAATACGTTGTTCAGAATGATGCCAAGGCCATAAATCCAGTGAGGTGGCTGTGGGGACTCGCCTACTTCCTCTGGTATATGCTCGTGGCAGAGACGAAGTCCCACATAGACGTCATAATCAGGATTATCACCGGCAACTACAACCCCGGAATAGTGAAGGTGCCTATTGGTGTCGAGACGAGCTACGCCAAGACCCTCGTGGCGAACTCGATAACCAACACCCCTGGAACGGTCGTAGTAGACATGGACGAGAACTACCTCTACGTGAACTGGATTGACGTGACGACTCTGGACCCTGAGAAGGCTAAGGGAGAAATCTCGGCGGACTTTGAGAGGTTCGCGAAGAGAATATTCGAGTGAGGTGAGAGGCATGGATGTGGTCGGACTGACACCAATCATTCCAGTACTGTTTGCCTTTGGACTTCCCCTCACGTCGATTATTATCAAGGGCAACAGGAAGATAATCCAAGCGTATGCCCTATTGGGAACAGGTTTAACTTTAATCAGTGCCTTTAAGCTCTTCCAGCTGGCCTACTCTTCGGATAAGCCCCTGATTTACACCTTTGGTAAGTGGGTGGCTCCAATAGGCATAATCTACGAGGTTGACAGGACTGGCGCTCTCATAACCCTGGTTACTGCTGCGCTGATGTTCCTGATTGCGATTTACAGCTACCGCTACCTGGAGCACGAGGAGGGCTTAGAGTGGTACTACACGCTCTACCTCGGCCTTGAGGCAGGTTTACTCGGCGTTCTCCTCACGGGCGACGCCTTCAACCTCTTCGTCATGATAGAAGTCACAAGCATCGCAGCGTATGCCCTCGTGGCGTTCTACAGGGGAAGGAGGGATGCCGTGCACGCTGCCCTTAAGTACGCATTCATAGGCGCCATAGGAACCACCATGTACTTCCTCGCGCTTGGAATACTCTACGGCGCCTTCGGCACGGTTAATCTTGCCGATTTGACGGCAAAGGTTCACGGAATGGACTTCCCTCTAACTGGTGCTCCAGTTGGGGATATCGTGGTTGCCTCGGGTGTTGCCTTGGCCTTGGCAACCTGGGCGTTCCTCATAAAGGCCGCAATAGTCCCGAACCACTTCTGGCTTCCAGAAGCGCACCCAGCAGCGCCGAGTCCAATCTCGGCCGTACTCTCTGGATTAGTCGTCAACGTCGGTGTCTACTCACTCATCAGGTTCCTCTACACCGTCTACGGCGGCGAACTCGCGCCGGGCTTGGCGAAAGTAGTTGGTACCCTTGGAACGGTGCTCATTGCCCTCGGTGCAGTCTCGGCACTCTTCGGTGCCCTTATGATGAACGTCCAGCGCGACGTGAAGAAGCTCATTGCTTACTCCACGATAATGCACATGGGCTACCTGTTCATGGCCGTTGGCCTCGGCACCCAGCTTGGACTCCAGGCGGCACTTTTCCATATCATTAACCATGCCATCGCCAAGGCCCTCCTCTTCCTCGCCGCTGGGATGTTCATCCACGCCGCTGGCTCCAGGGACATCGGCGATTTGACCGGTCTTGGCAGGCAGATGCCAGTCGCCACCTTCAGCCTGGCAATAGCAACGCTGAGCCTCGTGGGGATCCCACCGCTCAACGTCTTCTTCAGCAAGTTACTGCTCTTCGATGCGCTGATGGAGAGGAGCCTTGCCCTGGCAATGGTCATAGTCGTCAGCTCAGTTATTGCGCTCGTTGCTTACATGCGCGTCCTCTACAGAGTATGGCTTGGCAAGCCGTCCAGAGAAGTGGTAGTGGGAGAATCTATGAGCATGGCATTCGTGGTGCTCCTGCTGGCGGCTGCGGTTGTTGTGATAGGCCTCGCCGCGCCGGTGATACTCCAGCACTACATCGAACCTGCCGCGGCCCAGACGATGGACTACAGGCTTTACATCCAGACCGCCCTGGAGTATGCGTCAAGATTAAAACTCCTCTAACCTCTCAATTTTTGGAGGTGTTGGAATGAGCATTGAGGCGGCAAAGCAGAGTCTTCTTCAGCGGATAAGGGAATTCTACGGCGACAATCTGCTCTCCGTGGTCTTCTACGGGGCACATCTGAAGGGAGGGCTTGATGAGATTGATGTGCTGGTTATAATCGATGAACCCTACGACCCGGTCAAGATCAACCGGGTGGCGGACTTTATAGAAAACATCAAGGAGCCCGTTGAGGAGGAATACGGCCACTTCATAGCCTTTGAGCTCTACACGAGGGAAGAGGCGGAGAACTTCCACTCGTCCTTCCTCGACGTTGCCAAGGCCCACGAGATTGCCTACGACAGGGACAACTACTTCCAGAACCTGCTCAGAGAGATGCTAAATCCGAAGAAGACTATGGAGTACGTGAAGTACATAAGCACCATCGAGTACATCCCAGTGGATGAGGAGAAAAGGGAGGAGCAATGATAGGAGCAGTTTTGGCCGGGGGGAGGGGCAGACGCTTCGGCGGCAATAAGCTGCTCTTCAGGATAGACGGGAAGCCGCTTGTTCTTTACGCCGTCGAAGCCCTTGAAGCCACCAAAGAAATAGATGGGATCGTCCTTGTGGCTTCTCCCGAGAATGCAGAACGTCTGAAAAAGTTCGGCTACGAGGTCATCGTTGACGAGCTGATGGTCGGTCCCATAGGCGGCATCTACACTGCATTGAGCCTCGATGATGCCTTCGTGGTGGCTGGCGACATGCCCCTGATAGTCCCAGAATTCGTTGATTACATAATTCGTGAATTCAGGAAAAGTGGGAAAGCAGTCTGCGTTCCGCGCTGGAGTAATGGATACATAGAACCCCTCCACGCGGCTTACTCTGAGGGATTCAGAAAAATCCTTGAGGAACAGATTAAGAGCGGAGACTACATGATAAGGAAAGCCATAGAGAGAGTCGACACCTGCTACCTGCCGATAGAGGAGCTTCCGGAGAGGTGGCGCGAGAGCTTCTTCAACGTGAACAGGAAGGAGGATTTAAGGAAGCTTACCCATGCCTCTTTCTAATCCACCACTTCTTTGCCTCGGG
Source organism: Thermococcus sp. LS1 (assembly GCF_012027395.1). Taxonomy (NCBI): domain Archaea; kingdom Methanobacteriati; phylum Methanobacteriota; class Thermococci; order Thermococcales; family Thermococcaceae; genus Thermococcus; species Thermococcus sp. LS1. Next base: position 6,966 of record NZ_SNUJ01000002.1, read on the forward strand.
CAGGTAGATTATCCCTGCAGCTGCAACGAACACCAGTCCAACAATGAACCATCCCCAGTACCACGCGAGGAAGCCGATGCCGAGAAACAGGTCTTTTAGGGTCTCGTATCGGCTCTCCTCTGCTCTGATATCAAGAACGAAGGCCAAGAGTGAGAGGACACCTGCAATCATCCACAGGATGTTCCAGTCCATTCATTCGCCCCCGTTAAGCGAATCTGCAATCGCCTGTGCCAGCATCTCAGCCCTCTCTCTTATCACCTCGCTCGGCTCCTCGAAAAGACCGAGCGAGCGTGGCTGGCAGCCTATGAGGACGAACTTTGCATTTACTCTCGTTTTGAGGTACTGGACTAAGAATTTGAGGGGCAGACTATGGGTCGAAACAGCCTCACCGAGTGTTCCCTCTGGATCGGCGACTACGAGCTCTCCGTGCTCCCCACCGAAGTCAACGGCATCGACGAAGATAACCAGATCAGGCTTGAACTCTGCTATCTTTCCGGTGTAGCTCTCGGGCACTTCACCGCAGTTGATGACTAAGACGTTCGGGCTTTTGACAAGCTCCGCCAGTATCTCCGCCACAAAGACACCAAAGGCGTCGTCTCCCCTAAGTTCGTTCCCTATGCCGCAGATAACGATACGTTTAGCGTTCTGGAAGAGTTCTTCGAGCTCCATAGTCCCACCCCAAAATAAAGTAAGATTAAAGCTTCCCCGCAACTTCCCTTATCCTCTCTGCAAACTCCGTCCTGAGGAGTTCCTCGGGCTTCCCTATTTTCTCCTCAAGGTCGTCGTAGAGCGGGATGCCGGCCAGGTAGGGCAAGCTGAACTCCTCTGCAAGGGCCTCTATGTCCTTCTCATCGCCCCGTTGCTCCGAATGGAGTTTCATGTTCTCGACGATACCGAGAACCTTGTAGTCCCTCTCCTTCAGGAGGGTGAGGAGCTTCCTGACGATGTTGAGGGAGAGCTTTGAAGGTGTTGCCACAACCAGGAACTCGCCCCTCTTAAGGAAGCGAAGGACATCGAGGAACTGGTCGCCGAGGCCCGGCGGCATGTCGATGATGAGGTAGTCCAGCTCGTCCCAGCGGGTTATAGTGAGGAGCTCAATGAGCGCATCGCTTATCTCCATGCCCCTCATGGGTGTTGGTTTATCCTCCGAGTAGTAGACGATGCTCATGAACTTTATTCCGTGAACCGTCGGCGGGACGACGCCTTTGTCCTCCTCAGGGAAGTCCTCCGGCTCGAAGCCGAGGATTACGTGGTCGCTCGCGCCGTGGAAGTCGAGGTCGAGGAGGCCGACCTTATAGCCCTTCTCCGCTAGAACGAGGGCGAGCGTTGTTGAAACCAGCGACTTTCCAACGCCGCCCTTGCCACTGACGACGGGAATGATGCGCTTCACATTTTCAAGGCGAGCCTCTATGCCCTTGACGCGGGGATCTATGGCTATCATGCATCTCCCTCCTTCTCGATTTTTATCCCGCTTATGTAAACTCCCCTACCCTGTACGACTTCGAAGTCCCTGCTGCCGCACTTCGGACAGGCCAAGAAGGCGTGAACTACCTCAGGGATGAAGTGGATGTCCTCTTTGATGCGCTCATCGAAGCTTCCCTTCACTTCCTTGAGCTTCCACTCGTGACCGCAGTCGCGGCACTTGAAGACTGCCTCTTCCTCGACGAACTCTATCTCCGCACCCTCTCCGATGGTGCCCTTGAGAAGCTCCTTCATGGCAAACTCTACTATCTCGGCGTTAACGTCCTGGAGCTCTCCGAGGACTACTTGAATTGCCAGAAGCTTTTTTGCACCTTCTCTTTGAGCGTAGTCGAGGGCGGTTCTAACTATTCCATCAGCCAGAGCCCACTCGTGCATGGTATCACCACCAACTTTTTCAGTGCTATCCTTAAAAAGGGTTGAGTTTTTAACCCTATGTTTATATCTTCCCCTATCCGGGATTAAAACTTCCCAATTCTGGCCTCAAAAGGCTTTTAAGTCTCCAATAAGACCCCTCTCAGGGAGAGAAATGGGACACCACCACTCCCACGGGGCCATGAAATCCCGTATGGTCTTCTCCATAATCCTGAACTTTGTCATTACGATAGCTGAGGTCATAGGTGGAATTCTTTCCGGAAGTTTAGCTCTCCTGAGCGACTCGCTCCACAACTTCAGCGACGCTATGAGCCTCCTGGCGAGCTACATAGCGATAAGAATCGGCGAGCGTGAAAAGAACGAGAAGTACACCTTCGGCTACAAGAGGGCTGAGATACTCGTCGCCTTTGTCAACTCTGCCGTCCTCGTCGGCGTTGCCCTCTTCCTGCTCGTGGAGGCCTACAAGCGCTTCAGGGATCCCAATCCAATAGACACGGGCCTCATGCTTGTGGTGGCAGTTATTGGACTTCTGGCAAACCTTCTCTCCGTTCTCCTCCTCCACGAGCACGCCCACGAGAGCATCAACGTTCGCTCCGCTTACCTTCATCTTGTGAGCGACACGCTGTCTTCGGTGGCTGTGGTGGCCGGCGGTCTGGCCATAAGATACTACGACCTCGTCTGGATAGACCCCCTTGTCACCGTGTTCATCTCCCTCTACATCCTCCGCGAGGGCTATGAGATACTTAAGGAGAGCGTCGAGGTTCTCATGGAGGCATCGCCCGAACTCGACTTCGATGCAATAAAGGCAGAAATCGAGTCGATCCCTGGCGTTAAAAATGCTCACCACTTCCATGCATGGCGCATTGGAGAGAAGGAGATACACTTCGAGTGCCACGTCGAGGTTAACGACATGCCCGTGAGCGAAGCTCAGCGCATAATCGACGAGGTCGAGGAGAGGCTGAGGAAATACGGCGTGACCCATGTAACGGTCCAGCTCGAAGTGAACCGCTGCGGTGATGACGGCGTGATATGCAGGAGTTAAGCGTTTCCTTGCCTTCGGGCTGTGCTTGGACCATTTCCTTTCTCTTCTTGAGAAGGTATGCAAAGGTCGCTATCCCGAGGATGGACTCGACTCACCTGTACCGTAAACAGCTCCGAGGAGCATGAGCCTGAGGTGGCCCCTTCCCCACCTCATCCAGGCCTCTCTCACGAGAAGAACGTCACCACCGTAGTATGCCCAGAGGAAAGGAACGCCAATGGATTGATGGCATCCAGAGGGGGAGTGAAGCCGCTGAGCACCTCGGCGAAAAAGGGTGAAAGCAGGGAAAGTGCGAGCGCCACTTTGGTTCTCCATGTTTCTGAACTTGGGAGGGAACTACTTATACCTTGTCTCCTGGCTTGGGGCTGGAAAGTACGTGCACGATAGTTTTAATCCCCGTGATGAGCCACATCGCTAGGAGCAGCCAGTACAGGGCGAAGCCAAAGTTAACGGTTGCACCTATTCCGAACGTCGTCCCAACGTTGTATATGGCACTCACGTAGGCTCCAAAGGGGAATATGAAGGCCCACCAGGCCAGGCTGTATGGCAGGTTGAGCTTTCTGATGTAGTGGAGGGTCAGTAGGACTGCCATGATGAACCACCAGACGCCGAAGCCCCAGAAGAACAGGCCGAAAGTTAAGAGCGGTTCCTTGACGGTTATGAAGTCGGAAGCTTTAACGAGGGCGTAGAGGGTTGAGGTTCCAGCCCCTATCGGACCGAGGTTTATCCATATTGAGGGCGCTATGCCGCAGGGCATCGGCTCGTGGGTTATGAGTCTGTACATCACGATGGCGAAGAGTGCTAAATACAGGAAGAACCCAGCGCCCCAGGCGAAGTAGTCGATGAAGGCCATAACTTCTCTCGCAGTTCCAGAGGCGAGCGTCATGAGCTTCGCCCCGCTTATCGGGATGACTATCAGCCCCACCGGCGGAATGAACCAGGCGGGTGTTATGGCCTTGGTATCTACGCCTTCGCTCGTGAAGACAAGGTATGGAATCAGCAGGGCGAAGAATATCGTCAGCGGTGTCCCGGCGAGCCAGAAGGCCCATGCCACACTTGTATTCCCGAGGATTGTGAGGTAGTCCGCGGAGAGCACGAGCATTGCAATGGCTATCGTCCCGTAGAAATTGCCGAGGACTGGATGGTGCAGATCCGCCAGAGCGTTCTCCCTGTATTTGATCCATCTGAGAACCCACGGAATCAGCAGAACGAAGAAGAGGACGGTGTTAAGATAAACGAGGAACTCGGCGAAACTTTCGAGGATTGGGAGCTTTGAGGAGTAAGCTTTGCTTACCAGCGCCAAAGCTCCTGTGCCCATGACGCTCGCGAACCAGCTTGGGGCGAAGTCTTTCACGTTCAGTCTCATGCCATCACCAAAATAGATGAAAAAAATTTCATATATAAACCTTGCCGTAACTGAAAGTTCAGAACTCGTGCTGTCCGAAATCGCCTTTGCTTCTCCAGTTGGAGTCTACTTTCAGCGTTCCCCTTAGGAAGGCCTCCACGAGGTCGTTCACCCTTCCACTTGCGCCTGTGACGACCTCTATTCCCATGGCGTTGAAGTAGGCGATGGCCCTCCTCCCCATGCCGTAGGCAAGGACGACTTTTCCCCCGTGCTCCTTAATAAAGGCGGGCAGGTCGCCAGGCTCATGGTCCTTAAAGGGTACCTCTACAACCTCTGAACCTTTGACTTCTCCGTCTTCAATGTCAATGAAAACGAAGTATCTGGCCCTTCCGAAGTGCTCGCAGACCTCGCTCTCAAGGCCGCTATCGTCCTTTATCGGCACGGCTATCCTCATGGTATCACCACTAATCCATGAAAACTCATTCATTAAAAACCTGCCGCAATCAAAGGTTGATAACACCCGGGTTCAAAAATGATTAAAAGCGTGTTACCTTCACTGTCGTTGGTGATACCATGCTCGCGCTCAACCGTCTCGTGGAGGAGAAGGATACAGAGAAAATCCTTGAATACGCCCGCGAGTTTCACGGCCATATCTGTCCATACCTCGCCCTCGGAATAAGGGCTTCACTGATAGCGATGGAGGAACTAGGCGTCGGAAGGCTTGACTATTCTGGAAGCGTCGATGAGTCCATTCTTGCCATAGTCGAGGTCAACAGCTGCTTTACTGACGGCGTCCAGGTAGCTACAGGCTGCACGCTGGGAAATAACTCCCTGATATACATCGACCTCGGCAAGACCGCCCTGACTCTCGTCAAGCGCTCCACATGGGAGGGCGTTAGGGTCTACGCCGATGCTGAGAAGCTGAGGAAATATTATCCACCGGGCACGACCGAGCTCTTCAATAAGGTCGTTAAGGAACGGAAAGGAACCCCGGAAGAGCGGAGGCGCCTCTGGGAGCTCTGGGAATCGATTGCTAAAACCATGCTTTACCTGCCAAAAGAAGAGTTCAAAATCGAGCGCGTCAAGGTTCCGCCAATCGAACAGGCGCCAATAGTTGAGAGCGTCCGCTGCTCCCGCTGTGGCGAGCTGGTCATGTCCACGAGGATCGTTTACATCAACGAGGAGCCCCTCTGCATGAGATGCGCTCATGAGAAGTATCACGCCATCATCGGCAGAGGCATAGTCGAGGTCAACGGCTTTAGGGGGTGCTGAAATGAGGAAGGTTCTGGCTCTGCTTCTCGTTCTGCTGGTTGTCTCTGTAAGCGGGTGCATAGGCACGACGGAAAATCCAACCAATACTGCCACTACAGAGACCGGTTCGGCTTACGTAACTGTGACGGATCTGCTCGGAAGAACCGTTGAGGTTCCGGCTCATGTCACCAAGGTTGTAGCCGCTGGACCCGGAGCTTTGAGGCTGATGGTCTATCTCAACGCTAGCGACATGGTGATTGGAGTCGAGGACTTCGAGAAGCGCTACAACTACGGCAGGCCCTACATAATAGCCCATCCCGAGCTCAAGGAGCTGCCCACCATAGGGCCAGGTGGCCCCGGAAAGCTTCCCGATTTGGAAGCACTGGTTAAGCTCAAACCTGACGTGATATTCATCACCTACGTTGACGCCAAGACCGCTGACGACATCCAAGAGAAGACAGGCGTCCCAGTTGTAGTCCTCAGCTACGGCCAGTTGGCTACCTTCGACGACGAGGAGCTCTTTAAGTCCCTCGAGCTGGCAGGTAAAATCCTCGGAAAGGAGAAGCGCGCGGAGGAGGTTATAAACTTTATCAAATCCATCCAGGACGACCTCATGAAGCGCACCGAGAACGTTGAGAGTCCAGCTGTTTACGTCGGTGGAATAGGCTACAAGGGAGCACACGGCATAGAGAGCACCGAAGCCAAATATCCACCTTTTGTGGTTGTTCACGCCAAGAACGTCGCTGATGAGCTCGGTGACGGGCACACATTCATCGACAAGGAGCAGCTCCTTGAGTGGAACCCAGACTACATCTTCATCGATGAGGGCGGCCTTAAGCTCGTCCTCGATGACTACCAGAAAGACCCGGATTTCTACAACTCCCTTAAGGCCGTCAGAGAGGGCAACGTCTACGGAATCCTTCCGTACAATTTCTACACCACCAACATCGGAACCGCTTTAGCGGACGCCTACTTCATCGGAAAAGTCCTCTATCCAGAGCGCTTTGAAGACATAGACCCCGCCGAGAAGGCCGACGAGATATACACCTTCCTTCTCGGGAAGCCCGTCTACAGCGTCATGGCCGAGAAGTTCGGTGGTTTCGGAAAGATCGACCTCGCCAACGGAACCGTTAAGTACTCACTGCCTACTTCACCGTGATGGCCATGGACTACGAGGGCTACGTTGCCAAAAAGCTGCTCGTTGGCCTTTCCCTCTTTCTTCTTCTCGTCCTCGTTAGCATGTACTCCCTCGCCCATGGTGCCTACAGCCTCACGATTGGAGAGGTGATGAATGCTCTTCTCGGTGGTGGGAGCGGGAGCGCCCATCTCGTCGTCTGGAACATCCGCCTGCCGAGAATCGTTGCTGCTATTCTTGTGGGGGCTTCTCTGGCCATAGCCGGAGCGGTCATGCAGGGCTTCCTCAGGAACCCTCTCGCCACTCCGTTCACGATAGGCGTTTCACACGGGGCGATGTTTGGCGCCTCCCTGGCGATACTCCTCGGAGCGGGCTACGCGGAAAGCTCGGGCAGGATTTCGCTCAGCAATCCCTACGCGGTGGTTATCTTCGCCTTTCTCGGGGCGATAAGTGCTACCGCGGTTATCCTTGCCCTCGCCAAACTCAAAGGCCTCAGTCCTGAGGCCATAATTCTCGCCGGAGTGGCCATGAGCTCCCTCTTTGTGGCCCTAACGACACTCGTCCAATACTTCGCCGACGAGCTCCAGCTGGCTGCAATGGTCTACTGGAGCTTCGGCGATCTTGGCAGGGCGACGTGGAGGGAAGATGGAATAATGTTTGCCGTTTTCATTCCGGTTTTCCTATACTTCGTTATCAAGCGCTGGGACCTTAACGCCTCGGCGATGGGAGATGATGTTGCAAAGTCGGTCGGTGTAGAGGTCGAGAGGGTCAGGCTTATCTCGACGTTTTTGGCTGCACTGATAACGGCAATCAGCGTGGCCTTCGTTGGGGTAATAGGCTTCGTCGGCTTAATAGCTCCCCACGCCATCAGGCTTATCGTCGGCGGTGACTACCGCTTCCTCATTCCCCTTTCTGCTCTAACCGGGGCTCTACTCCTCCTCGCGGCGGATACAGTTGCGAGGCTGGCTTTCTCACCGATGATCCTGCCCGTTGGCGTTGTAACCTCCTTCCTCGGTGCGCCGACATTCATATACCTCCTCATAAGGATGGAGGGGCGGCGATGAAGGCAGTAAAAGTCAGAAACCTGCGTTTCACCTACAACGGCTCCGAGGTGCTGAGGGGAATAGACCTCGAGGTCGAGGAGGGCGAGTTCATAGCAATCCTCGGACCGAACGGCGCTGGAAAGAGCACGCTCCTGAGATGCATCGCGGGAATCCTTCACTGTGAGGGTGTTGAGGTTCTGGAGAGACCCATCGGGAGCTATCCCAGAAACGAGCTCGCCAGGGTTTTAGCATATGTTCCCCAGAGATGCGAACCTGGCTTTATGACTGTCTTTGACACGGTTCTCCTCGGCAGGAGGCCTTACATGGGGCTGCGGCCCTCGAAGAGGGATATTGAGGTTGTGAGGAAAACCCTCGAAAAGCTCGGTATATCTCACCTCGCCCTGAAGCCGACCAACAGACTGAGCGGCGGCGAGCTGCAGAAAGTCAGTATAGCGAGAGCGTTAGCTCAGGAGCCGAGAATCCTCATGATGGACGAGCCGACCAATAACCTCGACCTGAAGAGCCAGCTCGAGGTGATGGAGATAGCCCGGGATTTCGCGCTCTCGGGAGGAACTTCTATAGTCGTTATGCACGACGTCAACTTAGCCCTTCGCTTCGCCGAGCGCTTCGTCTTCATGAAGAATGGAGAAATAATAGCCGACGGTGGGAGGAAAATCCTCAAGCCAGAGCTCTTCGAAGAGGTCTACGGCGTAAAAGTTGAGGTGGAAGAAATAAGGGGAATCCCAGTGGTCGTTCCCCTCTCACATCTCGGCCTCTCCGAGGAATTCAAGTAAGTCAAGCAGTCTTCTGTCTTTGACCTTCTCGATGACTTTTCTGGCCTCTTCCATGTCAACCTTGCCATCCTTGTAGAGGGCTATGGCCTTAACACCTTCGAAGAACTCCTTGAGCTCCGGCAGAGCGTTGGCGAACATGTCCATGTGGAGATAAACAGTCTCGAAGTCATCCTCGAGCATCAGCTGCCAGATGACGTCGATGAGCGCGTCGAATGCCACGTCGTAGTACTCTGTACCCCTGGCCCTCAACAGGGCGTAGAGGCACTCCTGCAGGGCGGCATCATAGTTCTCGTCGTCCTCGAATATCTCCTCGTAGGAGAGGTGTATCTCGGCCAGGAGTTTGTTGTTGCCCATAGCTTTGGGGATGACCTCCGCGAGCATGGCCTTGGCCCTGTAAGGCTCCCCCATCTCGAAGGTTACGTATGCCCTGTAGACCGCTATGTGGAGAATCTCCTCCTCATTTCCGAGCTCTCTGTAAATCTCCGCGGCCTTTTCCATGAGCTCGATTGCCTTCTCGTACTCCTGGAGCTCCTCGTGGATGAGGGCCATGTTGTAGTAGATCTTTGCTATGTTCTCTTTATTGCCTTTCTCGGTCTCTTCCTCCAGGAGAGCCCTGTAGAGGTCGAGGCTCTTCTCAAGCTCGCCAAGAAGGTAGTAGAGGTCAGCAAGCTGGAATTTGGCTTCGAAGGTGTCTTCCTCCTCGGCCATCTTCTCGAACTCGCTTATCTTATCCACACCGAGCAGCTCGTGGAAGTAGTAAACGATGAGCTTGTAGAGTTCGGGGTCCTTACACTCAAGGGCGAGCTTTTCAGCTTTTTCGAGGACCTCCGTGAGCTCCTCATCGCTCAGCCCGTCCACCTTGTAGTAGAGGAGGTTCGCCACTTTTTTGCAGTCCTTCTCCTCAATTGCCTTTAGAATTTCCTCCATCTCGGTACACCTCAAAAATTAGTTTGCCCAGACCTATTTAACGGTTTGGCCACTGCTAACTTTTTAACCTCTCCCGCGGAGATAAAACCATGCTTGAAGTGATATTTCTCGGCACCGGCGGCATAATGCCTAACCGCGAGAGGAACGTCCCGGCCATAGCGCTCCGCTACAAAGGTGAGATTATCCTCTTCGATGTTGGAGAAGGCACGATGAGGCAGATGAGCACTGCCAAGCTCAGCCCCATGAAAGTCGAGAAGATATTCATCACGCACTTCCACGGCGACCACTACCTCGGCTTGGCTGCACTGATACAGACTATGAATCTCTGGGACAGGGAAAAGCCCCTCCATATCTACGGGCCGAAGTACACCTCCCAGTTCATCCAGAATTTCCTCAACAGCGGCTTCTTCAGGCCCGGCTTTGATATACACGTCCATGAGATAGGTGAGGTAAGGCTCAAGTTTAGCGATTACGAAATCTGGAGCTTCAAAGTTGAGCATGGAATTCCGGCTCTGGGCTATGTCTTCAAGGAAAAGGATAAGCGAGGGAAGTTCCTCCCTGAGAAGCTCGCAGAATACGGCCTGAGTGAGGGACCTATTCTGGGGAAGCTTGAGAAGCAGGGTCAAATCGAGTGGAACGGCCGAATAATCCGCCTGGAGGACGTTACCGGACCGAGGAGGAAGGGTGTTAAGGTGGTTTACACCGGCGATACCGAGCCGTGCGAGAGGGTGAGGCTCTTCGCCGAAAACGCCGACCTGCTCATCCACGAGGCGACCTATCTGAGGGCGGAGGATAGGGGGGAGGGCTACCACACCACTGTTGGTGAGGCCTGTGAGATAGCCAAAAAGGCCAAAGTGAAGCTTCTGGCACTCTTCCACAGGGCGTTCCGCTATACTTATGACGAATACGTGGCAAAGGCGAGGGAATTGTGCGATGTCCCCTTTGTAGTCCCTAAGGACTTCGACGTTCTGACTTTCAAATCCGGACGCTGGGAGATGAGAAACCTTCTGGAGGATTGGCAATGAGCTACCTGCGCTACGTCAAGCTTATCGGGACCATGCATGTCTCCCCAAAGAGTAGAGAGGAGGTAATAAGTACCATCCTCTCTGAGAAACCTCATGCAGTTGCGATAGAGCTCGACAGGGCCCGCTTTCTGGCAATGAGGCAGAACAGAGAGCTGACGCTGGAGGAATCCTTCCGCTACGGAAAGAGAGGGCTTATAAACTATGTTCTGGCTAAGGTCGAGGAGAAGCTTGGAGAAGAGTTCGGCATGAAGCCGGGAGAGGAAATGAAGGCCGCGATAAGCGCCGCCCAAACCCTCGGCGTCCCGTTATACCTCATCGACGAGGACATCAACGTCATCTTAGCGAAGATAGCCGCGGCCCCATCGCGCGAGAAGCTCCTGATGGCGCTTGAGGCTTTGAGCGTCTTTTTGCCTGTTGGGGTCTCTGGGAGCTCTCCCGATGTTATGGCAGACTACAAAGTTATGATGATACAGTTCAGGCAGCGTTACCCATATCTCTACCGCGTTCTTGTGGAAGAGCGCAACGAAGTCATGGCGAGAAATCTAATCTCGATCGTCGACTCCCTGAAGGCTCAAGGCGTTAAGAAGCCGAAGGTTGTGGCGGTAGTTGGCCTCGGCCACAAACCAGGCATAGAGCATCTGCTAAACTCTGCAAAGGAAAAAGCATTTATATCTTCAAGTTGGAACTACTATCGGTGATCGACATGGAACACAGGCACCTTAAATGTCCCCTCTGCGGAGGGACAGATTTCAAAGTTGAGGAAGGAAAGCTCGACAGCAAGTGGGGCTTTACTGCCCATAAAGTCAAGATAGTCATCTGCAAGAACTGCGGCTATGTGATGATGTTCTACAAAGGAAGAACCATCTGGGACTTCGACTGATTTCGTTACTTTTATATTTGGAACCGCTGAGCATTCTTGGGGATTCACCATGAAGGACAGGCTGGAGAAGATGCTTAACGTTAAGATCTTGGAGGTAGAGGAGCTCGACGACAAGATAGTCGTCTATGTTCCAGAGGATCAGGTAAGGATAGCCGTTGGCAGCGGCGGTGCTGCAGTGAAAGCCGCCGAGCTTGTTATCGGCAAGAAGATTGAGGTGAAAAGTAAATGAATCCCTCCCTCGGGGAGCGTTTCCACCGAAGGGAGCTGGAAGACCTAGCCATCTCTTTCCTCGTCCTCGTCTTGCTATTTTCCAACTTTGACCCCTATAACATCCCCTACGTTGTAGTGGCGGTTCTGACGGCCTTTATATTCCACGAACTCGCTCATAGAAGCATGGCCAGGCGCTACGGCTATGTTGCCTACTATAAGCGGTGGGACACTGGAATAGTGATGGCCCTTCTCTTTGGTATAATCACGAAGCTCTTAACAGGGAGAGTGTGGATATTTGCAGCCCTGGGGGCGGTTTATATCTACGCGCCCTACCAGTACTGGGAGGATAAGGAAGCACATGGAAAGATAAGCCTCGTCGGCCCGCTGATGAACATAGTGGTAGGCATAGTGGCCATAGTCATGATGAGGGCGGTCACGCCGCTCACAACGCCGTGGTGGGTTCTCAGGACAACCGCGAGCGTGAACCTCTGGCTGGCCTTCTTCAACCTCCTTCCAGTTCCTCCGCTCGACGGCTGGAAGGTGCTCCGTTGGAACACCGGTTACTGGGCGATAGCCATAGGTGTGGCCTATCTGCTTAGGGCCTTTATATAACACTCCCAGTGATATAGAAGCGAAAGATTAAATAGGCCTGGAACTACTTTAGAGTGGTGATCAAAATGGAGTACAAAGCCCCGATTGGTGTTAAGATTGACCTTGAAACCGGCGTTATCCCCGGTGCCAAGAAGCTCGTGAGAAGGCTCAGCGACCTCAAGGGATACTTCATCGATGAAGAGGCATACAACGAGCTCCTCAGGGAGGATCCTATTGTTTATGAAGTCTACGCAATAGAGCAGGAGGAGAAGGACGGTGACCTTAACTTTGCCACCACTGTTCTCTACCCGGGTAAGGTCGGAAAGGAATTTTTCTTCACGAAGGGTCACTACCATGCCAAGGCCGACAGGGCGGAGATATACTACGCCATCAAAGGTAGAGGCGGTATGCTTCTCCAGACGCCAGAAGGAAAGGCTGAGTGGGTCCCAATGGAGCCTGGAACGGTCGTCTACGTCCCACCATACTGGGCCCACAGGACGGTGAACACTGGGGATGAGCCATTTATATTCCTGGCGATATATCCGGCCGATGCCGGCCATGACTACGGCTCAATAAAGGAGAAGGGCTTCTCAAAGCTTGTGATTGAGGAGGGCGGTGAAGTTAAGGTTGTTGACAATCCCAAGTGGAAAGCATGAGCCTCTTCTTAATTTTTAACGTTCACCGCAACCCTTATTAACTTTCAGGAGTTACATCACTCCCGGTGATATACATGATGTGGGACGCTCTCTACTCATCGGCTTTTCAGCGCGTCAAGGATAAAATCGGAAAAGTCGGCGGCGTTCTTCTTGCTTACAATACCAACATCGACGCGATAAAGTACCTCGATTCAAAAGATCTTGAGGAGAGGGTGGAGAAGGTTGGAAAGGAAGAGGTTTTCCGATTTTCTGAGGAGCTTCCCGGGAGGATAACGAAGGTTCATCATCTTCTCGGTGGAATCCTCTGGAGTGTTCGGAGGGGAAAGGCCGCCGAACTCTTCGTCGAGAGCTGCACGGTCAGGCTCTACATGAAGAACTGGGGCTGGGACGAACTCAGGATGGGCGGCCAGGTCGGAATAATGGCCAACATCCTCGGTGGTGTTTACGGTGTTCCAGTTATAGCGCACGTTCCGCAGATATCAAAGCTCCAGGCGAACCTGTTCAAGGACGGGCCGATTTATGTGCCGAAGCTCGAGGATGGAAAGCTCAAGCTCCTCCACCCCAGGGAGTTCACCGGCGACGAGGAGAACCTTATCCACTACATCTATGAGTTCCCGCGCGGATTCAAGGTCTTCGACTTCGAGGCCCCGAGGGAGAACCGCTTCATAGGATCCGCTGATGACTACAATCCAAACGTCTACATAAGGCCTGAGTTTAGGGAAGCCTTCGAGGAGATAGCTGGAAAGGCCGAGCTGGCGATAATAAGCGGACTCCAAGCTTTGACGAAGGAGAACTACAAAGAACCCTTTGAAGAGCTTGAGAGGCACCTTGAGGTGCTTGGCGAGAGGGGAATTCCCGTTCACCTGGAGTTCGCCTTCACGCCGGACGAGACCGTCAGAAAGAGACTCGTCGAGATTCTGGGCAAGTTCACGAGCGTTGGCCTGAATGAGGTCGAGCTGGCCTCGATAATGGAGGTTCTTGGCGAGAAAGCCATAGCGGAGAAGCTTCTTGCAAACGACCCTGTTGATCCAATAGCTGTTACGGAGGCCATGCTCAAGCTGGCGGAGAAGACCGGCGTTGAGAGGATACACTTCCACACCTACGGCTATTACTTGGCTTTAACCGCCCACGAAGGAGCTCACGTGCGCGATGCCCTGCTCTTTGCGGCCCTAGCCGCTGCAGCCAGGGCTAAATTTGGTGACGTTAGAGACATAGACGACGTGGTTAAGGCCATGGACGTTCCAGTTAACGAGAAGGCCAGAGCCGTCGAGGGGGCTCTCGTTGGGGAGTATGGCATGGAGGATGGCATTGCTAAAGTCGACGACTACCAGCTCGCATTTGTCCCGACCAAGATAGTCACCAAGCCCAAGAGCACAGTTGGCATTGGTGACACGATTTCCAGTTCCGCCTTCATCGGGGAATTCGCCCTTCGCTGAGTTTTCCTTCTTTCCCCCTAAAGTTAAAAACTTTGAATGCTAAAGGAATTCAGAGCTAAACTAGGGTGGTGCTCAATGAAGACCCTGATTCTTGCCGGTGGTAAGGGGACACGTCTCTGGCCCCTGAGCAGGGAGCTGATGCCAAAGCAGTTCATGAGGATGTTTGATGACTATTCCCTCTTTCAGAAAACGGTTCAGAGGGCGTTGATGTTCTCAAAACCAAACGAAATATTCATCGTGACTAATAAGAAGTACAAGTTTCGTGTCCTTGACGATTTAAGAGAACTCGGCCTGGAGCTCCCAGAAGAGAATCTCCTCCTTGAGCCCGTGGGAAAGAACACCCTCCCCGCCATTTACTGGGGAATAATGAGAATCGAAGAAATCTTCAGAGACTCTATTGTGGCGGTCCTCCCGTCAGATCACCTGATAGAAGCGGATAAGAACTACGAGAAAGCCTTCAAGAGTGCCGAGAGGCTTGCTCATGATTACCTCGTAACCTTTGGGATAAAACCAACGAGGCCGCACACCGGCTATGGCTACATAAAGCCGGGGGAAAGGCTTGAAGATGGCTACCGCGTTGCGGAGTTCAAGGAGAAGCCGGATTTGGAGACTGCCAAACGCTACGTTGAGGAAGGCTATTACTGGAACAGCGGCATGTTTATGTTCGATACTGAGCTCTTCATTGATGAAGTGAAGAAGCTAGCTCCCGAAATCTACTCTGCTTTTGAAGAGGCTGCAACTATCCGGGAAGCCTACGAACGGGTTCGGGATATCTCCGTTGACTACGGGATAATGGAGAAAACCGATAAAGCCGCCGTCGTCCCTCTCAACGTCTACTGGAATGATCTCGGGAGCTTCGACGCTATCTACGAGGTTCTCGAGAAGGACGAAAACGGCAACGCTGTGAAGATACGGGGAAGGAAGGGCTATCACGTCGGCATCGATTCGAGGAACAACCTCATAATGACGGAGCGTTTGACCGCTACAGTTGGTGTCGAGGATTTGATAATCATTGACACTGGCGATGCCCTCCTCGTCGCCCATCGCGGTGATAGTCAGAAAGTCAGGAAGGTTTACAAAAGGCTCAAGGAGAAGGGTGATGAGAGGGTCTTTGTTCATAGAACCGCTTATCGCCCCTGGGGAAGCTACACCATCCTCGAGGAGGGCGAGCGCTACAAGATAAAGCGCCTGACAGTTCTGCCTGGCAAAAAGCTTTCCCTGCAGATGCACTATCACAGGAGCGAGCACTGGGTCGTGGTGAGGGGAACGGCTAAGGTTTTCATTGACGGTGAGGAGATACTCCTCAGACCGGGGGAGAGCACTTTCATTCCCGCGGGCGTAGTTCACAGGCTTGAGAACCCCGGAAAGGTCGTCCTTGAGGTCATTGAAACGCAGATAGGAGAATACCTTGGTGAAGATGATATAGTCCGCTTTGATGACGACTTCGGGAGGGAGTGATTTTGACCGAGAAGGAAAAAGCCAAAAGTTGCGGCGATGGATGGGAAAAGCTCAGCAGTACTGTCTCATCGTTTTCCCTCAGCTTGCTTCCCACGATGCTCTTCATCCTGATAATGTCTTACATCCTCGTAGTTGGTCTTCAAAACGCCGAAATAACATTCACCGTCCAGGGACAGGAGGTTACAGTCAACTACCCTGAGATTCCAGTTCCGATAGATTATTCTGCCATACGGAACGCGGTGATGTACCTCTTCGTCGCCGTTGTGATGGGCCTTCCGGTTCCTTTGCTGCCTGAGGGTAAGAAACTCCTGAAAGCTGCGATTGCACTCGTACAGGCAGGAATTTTCGTTTACGCACTCTACATTTTCGTGTCCATGATAACCCAGTTTGCAAATGCACTAACGTGAGGTGTCGAACGTGGAAACCTGGTTCGTTTTTTCTTTTCTTTCGGCCCTCCTCCTCGCGGTGGGGAACATACTGATGAGAATTGAGTTTGCCAGGGGTAGGGATTTCTGGGACACTCTAATCGAAGCCATGTTCTGGGGACTGATAGTTCTGGTGCCCTTTTCCGTCCATGAGCTCTCCTCAAAGCACTACGCGATAACGCGTGACCAGACGTTGCTTTACTTGATCGTCGGTCTACTTCAGTTTTTCCTCTCCAGGATAGCGTACTTCAAGGCTGTCGAGCTTGGAGGAGCCTCGGTTGCTTCCACAGCCTCCTCAGCCTCCGAGCCGATACTGACGGCTTTTCTGGCTCTCTTGCTTATACATGAGATCATCAGTCCCAAGCTTGCCTTGGGTGCAGTTATAGCGGCCCTCTCAATGCTCCTGCTTCATGTGGAATCCACCAAGTCATTTGTAGGCTCCACGACTGCAGTGCTTCTCGGAATGGGAGCGGGGTCTATAGCGGCTCTTACCGCGGTTATGCTACGTTATCTATCGCTCGCTGAGGAAATGACGTTTCCCATAACAGGGGTACTTATAGGGCAGGGTGCAGCACTCGCTGCCATGCTCTTTCTTAGGGGCTTTCCGTGGAGAACATTCTCGGGATTTTCTCTCTGGAGGGCGGTTGTTTTTGCGGGATTTTCCTTGTCTCTAGCCCATGTAATGCGCTTCGCAGCACTTGGCATCGGTGGTGCAACAGAGGTTACAGTCGTGGTTCTTTCTTATCCTGCAATCATAGTTCTCCTTGGGGCAATTATCAAATCGGCCAGTGAGAACATCACACCTTATAAGGTGGCCGCCGTGATAGGTGTTGTCATAGCTAACGCCCTTGTGGTTTCGGCGGGGTGATAGGATGGAGGGAGAGTTTGAAAAGAGCTTTGAACTTTTTACCCTGATCGACGATACCTTCAGAAACGTGCTCATTGGAATACTAGGCATAATCCTTGCAATTCTTGCCGTGGAACCTTCCCCTCTTGAGGTGACCGGGAGCATACTCTCTATCCTTCCCACCCCCTACTGGGCATCCCTGATTTTGATTTCACTTATTCCCCTTATCTTCATGGCCTCAGGGGTTTACGGTTGGGTGTACGCCCGCCTCCTGGAGAGAACCGGAAAATCTGTTCTAAAGCTCCTTAATGTGTTTGTTGATTTCAGAAACTTCATAAAGGCGCTCATTATTGGGGGTCTCCTTCTCGTCCTCTCTGCGATGGCAGTAAGGTTACTAGACGACGGGACGCTGCTGCTCTTTTACTCCTACATCCTTGTGATTGTTGAAGTCAATCTCTTTGCGTTTTTCATATACTTTATGTACAGGCTCTTCGTTGAAGTTTCAGAGACCCATCTCATTCTACCAAGAGAAAGGCCAGAGGAAATGGAGCACGTCGTAAATCTCTCCCAGAGCCTCAGAAAGGTGAGAAGGCTCAGCAACGAGACGTTTATCGTTTCGGGTCTTATAATAACCCTTCTAGTATCAATGGGAATTGCCTTCTCTTCTATAACCCAGCTTGGCGGCTCCGTGGGGAGTGTGGATTGGTGGTACGTGCCTTTAACGCTGGTTCTCTGGCTACCTTTGGGCCTTTTCGCGGCGTTTTTCATGAAGTCATATGAGCTGGGGGTGGAGTCTTTGGGTAAGCACCTCCTTGACGACTACGACATCGTGATATTCCTGACAGGATTCGAGTATGGAGATATACCGAGGAGCTTTTCCCTAATATCGGCAATAGAAAACGTTTTGAGGAAATTCAAGCCCAAGGAAATCCCAAAGAACACTTACTTCCGGAGCCTTTCAACCGATCGAGTGGCGGCTATGATAGCGGGCGTTGGTCTCGCCGGAAAGGTTCCATACCCCGACAGCGAGATATATGGCGTGGGGAAGAGTGACGATGGAAGGCTGGTTATAGTGGAGAGCTACGATTCACTCGGCGGGATAATGAACCTAATCCCTCCCCTTCTCCTGCCAGAAGAAGCCGCTAAGAAGGGCCTTACGAGTGTCTCCGGATCTCCAGTTCCAATTCTGGGAACGTTTCCCTACGCCCTAAAACTCGCCATCGAAGTTAAAGAAGAGAACGTTGACCTCGAGGGTATTTTTGAGGAGGTGTTCGGTTCCGGACAGGTTGGGTACTCCCCGACAATACTTGCACACGTTCTCGAAGAAGTCCGACAGTCACTCGGCGTGGAAAAGCTTAAGGTGGATGTCAGGTTTGAAGTGAGCGCAGATGCTATACGGGAGGCCGTGAACCACAAGGAGGAGCTTGTCGGGATTATCGTTGACTTCATAAACGACCTAAGGGAGTCCGGCCTTTCCGAGGCGCTTTTCTATTCGGTTTGTCACCCGGACTTCTGCGAGAGAGATAACGAGGACCCCCATGTGGTCCTTCATATCCTTGGATACAACGAGGAGCTTCCCGAAGGAGCGGTCGAGTACCCCCTGCCACTGCTGGTTCCCATCATCTCGGTTCGCGCCCTGGAGAAAATCCTGGGACTCTATGCCCAGAAAAATCCTCCCCATGAGAAAAAGCTCAAGATAGCGGTTGTTGCTTTGGGTTCGATCCAGTCAAACCCCGTTATTCACTACGTTATCGCCCACAACAGGTGGGTAGGAAGGGCGAGGGGAATCTATGACCTCTCGAATCCCTTCGACTGCGAGGAGTTCAGGATGAAGAGATACCGGCAGGGGCTGACGGTCAAGAGCGTTGGGCCGCTCCAGTTCTCTGTAAGTGGTTACGACCCCAAGGTCAGAAAGATAGTGACGGGCTTCGCGTGCGGCAGGGAAACGGAGAACAACTGCTTCCTGGTGGGTATGGTACCTTTCTCGTTCCTCTACTTCCCGTACAGTCCGCTCCACAAGGTAGTCCTTAGGATAAGGGATGCACTGAAGGCCCGCGGGCTTGAGCCTAGGGAAGTCTCAGTGGACTTCTGGACGCTTAGCGGTGCGGGACATCCAGGAGCCATATCGACTATCATAGGTGCCATGATCCTCCCCGGGCTGCTGGAGAGCCTTGAGGGGGCGGTCATGAGGACGGAACTGTTAGATGGCGATGACCCCACTTTCTACATAGTCGCCTTCCCCATCGATAAGACCCTGAGACTCCTCTCAAAGGATGGAAAAGGAACCGCACCCTGCCCCAACTTGGGCTCCATAAACTCCTGCTACACAGTTTTCGAGGAGATGGTTAAGGCTTTGGAGTCTGAGGAGGTTAAGTCGCTTAAGGTCGTTGGAATGAGGGTTGATTGAGGAGGTGAAAGACATGGGAAAGCTGTTTGGAACCTTCGGCGTCAGGGGGATCGCCAATGAGAAGATAACCCCTGAGTTCGCGCTTAGGATGGGTATGGCCTTCGGAACGATGCTGAAGAGGGAAGGAAGGGAGAAGCCGCTGGTAGTTGTCGGCAGGGACACCCGCGTTAGCGGTGAGATGCTCAAGGAGGCTTTAATAAGCGGTCTCCTCAGCGTTGGATGTGACGTTATCGATGTCGGAGTCGCCCCAACTCCCGCCATACAGTTCGCCTGCAGGTACTTCAAGGCCGACGGCGGAGCGGCAATAACTGCAAGCCACAACCCGCCTGAATACAACGGCATAAAGCTCCTCGAGCCCAACGGCATGGGCTTGAAGAAGGAGAGAGAGGCGGTAGTTGAGGAGCTGTTCTTCAACGAGGACTTCGACAGGGCTAAGTGGGACGAAATCGGAGAGGTCCGGAAGGAGGACATAATAAGGCCCTATCTCGACGCCATAAAATCGAGGGTGGACGTTGAGGCAATAAGGAAGAGGAGACCATTCGTAGTCGTCGATACGTCCAACGGTGCCGGCTCGCTCACTTTACCCTACCTGCTCAGGGAGCTGGGCTGTAAGGTCGTCAGCGTAAACGCCCATCCAGACGGCCACTTCCCTGCGAGAAATCCTGAGCCCAACGAGGAAAATCTTAAGGACTTCATGAAGGTTGTCAAGGCTCTCGGGGCGGACTTTGGAGTGGCTCAGGACGGGGATGCCGACAGGGCCGTTTTCATCGACGAGAACGGCAACTTTGTTCAGGGTGATAAGACCTTTGCGCTGGTTGCCGACGCTGTTCTCAGAGAAAACGGCGGCGGGCTGCTTGTCACAACCGTCGCTACCTCCTATCTGCTTGATGACATAGCCAAGAGGAACAATGCCGAGGTAATGCGCACGAAGGTTGGTGACCTTATAGTGGCGAGGGCTTTGTTGGAGCACGACGGAACCATAGGTGGCGAGGAGAACGGCGGCGTAATCTTTCCAGACTTTGTCCTCGGCAGGGACGGGGCCATGACAGCGGCAAAAATCGTGGAGATATTCGCGAAAAGCGGTAAGAAGTTCAGCGAGCTTATAGATGAACTCCCCAGGTACTACCAGTTCAAGACGAAAAGGCACATCGAAGGCGATAGGAAGGCGATAGTCGCTAAAGTGGCTGAGTTGGCCAGGGAGAGAGGTTACACCATCGATACAACTGACGGAACCAAGATACTCTTCGACGACGGCTGGGTATTGGTCAGGGCCAGCGGAACGGAGCCGATAATAAGGGTTTTCAGCGAGGCGAAGAGCGAAGAAAAGGCAAGGGAATACCTTGACCTTGGCCTGGAGCTTTTGGAGAAGGCTATGGAGTAGTCCTTCTCCATTCTTCGAGTATTTTTCTTGCCTCTTCAACGTTCCTTGGAACCTTCAGCCCCAAGCTCAGGAACAGCTCCGCGATGGATGGGACATCAAGGTTGTGCTCTCTAAGGAGCCTGGGATTACCGAGTATTTCCTCAGGCGTTCCGACGGTTATTATTTTCCCACTGTCCATCAGGACTATCCTGTCGCAGAGGGTCAGATATTCTGCCTCGTGGGAGGCCAGGATTACCGTCTTCCCTTCCTCCTTCATTCCCCTTATCAGCTCCCCGAGGAGCCGTTTTCCCCTGAAATCAAGGTTGGCGAAGGGCTCGTCAAAGACGATGATTTCGGGTTCCATCGCAAGGATCGTGGCTATTGCTACCCTCTTCTTTTCGCCGAAGCTGAGGTCTTTAGTTTCCCTCTCTGCGTAGCCCTCCATACCCACCTGTCTCAGTGCCCACAGGACTCTTTCCCTCAGCTTCTCCCCACGGAGACCGAGGTTGTAGGGGCCGAAGGCAACGTCCTCGAAGACAGTCGGCGAGAACAGCTGGTCGTTTGGGTCCTGAAAGACGATGCCAACCTTCCTTCGAACCTCCTTGGGGTTCTTAGCGGGATCGAGGCCGTCTATAATCACCTCTCCCTTCTTCGGCTTCAGTATGCCGTTGAGATGAAGAACAAGCGTGCTCTTTCCAGCCCCATTGGGTCCGAGAATCCCGAAAATTTCTCCCCCTTTGATGGTGAGGTTCACACCCCTCAGAACCTCTCTTCCTGCGTACGAAAAGTGAACGTTTCTCAGCTCTATCATATCAGCAGACCCCCGATGGCGAGGAGCATCAGCAGTCCGATTGAGGGGTTTGGACGTGGTTCTTCGAGCCTTGGGAACTCGCCAAAGCCCCTTGAGAGCATTGCCTTATAAATTCTCCCGTTTCTAAGGTATGCCCTCACAAAAATCTCGCCTATGAGTGCTCCAAGTTTCCGGTAGTATTCCTTTCTCCCGATTCCAAATGCCCTGGAATCAAGGGCCCGCTTCATCCTCTCGGCTTCCTCTGCAAAGAGGTCGAGGTAGCGGTATGTGAACGCGAGCGTCAGGATGAGTATCCTCGGAAACTTCAGGGTCTCCATCTCTGCGAGTATCCTCGAAAAGCCGACCGAGCTGGTTATCACTACGGCGGTTCCCGCGGATAGAAAGGCCTTCCCGAGGAGAAGGAAGAAGGAATAAAGCCCCTCGTGGGTTATCGGCCCTATGGGAGTATCGAGAATTGGTCTTCCAGGATTGAAGAGGGCAAGGATGAAGAGCAGCCCCTCAAACCCGAGGAGGAATCCGAGGTTGAGGAGAACTCTCTTCTTAGGCCTCATCATAATGGCTACAGCAAGGAACAGGAGGGCAAAATAAGCTAACTCACTCAAGCTTTTTCGGGTAACGACACCAATCGCGTAAATAAAAATGAACGGCAGGTACACTTCAGGCACCCTTGGCGAGCTTTGCTAAGCCGTAGCCAACCACGAAGGTCAAGGTTATTCCGAGGAGCCCCATGGCGAAGCTCTGAGCCCAGCTTTCGCCATAATCGAGGGGGGCGTGGTAGATGGGATTCTCTTCGAGGCCGACCTTTTCCATGGTGGCCTCTAAACCATCGGGATTGCTCGAGGCCAGCGGAAGGACTATGGCCAATATAACGGCTATGACGATGAGTCCCTTCACTATCGCCCTCATGCGGTCACCCCCTCTATCTCGGGAAGCTTCATCCTAACGGCCTGGACGATGAGTATAGTGAGTACGGCCTCACCGATGCCGATTATGGCATGATAGCTTATCATCAGGGTGAGAACCTTGGCGAAGGGCAGGCTCTGGCTGAGGCCTATCTCGATAGCAGTCATCGTTGCTCCCAGGAGCACCGAAAGCCACGCGGCAAAGCCCATGGCGAAAACCTCATTGATGTTCTTCAGCTTGGTGTAGATGGCGTAGCCAACGAACGCCCCGATAAGACCCATGTTGAGGATGTTCGCTCCGATGGCAGTTATTCCACCGTCGCCGAAGAGCAATGTCTGGATGAGCAACACCGCAGTCATAACTATCACAGCCGCATAGGGGCCGAGCAGTATGGCAACGAGCGTCGCTCCGAGCAGATGTCCACTGACTCCTCCGATTATCGGGAAGTTGACCATCTGGGCCGCGAAGATCCCAGCCGCAAAGAGGCCGAGGAGAGGTATTTTGTCCTCCGGAAAGTCTCTGAGCTTTTTAATTGAGTACAGAACGCCCGCTATGGTTACTGCGTAAGTCACTATTATAACCGGCGTGCTCAACAGCCCGTCTGGTATGTGCAATTTATCTCCCTCCTTGGCCCGGGGGTGTTATCAAAGTCAAAAAAGATAGCACTATATAAAAGTGTTTCTCCAACCCGGTATTATTAACCATAGGTTGGATGTGCCAGAAGCCAGTAAGAGACCTGAAAAAGGGAAGAAAATCAGAGGTAACCCCTGTCCTCTTCCTCCGGTGTTGGAGGCATGGTCTGTTCGAGCATCGCCCTCTGCATCTCCTGAACCTTGCGGAGTATCTCCTCGGTTTCCTTGGCGCGCTCATCGAGGGCCGTCATGTCGAGCTCGATGCCGAGTATCTTAGTTACCGCGCTGAGGACTGATTTGGCTGCCTTTGCGTCAACGATGTAGCCGAGGCTTTCGCCGAGCAGGCTTATTCCGTACATGCTCCTGAGCTTGCCCATACCAAGAAGAAGACCAGCTGCGCCGACTATTGCTCCGCCTTCATCCTCCCTCCAGACAACCTCGACCTGACAGCCTTCCAGCTTGGCCTTATAGTACTCAACAAGCTCCTCGTGGGTTACTGCCGCTAAAACCTTCGGCTCTCCCTGGAGCTCCGGCACCTGGTAGCCGCCCATTGTGATGATCTCCCTCGTGCCAAACTCGCTCACGAAGTCGAGCATCTTGCCAACGACCTCGAAGTGACCGGGGCTGTCCGTTGGCGGAACCTGCTGGTCGCCTGTGATGATTATCAGGTCTCTTCCGTTCTCCTCGGGGTTCTTCCAGTAGTAGAACTCGTTTTTCATCAACTCAACGACGGAATTCTTCTTGATGAGCACCTGGTGCATGAAATGCGGCGAGTAGAGCTCGGCGAACTTGACAGCCTCAAGCTCCTGAATCAGGTGTTCTGCAGCAAGCTTTCCAACTAGGCCTATCCCAGGGAGACCCTCGATGAACACAGGGTCCCTCAGCTGGGGCCTCTCGTAGACATAAATCATGGTCTCTTTCATGGTCTCACCTCTTTACAATGCCCAGCTGTTCGCGCTTCAGTCTGCGCCTGTACTCCCCGTAGGGATCCTCTGGCGAGAAGCGCGGCGGGTGGGCTATCTTTGTCTTGGTTCCGCAGACTGGACAGGTCTCTTTGAGGGTGTAGCGCCCGCAGCTGGGACACTTCCTTATGCGGAACCTCATGTCAATCCCCTTCAGGCGCCTCTCCTCTTTATCTTCTTGATGCGCTTCTCCTTCCTTAGGAGGGTTGCCTCTCCTCCCGCCTGCTTGATAACGCGAAGTATCTCCTCAGCGATGTCCTCGAGAACCTCTTCGGCCTTGTAATAGTCGGGCGCGGTTATGTCTATCCTATATCTTGGAGCTCCCTGGTAGGTGAACTTGACTTCGATGTCCTTATCTTCGTTGACCCTGTCACGGGCCCTTATGAGTGCCTCCTTGATTATCTCTATGCCGTTGGGCTTCGGCACGGTTATCTCGAACTCGGCATCGATGGTTACCGTGGGAACCTCGACGTAATTCTGGACTATCTCGTTGAGCGGTTCGAGCCACTCGTCGGGTATGATGCCCTTGAGAACCTCTATGCCGTTCTGGGCAGCGTCCTCAAAGGCGGCGTAAACTTCGCCGTACTCCTCCTCGAGAGGAACCCAGACCTCCCACCAGGCCATCTCAAAGTCCTTCCCGAGCTTTTCTGCGGCCATCTTGAGAAGGTTCTCGGCCTTCTGGGCGCGCTTGTACTCCTGGAGTTTGGCTTTCCTCTGCTGCTGGTTCACCCTCTTGAGGCTCAGGTCTATGTGCCCCTTACTTGGGTCAACGCGTATGACCTTGGCAACTACTTTCTGACCCTCTTTCACATAGTCCCTAATGTTCTTGACCCATGTCGAGGCGACCTCGCTTATATGCATGAAGCCCTCTTTACCGGGGTACTCGTCAAGCTTGAGAAACGCACCGTAAGGATGGATGCTCTTGACGGTCGCGATAACAAACTCTCCCTCTTCAGGATACTCCTTGGCTTTCCTCGGCATTCTAACCACCTCAAAATTTTCTTTGCCTGAGTAATTTACGAAAAGGAGGTTTTTAAAGTTTAGCAGAAGGCCGAAAGGGAAGAGAAAGAAAGGTGTTCACTCGAGAACCTCGAGTATCTTGGCCTTGATAACGCCCTTACCTCCGGTGGGCTCGACGAGCGTTGCACCGCAGACGAGGCACCTGACGGTGGTGGCCGGGTTGCTGAAGACGATCTGCTCGTTGCCGCAGTCGATGCACTTGACGCGGAGGAACCTGCTCCTCGGCATCGGGATGAGGTTCTTCGGGAGCGCCATGCGTCACACCTCCACGAGCTCGAACTTCTTAACGCGGAAGCCCTGTCCCCTCGTGTGGGCCTTACCGCAGACGGTGCACCTGAACCTGAGGTCGAGCTTCTTGACCGGCTTCTCCCTTCCGGCAGGGTTCGGCCTCGGGAAACCGCGGTAACCCTTCATGATCCTTCTGAACCTTCTCTGACCCTGGCTGAGCTCGCTCCTCGGCCTCTTCTTGACCTTCTCGACTTTGTGTATGGTGTGCTTCTTGCAAAACGGACAGTAAGTCCTTATCTGCTTTGGATACTTCATTCTCTCACCTCCACAGAGGGCCCGGTGGGCTCCTACCCGCTCTTGCCTCGGACACCCCCGAGCCATGAGGGATTATCCTGCAACCACCGCTAATCGTGAGGCTTTAAAAATGTTTTTGCTATCGACTGGGATGAATTCCAGTAGACCCTCAAAGTGGAGTGGAGGAAATCGAAAGAAAGACCCTGCTAGAGAAATTGGAAGAAAAATACCGGGCTGACTCACTCGGCCGGGGCGTAGTAGCAGCGCTTTGGCGAGATTATCTTGCCCTCTTTTTTCAGGATCTTTATCGCCTTGTCGACCTCTTTCTTATCTATTCCGGCAAGCTCTGCTATCTCTTTGCTCTTGAGGGGCTTTCCAGCTTCCTTCAGGACTTTAAATACGAGTTCAACCTCACTCATTCTCATCACCATTTGGGTTTGTCAAGAGAACCTAAAGTGTTTGAACTTAAAAGATTAACGGTTAAAGCTGAAGAATGAATGGGACCACGAAGGGAACCAACGCCGTCAGTATGAATCCGTGAACAAAGGCTATGATTGCAACGTCGCTACCTCCGAACTTGGTCATTATTGGCAGCGTCGTGTCCATAGTAGTTGCCCTACCCATTGACACGGCCAGCTCTTTTGGAATCCGCCTGATAACGACCGGATACAGCAGCACTGTGAATATCTCTCTAGTAAGATTGGCAAGAAAGCCGAGGGTTCCGTAGACGGCCGAATACTGAGCTATGAGCGGGCCCGTTAGGCTGTACCACCCACAGCCCGCTGAAACTGCCAGACCCCATCTCAAATCTATGCCGAGAATCAGAGAAGCCACGAGCCCTCCCAGGAGAGAGCCGAGGAGCGTTCCAAGGGGGAGCTTAACGGCGAGCCTTCCAAGCTTTCTAACCTCGTTGGGCCTGAAGCTTTCCCCGAGATCTATTCCTATGATGAATATAAGGAGATAGAGCATTATCTCGTAGAGGTTTCCGAAGTCGGGGGCGTAGAAGTGTCCGATGAGGATTCCGATAGTTAGTGAGGCCAAAACGCAGGCCAGAAACCTCATCTTTCCCTCCCTCCCAGAAGAAGAGCAATCCCAACGCTGCCCACTATCGTCAACGCCGCAAAAGCCACGGATGAGCCAAGGAGCCAGAGGGCGTCTATCTCAACTTTTCCGGCCTCAACACCCATGAAGAAGATGAGGAGAAGTAGCGCAACGCTCATTGGAAGGTCTACATTGACTTTCCGGCTCTTTTTCCTCAGGACGTAACCGAGGAATATCCCAAAAAGCAGGGGAATGAATATGTTCATGTAACGAGGTCTCTCTGAAGGTTAATAAACGTGTCGAAGGGCTCGGAGGGTGTTCACGTCATCATGTTGCATCGTCTCAGTATGCTTGCTATTCGTCATCGCCCGGGTTAGTTTGGATGCACTCTTTTTAAAGTTGCCTCAGCTTTTCCGAAGGCCTTTCCCCTTGAACCCGACCAGGGAATGTGAAGGTTTTTATGAGGAAGTCTTCAACTCTCTCCGGTGGTGCTCATGATTCGCGCATCCGAAAGGGCTATGGGGATTGAATACGCCATAAGGGACGTTGTTCTTCCTGCCAGGGAGCTTGAGAAGAAGGGAATAAAGGTAATCAGGCTCAATATTGGTGACCCCGGAAAGTACGATTTCCAGCCGCCGAAGCACATGAGGGACGCCTACTGTAAGGCCATTCAGGAGGGCCATAATTACTACGGTCCGAGCGAGGGCCTGCCCGAACTTAGGGAGGCCATAGTAGAGCGCGAGAAAAGGAAAAACGGCGTGGATATAACCCCTGACGACGTCCGTGTTACGGCTGCAGTCACTGAGGCGCTCCAGTTCCTCTTCGGTGCTCTGCTCAATCCTGGTGACAACATCCTCGTGCCGAGCCCGAGCTATCCGCCTTACACCGGCCTCGTTAAGTTCTATGAGGGAGTACCCAGGGAGTACCTGACGGTTGAGGAGAACGGCTGGCAGCCTGACATAGACGACATGAGGAAGAAAATTGACGAGAAAACCAAGGCCATAGCTGTAATCAACCCGAACAACCCAACAGGAGCGCTTTATGAGAGGAAGACGATAAAGGAGATTCTCGATTTAGCGGGTGAATATGACCTTCCGGTTATAAGCGACGAGATATACGACCTCATGACCTACGAGGGCGAGCACGTCTCTCCGGGCTCACTCACCAAAGACGTCCCGGTCATCGTCATGAACGGCCTCTCGAAGGTTTACTTCGCAACAGGCTGGCGTCTCGGCTATTTCTACTACGTTGATCCCGAGGGCAAGCTCGATGAGATTCGGGAAGCTGTCGACAAAATGGCAAGGATCAGACTGTGCCCCAACACACCCGCCCAGTTCGCGGCGATAGCAGGTCTCACCGGCCCGATGGACTACCTCGAGGAGTACATGGCCAAGCTCAAGGAGAGGAGGGACTACATCTACAAGCGCCTGACCGAGATTCCGGGAATAAGCACCGTCAAGCCTCAGGGAGCATTCTACATCTTCCCGAAGATAGAGGAGCGCTCCAAGTGGAAGAACGACAAGGAGTTCGTGCTCGATGCCCTCAACGAGGCTCACGTACTCTTCGTCCACGGCTCAGGCTTCGGCTATGCCGGTGAGTGGCACTTCAGGATAGTTTTCCTGCCGCCGGTCGAGATTCTCGAGGAGGCCATGGATAACTTCGAGGCGTTCATGAGGAAGAGGCTGAGTTCCTGATTCCCTCTCCATTTTCTCTGTTGGAGAAAGAAAAATAATGGGAGTTCTCATGGGCCGATTATTTTGTAGGCTTTTACGCTGTTCCATGTTTTGATGTAAACTATGTTTCCATCAAGTTTCACGTCATATGGCCGCTCATTGAAGCTCTTGCAGGCAATTTTGATTAAATGGCCCGCCGTGTAAATGCAGACTCCGTTCTTTTCTTCGCCTTTCTCATTTTTAAGATAATATGCCACCGCAACATGGCTGTCATCAGCGTCTACACGCACTCTAATCCCAAGGCCCTCGCCGTTGATGCTTGTAATTGTTTTCCTCTTAACTTTCTTCCCTTCCACGATGTAAAGGATTACTTTAGTCTTAAGGGAAGACCACCCTCTGTCTGGCCACCCAACGGTCACGTAAGCTTTGTCACCAATAATTCTGACATCAGAGATATGGGCTCCCAAAACATCGGGGCAGAATCTGAATGTTGTCTCTCCAGTAGAGATATTCATAAGGTATGCACAGGACTCACCTCCAGAGCCAAATAGGGCAGAACTAACGAGAATGAGGCCGTCCCGAGTGTACCTGAGTGGATAAGCACTAAATGGACGCCACCATTTGAGGCTCATATTGTAATCAAACAATGCCAAAGTTGTTCCGGCCCAAGACCTAGAACTTCCAGGGTAGTAGGCGTAAACTAATATGCCTTCGGGAAGACAGAGGTATTTTCCCTCAACTCCCCTCAGGGTTATATTTGCCATGGGAGTCTGATTCTGAATGAGGGTGAAGTTCACAAAATGGTTAAGCTTATACTGATAGTACTCGGTTTTAATATGGATATTTGGGGGACAATGCAAAGAGCTCGGGACTTCTCCAAAATCTACATCTTTTACATCTGCTGGAATAAGTAAGCCTTTGGGTAAAAAGAAGACAAAGAGCAAACAAAAGATTAAAATTGAAATTGCCACTTTATTTCGGCCCATGTATCATCACCACTTTACCACCCAGTCCCATCCACACAGGCTTCCATATGTATCCCTAGTACAAACCACGAAATTTTGAGAGCTGGCTTGATCCGGTGCAAAACATCCACCACAGTGTGTATTTGCCCACTTGCAGGAACTTCCGACATCTCCATACTTGTGTTCTGGCAGGTCTTTGAGTTGGTGTAGAATTCCTGGTTGTTCCTTTCTGCACGTACTCGAAACCACTCAAAACGAACGGCCTAATAATGAACATTACTGCCCATTTCTTCATTCGTCCTTTTCCAAGAGGACAGGTATAATCATTGCAAGTTGTATATAACACTTTCGCTCCAAGAATACATAAATTAAAAACTTCCGTTGGCCAAACTATTGCCTAAAACTAAAAAGTTCAGTTTGTTCAAAATATTGAATAAATCTCTGTAATCTGCTTTATCCGCCCGAAACTACAGGAATAACCTCCACGTAGTCACCATCTTTCACGTTCTCGTCCTCCAGAGCAACGCGGCCGTTGAGCTTCGCTATCGCGCTCTCTGTGTTGAATCCCACTTCGCGGAGGACATCTGCGATTTTCATGCCTTTCCTCCACTCGAGTTCCTTCTCTATTCCCCTTCCAAGAACCTTGACCCTGATCATCGTCACCACCGAAAGGCATATCTTTCAAGCATTTATAAAATCTCCCGGCCGATGCGCTTACGCTCCCTTCGGGCTGAACGTTTGGCCCGGCACCGATGGGGGGTGATGAGGGCCACCACTCCCGAGGCCAGGAAACTTTTGCCAAGCAAAAGTTTCCCAACGTGGGGCGAAGCCCCACTTCGGGGGTTTGAGAGTACAGGAAGCTTTGAGAAAGCTTGACCAAAAGAACTTTCTTCAAAAATTATCCGGTACTGGAGTTTGCATGTTTTCCCAGTATTGAAAGTCCAAAGCGGGGATTAAATCAAAAGGGGAATTGAAACCTGTTTCACATACTTTTTAACGTCCGGAGGGCGTTATACTTGCAGTGAAACCATGAAAATTGCGAGTGGGGGGAATAACCCCCTATTAAAACCGCAGATCCAGAAGGACATGCGAACCTTGATCAAACTTCGCGCAGGCGAAGTTTGTATAATTATGGAGCCGGGAGGGGGATTCGAACCCCCGTAAAGCGGATCTGCAGTCCACCGCCTCACCTCTAGGCTATCCCGGCATTCGACCCAGAGAAAGATTTGGCGCCGCGGAGGGGATTTGAACCCCTGTGGGCAACGCCCACCGGCTTAGCAGGCCGGCGCCCTACCAGGCTAGGCTACCGCGGCACTCCAATGCCCGAGTTATATGAGCTGGAGGGGGTTTTTAAGTTTTTTGGAAGGTACTCGAGATGCCAGCGTCGGCAAACCATAAATACCTTCCCTGAGTAACTATCCTCGATGACCCAGCTCTTCAACTCCAAGCTCTGTGCCGTCTGCAAGGGCAGGAAGCTCCTCTGCGGCAGGCCCACCTGTCCGATTCTCGAGAGGTTTAGGGTAGCCCGGAAGGTAGAGGAAAAGCTCAATAAGCGCCACCTTTTTGGCTCTTCCCCGCCGAGCATCTTCGTTGGGGAGTACGGCTATCCTAAGGTTCGCATAGGCCCTCTTGTGCCACCGATTGAGGGAGATACCAGTCACCTCGACAGTCCCATGAAGTGGGAGGACAAGACGATAAGGGACATCCTTTACTACCGCTCGCTATTGGTTATGGGCGAGACGAAAGCAGACGTCCACGTAAGGAGGAGCGGGAGAATACTCGGCGAGGTTCAGGAGCTGGCAATGTCGATAAAGCCCGTTGACAGCGAGATTTTGCTGAAGAAAAAGCCCGTTCTCAAAGTCCTCCCAAGCGAGTTTGCCCCGCCGATAGGGCCGAAGGCGGAGCTTTTGGACTTTGAGCTCACGGAGAATCCCCGGATTCCGAGGAGGACCGACTATGTCGTGAGCGACGAGCTGAAGGCGGAGCAAGCAATAATGAGGCTTTACAACTGGGGCTTTGACGAGTACTATATTATAAGGCTCCTCTCCGCGGGACTTCTCGGCGTTGACAAGAGGCTTGTTCCCACAAGGTGGAGCATCACCGCCGTTCAGGACACGATAGGGAATAACCTGAGGCGTGAAATTCTGAGCTATCCAGAGATAAACGACTACGAGGTCTACTTTTACCGCTTCCTCGGAAACCGCTACGCCGTTCTGCTTATGCCTGAGAGCTATGCCTTCGAGCTTTTGGAGGTCTGGCTCAAGGGCTCGCTCTTCGGAAGCGATGAACCAAGCGTCATCCACGACTACGAGGACTTCCGCGGAAGAAAGGAGTACGTCAAGGAAACGGCCGGAGCCTACCACGCGGCTCGTCTGAGTGTTCTTGAAGCTCTGAGAGCGAGGAGGAGGCAGGCAAGGATAGTAGTTTTCCGCGAGGTTACCCCCGAGTACTACGCCCCCGTTGGTGTCTGGCAGATAAGGTTGGGAGTCAAAAAGGCCATGAACAACCTCATCGGTCACTTCTCAACGCTGAACGAGGCGCTAGAGGCCATAAAGCGTCGCCTTGAGCATCCGTTCGAGAAGTACCTCACGAGGAGCTACATACTTGGCAGCTTAGCGAGGCAGAAAACTTTAGACGAGTGGCTCGGAAAGAATTTATACCTGATTAACAAAGGGAACTACGGTGGATGACGATCACTCCATCCCACTGAAGTATGATGACTGCACGTCAGGCCGACACCGCTTGGAGGTTTTGGAATGAGGAAAAAGCTCGCGCTGATAAGCCTCGACGGCTGTGGGGTCTACAACCTGAAGCACATGCCCTTCCTGAGCGAGCTTGCTGAAAGCGGTGAGTTCGCGGTGGTTGACTCTATCTTTCCCACGCTCACGGACTTAGTTCACACCAGCGTGATGACGGGGGTGTGGCCGAAAGATCACGGAGTCGTCGAGAACGGCTACTACGACCGCCTCTCTGACCGGAAGGTTAACTTCTATGACTACGAGGTGGCCTTTAATCCCCACAAGGTCATTAAGGCCCCGACCATCGTTGACCTCTTGCGGCAGAAAGGTGTTAGAACCGCAGCCGTCAGCGGCTATACGATGCCCCCGTTCAGCGGGACGGACGTTAGAATCTTCCCACCCTTCTTTGCCGGTGACAGGATGTACCGCCAGCACGGTCGCGATTGGAGGAAGGACGTCTGGGTCATGAACTCGGCCATATACCTATACGAGGAATGCAGACCGGATTTGCTCCTCGTACACTTCGCTTCGATAGACGGCATGGGCCACGACTATGGGCCGCTGAGTGAGGGGGCTCTAAAGGCCGTTGAGACCGTTGACACTGCAGTTAGAACCCTATGGGAGCGCCTGAAGGAAGAGTACGCCTTCATAATCTTCGCTGACCACGGACAGGAAGAGGTTCACACCTGGGTGAACCTGAAAACCTACCTCAGGAAGCACGGCATCGAGACGCTACGCGTCTCCTCTGGCGGTGGAGTTCACGTTTATCTCAGAGACCCGAACCCGGCCGAGGAAGCCTTTGAAGTTCTGAGGAAGGCTCCGGGGGTCAAAGAAGTCTTTTTCCGCGATGAGCTACCCCACCTCGATACGCCCCTGAGCGGCGAGCTGATAGTCTCCGCCAAGCCTGGCTACTGGTTCTGCTCCCACAGAATGTGCAGGGGGATTAAGGGAGTAAGTCACTGGGTTAAGGGAATGCACGGCTCCATGAACGAGCCGGTTGTGAAGGTTCCGCTGATACTGTGGGGTTTCGAGAAAGTTGAGCTTGAAATCCCGGGCCTCATGGACATAGCACCGACGGTTCTGGAGTTCTTTGGTGTAGAAAAGCCGGGGAACATGGTAGGGAGGAGTTTGATAAAATGAAAAGTTGGGGTTCACTCCTTCTTTCTCAGAAGGAGGGCGAGCAGGGAAAGGGCAGATAATGTCCCGACACCACATGTCGAGAACCCAGTCCCCTCCCCCGTTTCGGATGTTGAGTAGGTCTCAATTGCTGAGGTAGTGTCGTGAAGGATAGCTGCAGACGTTGTTGTGGTCGTTGGAGTGACGTTTGTGGAGCTGCACCCTTCTAGGCCGTCCTTCACCAGGTTTTCCGTCCAGTTGAGCCATGCGTAGACGTGCGGTGGATACGAGAACTCCGCCCAGTAGAAGTCGCTGTCGAGGGCCTGCGCGAGACCGTAGAGGGCCTTTTCGTAGGTCTCGTCCTTTCCGCACTTTTCGACGTACGTCTGAGTTAGGTTGTAGACCTCCTCGTCTCTCCTCCACATGGACTCCTGCACGGATTTCTTCTCCCTCGTCCACTTGTCCCACGAACAGAGCCACGAGGTTGCGAGGGGAGTTACATTCCTGTAAGGTTCGAGCTCGCTAACGGCCTCTCCAAGTGTCACCGTCTCAATCAGTCCCTTCTCCTGGGCCTCCTGAAGGTACTGAAGGAGGTACTCGAAGTACTTTGCAGTTAAGCCGGGATTGGGGGAGAATATTATCCAGTTCTCGCCGTCTGCCGCTATCGTTACAACCTCCGCGTTGGGATCGACCTCCCTAACGCTTAAGATTTCCTCCACTATCTTCCGGGCCTTTTCTCTTGCCTCATCCTCGCTGCGGAAGTTGTTGTTGAAGGCGAAGTCGTCGCTTATTGTGTGATCCCTGAAGAGCACCTTAATCGATGAGTTCCCGATGGCGTAGAGGTGGTACGGCGAGTAGGGGTAGAGAACCCTGAGATGGCAGCGGTCGTCGAGGACGGTGTACTCGAACCCGTGCTCCTCGAGCAGGGGAACGAGCTTCGGACTGAAGGCCATCTCGGACAACCATATCCCGCTGGCATCTACGCCGATCACTTCCTCAGTCGTTTTCTTGCCGAGGGACAGCTCGTAGTCAAGAAGATCGAGCCAGCCGTAGCGCTCCGCAATGTAGCCACCTATCGGGTGGGCAAAGTAGCTGGAGAGTATCTCTATTTGGCCCTTCTCGTACAAGTCTCTGTACAGTCTCATCGCTTCCTTGACTTTTTCGGCCTCGGGGCTCTCTGGCGTGAAGCACTGATAGGAAGGATAGCTCTGGCACCAGCCGGTGTTCGTGAGGTTCCACTGCCATAGGAGGGAAGGGGAAAGGTGGTAGGTCATCTTAATCTCCGGGTACTTCTGGAGAATCCATGCGTGGAAGTAGTAGGCGCCGCCGTCATAGTAGGGTTCGAGTTCGTCCTCGTAGGTGTGCACGAGGGCCCAGGGGCCGTGCAGCGTTCCGTTGGGCCAGACGCCAGGGCTCTGATGGTGGTGCCAGACAAAGACTACCTTGAGGGGCTTTCCCTTCTCGAAGGCCCTCATAGTTGTGCTTGCGCTTGTTATGATTTCTCCCTCTAGTTCAAGTTCGGCTTTTATCCTGCAGCTTTTCTCGGCTGTTATTTGAAGGGTTACTTTGCTTTCCTTGCTCAAGTCGACTGGGTAGGTTCTCTCGAACACTCCTTCTCCGCACGCAACCGAGACTGATAACCTGCCAGTTTTGTCGAGGGGTTCTTTTGGGGTAACCCTCACCGTAAGGTTGGTAATCTCGCCTACTATGGGAAAAGCCTGGGAGTCAAAGGTTATTTCAAACCGATTCCTCTCGAGAAACGGCTCAAGCTTCTCGTATATCTCTGGATATACCTCTTTGAGCTCTTCGATGTGCCCCACGAACACCTCGAATACGTAGGTCTTGCTCTCTCCCGGCTCCAGAACTAACGGAGGGAATTCAGCCCTCGTTTCAACCCCCCAGCTTCCGCTCTCCAGCCACAGAGCAACACTCTTCTCACCCGGGAAAACAAGCGCTATCAAGTCCTCGTCAAAGTCCACCAGGCCAAAGGCTTCTACCTTTGCTCCGAGTCTCACCCAGTTCTTCTCTTCGATGTGAAGTTGCCCGTTTTCCATCCATATCTCCTGCTCACCGCCGGGCTTTCCAAGGTAACCCGCCCATGCCATGGTATAACCGAGGTCAAAGGAGTTCCAGTTCACGAGACTTTTGAATGTGGAATCTCCGGTGTTGGTGAACGTCACGTTTAGGAGAGCCCTGTTGGAGTCGAGAACCTGGAACGTCTTCTCCACGAGAAGAGATCCGGTCTGAAGCGTCCCTACGATTGTGTCCCCATCTTCCCTCAGCTTGTACTCTCCGGTGGCCAGGCTTCCGGGCCACGGTTCGCTCAGAAGCCAGTCCCAGAGGGGGAGGCTCTTCCCAAGCGCCCCTCTATCGCCAGCATTGATGACGTTGGTTCCATCAACCTCCCACGAGAGCAATCTGAATCCCGTTGGAGTTATTTTGACCCCATAATCGGACGGAAGTGCTGCGGTTGAGGTTACTGGGATCAGGCCAAGAAGTAGGATTCCAAGGAGGAGTACCGCCATGATCCTCATGATATCACCGAAAGGGATACACTTCGGACTAAATAAACCTTGTTGCGTGGTTACCAGTTGTGCGAGTCTGATTGCCGACTGAAACCGAATCGATTTCAACATGAATCCAAACCCATATATACTTTGGGCCCCTAAAAAGGCTAGCAAATAACGCTTCTTTAATAAATTTGGGCTTGGAGTTGGTTTCTATGAAAAAGCACTGTGAGTATCTGGTTGTTGGTTCTGGGGCCGGTGGAGCCACTATAGCGAGAGAACTGAGTATGGTCGGTAAAAACGTTCTAATCGTGGAAGCTGGAAAGTATGAAGAGCACGTGGGGACTTTTAGGGACTCCCTCAGGTATTTTGAAACGACAGGATACAAAACCCCGAGGACTTCTAGGGAGGGGGTGATTCTGTGGAGGACGATAATGGCCGGTGGTTCGACTGTCGTTTCATGCGCAAATGGAACCCGGTGCCTCCAGGAAGAGTTCAAAGACCTGGGAATAAACTTGGAGAGCGAATTTAGGGAAGCTGAGAGGGAGATGAAGATAGCCCCAACTCCGAAGAGCCTCCTATCCGAGGCGTCACTGAACATGTTGGAAGTTTCTGCCGACTTGGGCTACAAGATGGAACCAATGCCGAAGTTCCTCGACTTCTCCAAGTGCGTTCGCTGCGGATCCTGTACCTTTGGATGCCTTCAGGAGGCGAAGTGGACGGCCCTGGATTACCTGAACGATGCCCTTGCCCATGGGGCTGAGGTACTCTACGAAACCAGAGTCCATGAAGTGATCGTAGAGGACGGGAAAGCCAGAGGCATCAGGGGAAGCGGAAGGAAGGGATACACTGAGATAGAGGCAGAGAATGTCATACTGGCTGCCGGCGCATTGAGCACTCCTGCGATCCTCTTGGACTCTGGTGTTGAGTGCGCGGGAAGGGACCTCTTCGTCGACATATTCGTGAACGTCTATGGAAAGGCAAAAGGTCTGGACCAGATTCGGGAACCGGTAATGGCGCTCGTCGACCATGAGTTCCACGATGAGAAGGGCTTCATAATCTCCCCTCACATAAACGCCAACAGGACAGTGAGGTTTATGGAGGCAGGCAGGAGGGGCTTCATGATGCCTACAGACAAGCTTGTGGGAATCATGGTGAAGACTGCAGATGATCCCACCGGCAGGGTTTATCCCGACGGCAGCGTCTCAAAGGCCGTAACCGAAGACGACCAGAAGCGGCTGGATGAAGGCATCGCAATGGCCAAGGAGATATTGGAGGGGATTGGAGCTGATCCGGGCTCATTCGTTGTCTCAAAGCCGCAGGGTGCACACATGGGTGGTACGGCGGCGGTTGGAACCGCTGTGGATGGCTATTTAGAAACGAAGGTGAGACATCTTCACGTCTGCGATGCTAGTGTCCTTCCAAAAGCTCCGGGAATGCCTCCAATACTGACGATAGTGGCTCTGGCCAAGTGGCTCGGAAAAGCACTGGCCCACTGACTTTTAATTTTTGGACAAACGCCAAGAGAATAGGAAAGGAGAAAACCAGCCAGTCCTCAGCGTGAGGACTGGGCAATCCTCTCGATCTCTTCCTTCTTGCTGTAGGCGAAGCTCTTCGGATCCTTGTTGGCTGCAGCGATTATCTCCTCGGCAAGGGCCTGGGCGTAGCTGGTCTTGTTGCGGTAGCACTTGGCGCTCGCACCGAGGGCGATGTTCTTGAGGGCTATGTCGAGTCTCCTGAGCGGTGAAACGTCAACTGCCATGTGGTAGCGGATTCCACCGAATGCGATGGTGGTCGTATCTTCCCTTGGAGCGGAGTTCTCGATAGCCCTTATGAGAACCTGAATTGGGTTCTGCTTGGTCCTCCTCTCGATGATCATGAAGGCCTCCTTGACAACCTCGTAGGCCTTCATTTTCTTGCTCATGAGGGAGCGGTGTTCTCTCCTCATGAAGTGGCCGCCGACCTTGTGGCTGCTGGCACCGCTGCGCATGACCTTGTTGATGAGCCTCTCGACGATGTGGACGTTGGCCTTTCCGAAGGGCTTCTTGGCGTGCCTTCCGTGGCTGTGCGGAAGAATCCTTGGCTCGAGGTTGATGTAGGGCCTGAGCGAGGGGTCGTTCACAACGACGTCCTCAACGCTCCACCTTCCCATGACCTTGAGCTCCTTAGGCTGGTAGAACCTCTCGGTGAGCGGCTTGGCCATTCCCTTCACCTCCTCGGCTTCTCCTTTCTGCCCTTGACGAGCTCCTTGAGGGAAACCCTGTTCACCTTGACGACCTTGTACCTGATTCCTGGGATATCACCCATAGAACCTCCCTTTGGACCGCCGATTCCCTCGATGATGACCTCGTCGTGCTCGTCGATGTGGTTGATAGCACCGTCACCCGGGGTGAACGCGGTAACGACCTTACCGTTCTTGATGAGCTGGACACGAACTGCCTTACGCATTCCGGAGTTGGGCTGCTTAGCCTCGACGGCTATCTTCTCGAGGACGATTCCCTTGGCCTGTGGGGCTCCCTCGAGCGGGTCGCTCTTCTCCTTAAGGCGAAGGACTCTTCTCTTATACCTTATGTCGCTCCAGCGGAACTTCTTCCTCTTGAGCTTGAGCTTTCTACCAGCGAACTCTCCATATGGGGCCTTCTTTCCCGGCATGAGCATCACCTCAAATTATGATCACGTCGTGAATACCGTGGTGTCTCTCCATCAACTCTTTCACGAGGTTGATGTTCTGGCCGCCCCTTCCGATGGCGCGCGGCTTCTCGCGCGGGCCTATGTCTAGGAGGGCGACCTTCTTACCATCCCTCTTTTCAGTGATGTGGACTTTTTTAACCTTTACCCCGAGGCTCTTATAAATGTTCCTCAGGAACTCTTCGGGGTTCTCCGAGTGCTCGATTAGCTCTATCTCCTTTCCGAGCATGTTCTGAACGCGCTTGACGTTGGCTCCCTTCTTTCCGAGGGCAAGTCCCATCTCGCCCTTCTTGATGACGTAGATGAGCCTGTTCCTGTTGCTGTCAATGAGGCAGTCGAGCACTGTAGCTCCCGTCATGCTCTCGAAGAGGGCTATGTATTTT
Source organism: Thermococcus sp. LS1 (assembly GCF_012027395.1). Taxonomy (NCBI): domain Archaea; kingdom Methanobacteriati; phylum Methanobacteriota; class Thermococci; order Thermococcales; family Thermococcaceae; genus Thermococcus; species Thermococcus sp. LS1. Next base: position 45,610 of record NZ_SNUJ01000002.1, read on the forward strand.
ATCTGATCAGTGTTGAGCTTGAGCGGCATTACTCCTTACCCCCGAGGGCCAGGATTTTGCTCTCACCCGGGTCTACCACTGCCAGAGCCGAAACCGTGTGCGGCCTTCCGAGGATGGTGCCGAGCTCGACGCTGGTTCCCTCGAACTCGTAAACCGGAATGCCGCTGAGCTTGGCATAGTAGTAGATGTCCTCCTTGATGTCCGGCCTAGCGTTTCTGGCCACTATAATCAGCTTCGCTCCACCCATCTTGGCGAGCTGGATGGTCTTCTTAGCTCCCTTGATTATCTTTCCGGTCTCGTCAGCCTTCCTAAGTTCGAAAGCTAGATCCATCAATCACACCTCCCTACTCCCTTTTCGGTCTCAGGGGGAGATTCATTGCCAGTTTGACGATTCCGGTTCCGACTGGAACCGGCTGTCCTATGAGGACGTTCTCAACGACACCGTTGAGCGGGTCGGTTTCACCCCTCTCAGCGGCCTCGAAGAGGTGCTGAGTGGTGATCTCGAACGCGGCCCTGGCAAGCACGCTGGCCTTCTCCCCAACTATACCGTGCCTGCCTATAGGCAGTATGACGCCGTCGAGCGTCATCATATCGGCGACGAGCATGATGTGCCTGACGTCAACCTCAAGACCCTGCTCGCGCATCGTGTTGACGATTTCCTCGATGATGGCGTTTCTGGCAGCCTCAATTCCGAGCACCTCGGCGATCTCGTGGATGTTGTTCGTCCTCGTCCTCGTCGGGTCAACGCCGGGAACCTTGAGGATCTGCTTGAAGTTGGAACCCTCGGTGTAGATGACGTACTCGTCGCCTTCCTTCCTGATAATCGTCTTTCCGACGCCCGAGAGACCCTTAAGGCGATGCTTTTTAACCTTTTCGGAGAGTCTTCTGAGGTCAGAGAGCTTGGTTACCTTCTTGGGCCTCATAATGAGCGTGTAGCCGTCCACTTCGAATTCTGCGCTCTTGAAGGAGCTCTCCAGCTTCTTCTGAATCTTCTCCATGTCGAGACCACTCTTCTCAAGCCTCTCCGGGTCAATCTCAACGATGAATTCAAAGTTGAGGATGTCGATGCTCATCTCCCTCGCGAGGTTCTCAAGGGTCGTTCCCTCAATGCGCCTCGCAACTTCGAGGGCCTTTTCCCTATCGTATCTGTGCTTTTCGTCGAGGTAGACGGTCATGATTGGAGTGGACGGGTTCTTTCTGGCATCAACAATCTCGATGATTCTCGGCAGACCGAGGGTAACGTTTATCTCTGCGACACCAGCGTAGTGGAAGGTGTTAAGAGTCATCTGCGTCGAGGGCTCACCGATAGACTGGGCGGCAACGGTTCCTATAGCCTCTCCAGGCTCGATGAGTGCGTTCTGATACTCCTTAACGGTCTCCTCTATGATGGCCTCGACTTCGGCCTTCTTGAGCTTGTACTTCTTGTTGTACTCGATGAGCTTGTTGTAAAGCTCCTCCTTGATGTTATCGGGGAGGTCGGCCTTATCGACGAGGCTCTTGATAGTCTTGGCAGCAACCATTTCTCTCACCCCTTACCCCTGACCTTAAGCAGGGTTCTCACAATCACCCTATCCACATCCACAGTCTTGCCCTGCCAGCTCTTCATCGGGTCAACGCCATCCTCACCGTACTTGAACTGGACGATGATGCCCGTTGGATCTCTGACGGTTCCGTCGTAGTCTACCTTGAGGTCTTGGAGGGCGTTGATGAGCCTGCGCTGCATGTAACCGCTCTGGGCAGTCCTGACTGCGGTATCGACAAGACCTTCCCTTCCACCCATCGCGTGGAAGAAGTACTCCTGTGGTGTGAGTCCGCTCTTGTAGGAGTTGACGACGAATCCCCTTGCCCTGGCTCCCAGGTCACCTGGCCTGAAGTGGGTCAGAACCCTTCCGCGGTAGCCACGGTAGAGACGCTTACCACGGATGGACTGCTGGCCGAGCATGGCAGCCATCTGGGTGATGTTGAGCATCTTACCCCTCGCACCGGTCTTGGCCATGATGACCGCGTGGTTGGTCATACCGAGGTATTTCTCAGCGACTTTACCTGCGTTGTCACGAGCCTCGGCAAGGACGGCCATGATGTTGCTCTCAAGGGTCTCCTCAAGGGTCTTACCCGGCAGCGGTTCGAGCTCACCGTTCTTGTAGGCCTCTATGAGCCTGTTAACCCTCTCCTCAGCCTCGCGGATAATCTCCTTGATCCTGTCGAGAGCCTCGCTCGGAAGGTCTTCGTCGTCTATCGCAGTCGTGAAGCCCTTGTGGGTTATCACCCATATGGCGAGCTTGGTGACCTGATCAAGGAACTGTCTAGCCCTCTCAACGCCGTACTCCCTCACGATGATGTCGAGTATCTTGCCATCCTCTCTTCCGTAGGCCTTCTTGTCAACGACACCACTGAGGAGCTTGCCGTTGAGGATGTATGTGAAGCCATCATAGGCGAGCTTTCTCACTTCCTCTTCGTCCGGGATGAACTTCTCCTCGATAAGCTTTTCAAGGGCCTCGCAGCGCTCTGGATCGTCGCAGAGCTTGTTCCTGTACCAGATGGTCAGGTCTTCGGGCAGGAGAAGGGAAAATATGGTCTTTCCGCTCCAGAGTTCAACGCCGTTCTCGACCTTATCTGGCTTGGGGAGCTTGTCCACGTCAACGCCGGCAAACATAAGCATCTGCTCGACCTCTGAGCGGGTGAAGTAGGCTCCCTCGCGCGTCAGGAGGTAGCCGCCGGAGATGTGATCCTGTATTCCCGCTATGAGCGGGCCACCGTAACGCGGCGAGATGATGTGGTTCTGGACCTCCATGAGTATCTTGGCCTCTGCCTGAGCTTCCTCCGTCTGCGGCACGTGGAGGTTCATCTCGTCACCGTCGAAGTCAGCGTTGTAGGGTGGACAGACGGCAAGGTTGAGTCTGAAGGTCTTGTAGGGCATGACTCTGACGCGGTGGGCCATGATGGACATCCTGTGCAGCGACGGCTGCCTGTTGAAGAGGACTATGTCGCCGTCGAGGAGGTGCCTCTCAACCGTCCAGCCTATGTCGAGCTTCTCAGCGATGAGCTCGAGGTTGTTCTCCATAAGCCTGATTCTTCTTCCCTCGGGGTCGATAACGTAGTTAGCTCCAGGATACTTCTCGGGCCCGTTGAGAACCATTTTCTTGAGCTTCTCAAAGTTGAACTCGGTGACCTTCTCGGGAACGGTGAGTTCCATAGCTACCGCTATCGGAACACCAACCTCGTTGATGCTTATCATAGGATCGGGGCTGATAACGGTACGGGCAGAGAAGTTGACACGCTTACCGCTGAGGTTGCCCCTGAAACGGCCCTCCTTACCCTTAAGTCTCTGGGCGAGGGTCTTGAGGGGCCTTCCGCTCTTGTGCTTGGCCGGCGGAATTCCCGAGGTCTCGTTGTTGATGTATGTAGTGACGTGGTACTGGAGAAGGTCCCAGAGGTCCTCGATGATGAGCTGAGGAGCTCCGGCCTCGATGTTGGACTTGAGTCTGTTGTTGATACGGATTATGTCGACGAGCTTGTGGGTGAGGTCGTCCTCTGCCCTAATGCCGCTTTCGAGGGTGATGGACGGTCTCATTGTAACCGGCGGAACCGGAAGGACGGTGAGAACCATCCACTCCGGCCTGGCCTTCTCCGGGTGCAGGCCGAGAAGCGGGAGGTCTTTGTCAGGTATCTTCTCAAGCCTGTCCCTGACCTCGCTCGGCATCATTCTGTGCTTGTACTCGTTGCCCTCCTCGTCCTTCCTGAGCTCCCAGTAGATGGTCGGTCTCTCAAACTTGATCGGGAACTGCGGGGCACCACAGTGTGGGCAGACCATTCTCTCCTTCGCTTTCTTGTGTATTTCCTTGATGAGCCTGTCCTTGGCTTTCTTCCTGTCGCCCATGACCTCGAACTTCCTCATGTACTCATCTATTTCCTCGTCGGTGAGCTTTATCCTTCCGCACTCCCTACAGGTGCTCTCGAGGACGCGGTGGATGGTCTTGGCGAAACCGACGTGGATTATCGGCCTGGCAAGCTCAACGTGGCCGAAGTGACCGGGGCACTCTCCAGCCCTCGCTCCACAGGTCTCACACCTGAGTCCAGGGTCAATGACACCCAGCCTTTTGTCCATGAGGCCGCCTTCGATTGGGTAACCGTCATCGTCGTAGGTGTCTGGAACGGTTATCTCGGCCGCGCTCATCTTCCTGATTTCCTGGGGTGAGAGGATTCCGAACTCAATACTTCCGATGACCTTTTTCATCGACTGCATGGCAATCACACCCTGTCAACGATATTGAGAGACGGCCTTATTCCCATCGCCTTCAGCTCATCGAGGAGCAGCTTGAAGGCGTAGCTCATCTCTACCTTGCTTATCTTTTCTTCCTCTCCACAGACTGGACAGTAGACCTTTCCTCTGCGCTTATCCTCTAGGGCCAGATGTCCACAGCTCTCGCAGACCCATACCTCTGTCTTGTCGCTCTCCTCGAGGAGACGTTCTATGAGCAGCATTGCAGCGCCGTGACCGATGAGGACGTCACGCTCCATCTCACCGAACCTGAGACCACCTTCCCTGGCCCTACCCTCGGTCGGCTGCTTGGTGAGAACCTGCACCGGACCCCTGCTCCTCGCGTGCATCTTGTCGGCGACCATGTGGTGGAGCCTCTGGTAGTAGATGACGCCGACGAATATGTCAGCCTCAAGGCGCCTTCCAGTTATGCCATCGTACATGACTTCCCTGCCGCTGTGCTTGAAGCCGAGCTCCTCAAGCTCCTTCCTGAGCCTCTCCTCAGGCTCTCCAATGAAGGCGGTACCGTCAACTCTTCTTCCCTTGAGTGAAGCCACCTTTCCGCCTATGGCCTCTATGAGCTGTCCGACGGTCATACGGGATGGGATACCGTGCGGGTTGACTATGAGGTCGGGCACTATTCCGCTCTCGGTCCAGGGCATGTCTTCCTGCGGGACAATGAGGCCTATAACACCCTTCTGACCGTGCCTTGAGGCGAACTTGTCTCCGAACTCTGGAATCCTGAGGTCCCTGACGGTGACCTTGACGAGCTTGGTTCCGTCGCCGGTCTCGGTGATTATGACTTTATCAACGATACCCTTCTCGCTCGGTCTGACGGCGACGCTAGTTTCTCTCCTTTCCTGGAGGATTATTCCCCCGAGGCCGCTCTGCTCTTCAAGGAACCTCGGCGGGGAGGTCCTTCCGACGAGGACGTCCTTACCCTCAACCTTTGACTCGGGGAAGATTATACCATCCTCATCGAGGTGTCTGTAGTACTTCTCGCCAAGATAGCCCTGTATGGTCGGGTCCGGAACCTCAAAGCGGTCGGTCTGACCACCGAGGTAACGCTTCTCCTCAGCTTCGTAGGTTCTGAAGAATGTGCTCCTGGCCAAGCCGCGCTCGATGGAGGCCTTGTTCATTATGACTGCATCCTCCATGTTGTATCCCTGGTAGCTAAGCACCGCGACGACGAAGTTCTGACCAGCTGGCCTCTCCTCGAAACCGACGGCCTTCATTATCCTTGAGTTGACGAGCGGAACCTGTGGATAGTGCATGAGATGACCGCGGGTGTCAACACGGATCCTGAAGTTGGCCCAGCCGAGACCGAGGCTCTGCTTGGCCATACCTGCACCGTAGGTGTTACGCGGGGCAGCGTTGTGCTCAGGATATGGAACGAGCGAAGCTGGAATACCAAGTATGGCAGCAGGCATCAGCTCAAGGTGTGTGTGCTCTTCAGTTACTTCCCACGGCCATGTTGCAACGTAGGCGTTCTCCTCCTCTTCGGCGTCGAGATACTCGATAACGCCCATCTTTATGAAGTCGCTCCAGGTGAGCGTTCCGTTCTTTATGCCTTCGACGTGCTCTCTCGTAAGCTTGGGAACGCCGTTCTCGACTATGATAAGAGGCCTCCTCACCCTACCATCGTCGCTGTTGACATAGATTTCCTTGACCTCCTCATCCTGGTAGATAGCCACGTTGATGACGTCGCTTATCCTTCCGCTTCTCCTGTCGGTTCTTATCCTGCTAACGAGGCTCTCTCCGTCCTCAACTGTTCCAATGAGAACGCCATTGAGGTAGACACGCCAGAGCTCTGGACTCGGCCTCTTCTCCTCGATCGGAACGACGCCAAGCCTGCTAAGGTAATCCCTAACTTCCTCCTCAGGAATTCCGGTGGTTATCTGGGCCATCAAAGCCAGGTTCTTGACGAGACCACAGTTTGGACCTTCCGGCGTTTCCGTCGGACAGATCCTGCCCCAGTGGGTTCCGTGCAGATCACGGGCTTCGAAGTGGGGCTGATCCCTGCTGAGCGGAGAAGTGACACGCCTGAGGTGAGAAAGGGTTGACATGTAGTTGGTTCTGTCAAGAAGCTGGCTTACACCGGTTCTTCCGCCAGGCCAGGCACCGGTCGCGAGGGCATGTTCAATTCTCTCGCTGAGGACGTCCGGTCTTATCGAGTTCCTCACGAACCTCTGGATGTTTTCAAAGGTGTAGCGTTCGCCCTTCCTCTGGTAAGTCTTGGTCATCTGGTACTGCATGTCCTTAACAAGCTGGCCGAAGGCGACGCGGAAGAGATCTCTCAGGAGGTCACCGGCGAGCTTGAGCCTCTTGTTGGCGTAGTGGTCTTTGTCGTCCTCGCCACGGAGGCCAAGGGAAAGCTCAAGGACCCTAAGCGCCATCATGCCGAGGTAGTAGGCCTTGGCGCGCCTGTCTTTCTCCTCGACGCCCATGTGAGGCAGGAGGTTATTGTCTATGATGTGCTCGGCCCTTCTAAGCCTGTACTCCTTCGGCTGGCCCGGCAAAGCAAGCTTACCGATGTAGTCCAGAGCCTCCTCCCTGCTCATTATGTCGCTGGCATCTTCGAGGTTGTCGAAGAGGACCTGCTGTATCCTCGGGTCGTCGCTTACCGCTTCAACTATCTCCTTATCGCTCTCAAGACCGAGGGCGCGCATGACGTAGACGAACTTAACCGGTCTCGGAACGTTCGGGATGTTGACGTAGAGAATACCATCCTTTCTCCTCTCAACGGTGATTAAAGCCCTGTATCCGTGCCTGTAGGAGAAGCACTTTGCTATAATTCTGTTCTGCCTCTCGTCTCTCTCGACGAGGGTCTTGTTAGGGGCAAGGTCTTCGATAGAGACAATAACCCTTTCGGAGCCGTTGATGATAAAGTATCCTCCGGGATCCTTCGGGTCCTCGCCGAGCTTGATGAGCTCCTCATCGCTCAGGCCGTAAAGCCTGCAGGCCTTTGACTTGAGCATTATTGGGAGCTCACCTATGCGAACCTCAACCGGCTCCTGTGCGATGCCGTTAACGATGGGAATGAGTTCGAGGTAAAGTGGAGCTGAGTAAGTCAGGTTCCTTATACGAGCGTCCATTGGGTAGAGCGGCTTCCTCTGCCCCTGGGCCTCCTGGAACTCGGGCTCGCCAAGGCGAATCTTTCCGAACTTGACCTCGAAGTCTGGAATGTCCGGCTTTATGCCGCCGAACTCGTTTATAACCTGCTGCATTCCGTAGTCTATGAATGCGTTGTAAGAGTCAAGGTGCTGTCTAACCAGTCCCTTCTCCTTCCAGTAAGCTTCCATAACGAGCCAAAGATCGTCGGGAGTAACATCTACAACGGTCGGCCCTCTCATGGTCTCACCTCAAGAATCAGTCCTCCACCACGAGGCGGTAGTAGTAATAATAGCCCGCCGTTGGGCTCTTCCTTTTGATCTCAAGAACATCTCCAGGCTTAGCGCCGAGAGCGACAACAGCCGGGTCCGAAGCCTTGATCTGCGGAAGCTGAGAAATCTTAATCCTGTACTTTCTGAGGAGCTCCGCCTTCTCCTCCTCACTGAGTATTCTGTGCTCGGGAACCAGCTCATGGGTGAATATATCAAATTCTTTTTTCGCCGCCACCGAGAATTGCCCCCTTAACATTTTTTAAGAATGATTACCACTACCTCCCACCTGCGGGTTTCGGTATATAAGCTTTTCGAGTGGTAACTGGCTTGTAGGGGTTTATATCGGTTACGAAAAGTTTAAGAACCGTTTTTCGCGCCGAAAAGCGGCGTTAGTGTACTGGTATGTTCACCAATACTGAGAAAGACTTATAAAGGCTCGGCGTGGGTTCGAGGTTCAAACTTCCGGGAAAACGGCCAAACGGTTAGAATCTGTTGGAGATTTGGCATTATTGGTGGCAGAATATTGACATCATGCTTGCTTTTTATGGTATCAATTGCCATATTCAATCAAAACACGGCCAAAAATTGATCAGTTTTTGGCAAGAAACGGAGGGCGTTTGAGGCTTTAAATCGGGAGTTAGCTCTTAAATTGGAGTATTTAGAGAAGTACTAGGGTTTTGCACTCCAACGTAGATAAACAAGCTTTATCCTGCTAGATTTGATCAAACTTCGCGCAGGCGAACAACCTTTGCCAAGCAAAGGTTGATCGAAGTGTTACCTTTCATTAGATTAGCTGGGATGTTTCCTAAAAATTGCACGGTGTCAACTGGTTTTCTGTTTAAAATTGGTAATCCCAAGTAGTTTCTACTCCCTTTTGGCGCCCTCCGGGCGCCGTTTTGAGTGAAACAATGTAATGTGGCAACCCAAGAGTAAACCACACAAGAATTGGCACTGAGAAAACGACATACAAACTTTGATGAAACTTTTCGCCAGAAAAGTTTCTAATGGTGGGCCCGGGGGGCTTTGAACCCCCGACCACGCGGTTATGAGCCGCGCGCTCTGACCAGGCTGAGCTACGGGCCCACTGCTGGCGCCGCCGCCCGGATTCGAACCGGGGACCACTGGATTAACAGTCCAGCGCTCTACCGTCTAAGCTACGGCGGCACGACCCAATGTAGGGAATACAGGGTGGATTTATAAAGATTACGGTGGTCTCGTGAGGGTTGCGGTAGGCTTTTTCAGAGCCCATGGGGGATGAAGATTCATCTTCGAGACCTTGAGAAGAGTCTAGTGAAGGTTACGAAAACTTTATATTTCTCCCCTCGGTCTTTAGACCGTGCCCCGGTAGCCTAGCCTGGCGGGGCGGCGGACTTGTAATCCGCCGGTCGCGGGTTCAAATCCCGCCCGGGGCTCCATCTTCTCAGCTTGCCTCATCGAGGCTCGCCTCGTAGACTGGCCACGTTCTGTAGCCGTCCTGGATGTAGACCTCAATGATCTCGGCTCCCTTATATTTGATCTCCCTGACTAGAAGCTTCTTCCTGGCCTTTCCCCTAAGGATGTCCTCGTTGATGTCCTTGGGGGGCTCTTCCGTCACCGGGAGAAGGCCACCTCTAACGTATATCCCCTCAAGCTTCTCTCCTTTGAAGAGGAACCCTCTGATGGGAACTTCATATTCCTCTATAACTTCTCTGTACGAAACGAACCCGGACTTTCCCAACACTTCTGCCATTTGTTTCACCCATATGTAAGTGATTTGTTACATATTTATTAAGCTTTCGGTGCAAATCCAGGTAAGAAGGATCCCAGGTGGAATGCAGAAAATGGTGGAAAGGGGCAAAAAAGATCAAATATCGACTTCTCCCTTCTCCTTCAGCTCTCTGTACATGCGCCATGTTATTATTGGCCTCTTCGCCGCTAGAACATCATCCACGCGCTTGACCGCTGTATTGTGTGGTGCACTCTTCACGAGCTCGGGGTTGCTGTAGGCCTCTTCGCTTATCCTCTTGAGAGCCTCAACGTAGGCGTCGAGCTCCTCCCTGCTCACAGTCTCGGTTGGCTCTATCATGAGGGCCTCGTGGACTATCAGCGGGAAGTAGATAGTCGGCGCGTGCATGCCGAAGTCGAGGAGCCTCTTGGCAACATCAAGGGCCTTAACGCCGGTCTCCTTCTTCATGGGCTCGGCGCTGAAGACCACCTCGTGCTTTCTGAGCTCCTTGTGCGGCAGCTCGTAGCCGCGGGTTCCTTTGAGCTTCTGTGTGAGGTAGTTGGCGTTGAGAACCGCTATCTCGCTGGCTTCCTTCAGCCCGTCCCTTCCCATTATCTTAAGGTAGGTGAGGGCCCTTACCATGACCGCGAAGTTGCCGTAGAGCTCCTTAACTTTCCCTATGCTCTTGGGCACGTTGTAGTCGAGGTAGTACCTTCCGCTCTCCTCGTCATAGCTAACGAGCGGAACCGGGAGGTAGTCCTTCAGGAAGTCCTTGACACCAACCGGGCCGCTTCCTGGACCGCCGCCACCGTGGGGCGTCGAGAACGTCTTGTGGAGGTTGAGGTGGACGATGTCAAAGCCCATGTCGCCGGGCCTTATCTTTCCGAGGACGGCGTTGAGGTTTGCTCCATCGTAATAGAGCAGGCCTCCAGCTTTGTGAACTATCTTGGCGATCTCAAGTATCTCATCCTCGAAGATGCCGAGCGTGTTGGGATTGGTAAGCATCAAACCTGCAGTCCTCTCGCTGACGGCGTTTTCGAGGGCTTCTAAATCAACGGTTCCGTTCTCGTTCGATGGGATCTCGATGACTTTGAAACCTGCCATGGCGGCTGAGGCGGGATTAGTTCCGTGCGCTGAGTCTGGAACTAGCATCTCAGTCCTCTGCGTTTCTCCACGGTCAAGGTGGTAGGCGCGGATTATCATAACTCCGGTGAACTCGCCGTTGGCTCCGGCGGCAGGCTGTAGCGTGAAGCGATCCATTCCGGTGATTTCCTTAAGCCATCCTTCAAGCTCCCACATTATCTTAAGAGCGCCCTGGATGGTTCTCTCGTCCTGGTATGGGTGGACATAGGCAACGCCCGGATGGCCGGCTATCTCCTCGTTTATCTTTGGGTTGTACTTCATAGTACATGAACCGAGTGGGTATATGCCGCTGTCAACGCCGTAGTTCATCTCGCTGAGCCTTGTATAGTGCTTGACGACTTCCGGTTCGCTAAGCTCTGGCAGGTTGAGCGGGCTCTTGCGCTTGAGCTTTTCCGGAACTTTTATCTCAACATCCTCAATCGGCTTTGGAAGGGTATAGCCGACCCTACCTGAACGGGAAAGCTCGAAGATGAGCGGTTCATCCCACTTAGCCTGACGGAACATTCAGGCCACCTCCTTAAGGACCTCGATGAGGGCATCGACCCATTCCTTCCTTGTCGTCTCAGTTGCCGCAAAGAGGGCGCTCTCGCCAAGCTCTGGGAAGTGTGGCTTGAGGTAGAAGCCGCCGTGGATGTTTCTCTCAAGGAGGACCTCGTGTATTTCTTCGTAAGACTTCTCGAAGCGGACGAGAATATCTTTGAAGTTCACGCCCTCAAAAGGAATCTCAGCGGCCTCACTCAGGCGCTTCTTGAGATAGGCCGTGTTCTTGAGGATTACCTCGCCAAGTTCCCTCAATCCCCTTGGACCGAGGCTCGCGAGGTGTATCGCGGCCGCAACGGCAACCAAAGCTTCGTTTGAACAGATATTGGAGGTTGCCTTCGCCCTCCTTATGTGCTGCTCCCTCGTCTGGAGGGTCATCACGAAGGCACGCTTTCCGTCAGCATCTTTCGTCATTCCTATTATCCTTCCCGGCATCTGGCGGATGAGCTTTTTGTCGTCCCTGACGGCGAATATGCCGGCCCTTGGGCCCCCGAAATTCATTGGGTTTCCAAAGTAAGCGGCCTCGCCGACGACTATGTCCGCACCGAGCTCTCCAGGAGCCTCAACTATGCCAAGTATCGTCGGATCAACGCCCACAACGAAGAGCGCCCCGGCATCGTGGGCTATCTCACCTATAGCTTGAATCTCCTCTTCAAGAATACCGAAGAAGTTGGGCATCTCGACGTAAACCCCGGCGGCTCCTTCTACTTTCTCCTTGAGCTCCTCGAGGTCGAGCTGGCCGCGTTCATTCCAGTTCACGTACTCGATTTCAACTCCCGGCCCGGCGGTGTAGGTATGAAGGACTTTCTTCTTCTCCGGGCTCATGTGCTTTGGAACCACGAACTTATTCTTTCTGGTTACACGGGCGCTCATTAAGGCAGCTTCTGCCATGGCTGTTCCCCAGTCATACATGGAAGAGTTGACTATCGGAAGGCCGACGAGCTCCGCGATAAGGCTCTGGTATTCGAAGAGCGCTTGGAGCATGCCCTGGCTTATCTCGGGCTGGTATGGGGTGTACGCGGTGAGGAACTCACTCCTCTCGATTAGGTATTTTACATGAGCTGGAATATAGTGGAAGTACGTTCCCGCTCCAAGGAAGCTGGGCATTTCGAGGACGGTCTTGTTCTTTGAGAGGACTTCGTTGAGCTCGAGAAAGACCTCGTACTCGCTCCTGCCCTCGGGGAGGTTGAACTCCTTGACCATACCCTTGGGCACGTCGGAGAAGAGGTCTTCAATTGAGTTGAACCCGATTTCCTTCAGCATTTCATCCTTATGTGCTGAGTTAGGCAGGTAGTGCTTTCCCATGCCTATCACCCTCTGAGCTTTAAGATGGTCATTGAAAATATGCCCAGCAGATTATATGCTTTGTGTTTCAGGTAAGGTGGTTATGAGAATGCGAACAGCTTGGAGAAGGCTTGCAGCTGGTTTAAAATTGGTAAAAGAGAAAAGACCTCATGAGAGGCCCACATCTTCGAAGAACTTCTCCATGAGGCCTGCAACGAGCCTAATGTTGTACTGCATGCTCTCATAGACTGCCCATTGGACGTTGCTGTATTCTCTGCCATCAAGGGTCTTGAAGCCGCTCGGGGCGTTGATGTCGAAGTTAGCGTGGAGTTCTATGTTTCTGATGGCCCAGCCGTCGACGTCGCTGTCGAACCAGTCGCTCTTGTCGACGTGGGTGTATATGTAAACAGTGTCTCCCGGAACGGTGACGCTGGTGTCAACGAGCAGGTTTGGATCCTGGGCGTACTTGGCAATGAGGTTCCAGTTCTTGTCATATATTTCGACGTAACCGAGAGTCCTACCATAAACATTCTGCATATCGATGTCCTTGAAGACGATGGTTATCGAGCTGGCGCCCTTGAACTCGAGCTTCAGAACGCTCCAGTCACCCCTTCTGAGCTCCTTTGTCCAGAAGTAGCTGCCAAGGTGTCCCCATTCGCTCCAGAGAATTATGTCCTGACCAGTTGAGTAGAGCATGTATCTCCAGGAGTTATGGGCTGCCAAATCGGCATAGGCCCAGGCAACACCATTGGCAAGGCTCATATGGCCGTTTTCGTTATCGGCTATGTAGATGTCCTCACCCCACATGAAGCGTGCCTTCTCGTCCGGGATCTGCCACCACTTTATGGGCGTAAGGTCGAGTGGGACGCGGTTGTTGAGAATATCATCTGCCACTGTTGGTGAAATCTCATTCTCAACGAAGTCGTGGGCGTTTTCAATGTATTTGAACTGTTCGAGATCCTCGAAGAGGTGAGGGGTCTGATGAGCGATGAGCATACCCTGGTCCTCGATTATGTGAACTGCCCTACCGAGATAGTACATGGCCTCCTCGTACTTGCCCTGCTTCCAGAGCTGGACAGCAGTCTCGTAAAGTCTCTGGGCCATGTCTGCCGCAGAGGTATCTGGGTCTCCGAGTAGAGCAACCGTGAAGAGTTCAGCGTGATCCATCGGGTCGAGGAAGTGGTACTGGGACTGAATGGTGTAAACCTTCCCGTCAATCTCTATGCTTCCACCGGTCCAGTCCTCGTCGTAGGCTCCGTAGAGGAGTTGGTTCTGGTACTGCATCAGTATCTGACCGAGCTCCGGGTTGTCCTGATAGACGGCTTCAATAGCCTTATAGGTCAGCTTCTGGTGGACGTTCATGGGGTTGTCAAGGGTTGAACCGTCCGTTGGCCAAGCGCTGACGAAGCCACTTAGAACCAGAAAACCGAGAAATATTGCCAGCAGTTTTTTCATTTAACCCCCTCCTTGTTGTATGCACTGCAAATCAAACAATAGATAACCTGAATTAAAAATTTTTCGAGTTACAGGAGTTACAAGAACCACAAGTTTTGAGTCAAAACGTAGCGGGGGTGGAGGGAATGTATTGTGGATTGAGAGGATAAAGCTTAAAGTTCAAAGGGCACCACTCCCCCGGGGGATAGCATGATAATCGCCTTCGACTTTGACGGAACACTCGCCGATACATACTCATGCATAGAGGAGGCCTTCAGGCGAGCCCTGGAGAAGCGCTACCGTTGGCTCCCATTCAAGGGTTTCTGGGCCAAGGTTCTGGCTAAAATCGAGATGTACTTCGAGAGGCCCACCTTCGGACGTCACAAGAAAAAATCAAAGCCACCGTTCTTCCTGAGGACTAAGTTCATGGAGACATGGTTCGAGGAGCGGGCGAAGCTCAGCAAATCCCTCGATGACTCTCCCGAGCTCTTGAAAAGGCTCAAGGAGGAGGGCCACACGGTGATATCTTTCTCGGCCGAGGACTTCATAGATGGCATGAAAGTGAAAAGGCTCAAAGCTATGGGTATCTACGATCTCTTTGACGATGTCATCGTTTTCGGGCGCGATTTGATGATAGACGAGGCGTTTAAGCTTGTCCGCGAAAAGTACGGGGATGATGTCTTTATCTGGGTCGATGACAAGCCTTGGCGGTTCATCGGACACGGCGACGAGAACACCGAGTACGTGTGGTACTACTTTCCGCCAACTGCGAGGTTCATAGAAAAAAACCGCGAACGGCTCGCCCTAATTCCACACCTGCATGTGATAAGAGATCTATGGAGCCTCCTCGACGTGATAGAACGGGTGAAGCAGGAAAGAAAAGAGCTCAGTCGCCGCTGAGATACTCCATGGTATCCTCCACGAACTCGTCAACGTCCTCTTTTTCAACTTCCTCAAGTTTGAGCTCGAAAGTCTTCCCGAGGTTCCATCTGATGGCGACTTCTCCCCTGTCGGTCTCAGCGATGATCAGCCCAAAGGGGGCATCCCCCATCCAGTGGTGCTTGGAAAACGTAACATCAAAGCCCCTCTTCTCGAGCTCTTTCAAGATTAGCTCGTACGTTTTAGCCGGCCCGTGGGGACTTTTGGCGAAGCCTATATAGGGCATTTTTACTCACCATTGTTCCATCAATGGTCAGATTTAAAACCTTTTCGGTTCCCCTAACAAAGTTTAAAAGCCAAAGGTTGAACCTCCTACCATGAAGCCGGAACCCCTCCCCGGCAAGGCCCTCCGATTGGGGAGCGCACTCATCATAGCGGACCTCCACCTAGGCTACGAAGTCAGTATGGCGAGGGAAGGCTTTTATCTTCCGAGGGTCTTCCATGAGGTTGTCGGTCAGCTTAAAGCCCTCCTCGAGAGGGAGAAACCAAAAACCCTAGTAATCGACGGCGATTTGAAGCACTCATTCATTCCTGAATGGCGAGAGAGAGAAGAGCTCAAGGCCTTCGTAGATGAGATCAGCCCGCTCGTTGATGAGATAGTTATTGTGAGAGGAAACCACGATGTGGGAACGCTCTGGCTTAAAGAGTCCAGCGTTGAAATCGTTGACGAGCTTGAACTTCACGGCTGGAAGCTTGTTCATGGGCATAAGCTCGTGGAGGGTGAACGATTTATTATCGGCCACGAGCATCCGGCAATAAGGCTACGCGATGAGGTAGGGGCGCTCATAAAGGTTCCTGCCTTTCTTATGAGTGATAATCTGGTCGTGCTTCCTGCCTTCAGCCCCTGGGCATACGGCAACGATGTGCTGCGCGAGATAGTGTCCCCTTTCCTGAGGGTATATGATGTAACAGGCTCGAGGGTTCTTGTACCCTTAGAGGATGACCTCCTTGACTTTGGACCCCTCGGAAGATTGGCCCAAATACTAAAGGGCCTTTGAGGTCAACCTTTTAATACCCCAAAATGGAACCTTACCCTCAGGTGATGAAATGAGGAAGCTTTACGTGGGAATTCTCATTGCGTTGATGGTGTTCGTCGCCGGATGCATATCCTCCGGAGGAACAACCTCGACGACGACCACAACCCCCAATCTCCCCTTCACGGCAGAAGATATTGAGAACGCCGTGAAGAGCCTTAAAAGCTATGAGTACACAATGAAGGTGGACAGCTACAACGGCACGAGGCTCGTCGCGCAGCTGGTGACCAGCGGGGCGATTGACTTTGAGAATGAGATGAAATCAACAGTTACCATCTCAAACGGCACCCTGAGGGGACCCCTTTACTATAAGACCTACTACTACACGACTCCCAAGGGCTACGCGACCCTGACTGACAGGAACGGGACAATCGTCTGGGAGGCGACCTGCTACGGACCCAATGAGGGGCCGAACCTGACGACATCGATACTTGACAACGTTTGGAAGGTGCTGACACTCCCCGATGTCAGGGTTGAAGAGGAAGGGGATTACTACGTCATCTACGCGAATGCAACCGGAGGAACCTTTGAGGTTGGGATGGAAAACACGAACGTTTACAGCACCCAGATTGAAATCAAGCTCACCAAAGATCTGATACCTATTGAAGTCAAGCAGACTGCATACTACACCAAAGGCGACGAGAAGTGGGTTGACGTCATCACTATCGAGATCAAAAACATTAACAGTGCAAAAGTGGAGCCGCCGTCGGAGCTGGTTCAGTACCTGAAGGAGCAGGGCATAGACCTGGACGAGCTCCTTGCCAGATGCTAAACCTTTAAATTTCCAGCCTTCCATTCTTTTTTGGTGAGCAGTGATATGGACGTGTTGAGTGCACTTGTGTTCTTCGCCTACGCTCCTGCGCTTGTCATACTCTGGTACTTCTATCACGCGGACAAGTTCGAGCCAGAGCCCAAAAAATACGTCATAGGCACATTCATCCTTGGCGGAACGCTCTCCGTTGGAATAGCGTACATCCTGGAGATGTTTCTTACTATCGGCGGCAGGGTGGATCCGGTACTCCCGACGACTGCCTTCTATGTGGCTCTCGTCGCAGGCATCGTGGAAGAGCCGGCCAAGGCCCTGGCGATTAGGTGGCCGTTCAAGGCAGGCCAGATGGACGGCATAATGGACGGCCTTGTTTACGGAGTCGCCGCTGGCCTCGGCTTTGCCGCCACGGAGAACTTCCTGTATGGCCTCGGTTACGGCATTCCGGTCACGATTGTGAGGGGATTCTTAACGCCCTTTGCCCACGCCACGTGGAGCGCAATAATTGGCGTTGGCTACGGCATGAAGGCCGAAGGAAAAGTGGACTCGGTGGGCCCGTTCTTCCTGCTGGCCATCATCCTGCACTTCGTCTGGGACTACTACGCCTTCCTAAGCTACAACGTGGCGGCATACCACATAATGTTGATTCTGTTCATTATGATCAACTTGGCGATACTGCGCTACTTCCTCCTGATGGGCCAAGCGGAGGATGCCAGTAGGATATGGTACTACTGGTTCAGGAGGGGTGGGTATGAGTGACAAGATTAACGAGGCCCTCTTTGAGGCGAGGCCTTACGTGGAGTACTATGAAAGGCTAGAAAATCTTGTAAAAGGGCTCTGGGCGAAGGCGGCAACTGAGGAGAACTTCCTTCGGCTCCTGAATGAGGAGCTTGAGCGTGCCGAGGAACCCTTCAGAACGGATCTTAGAATATTTCTCCAGAAGTTCGAGGCGCTTTGATTTTCCACTTTTTAACATATTTGGGTGGAGGCTATGAGAGCAAGTTCTCTTTATGTCTTCTTGCTTCTTATGATTATCACTCTGAACGTAGTTTATTACGTGGTACCTGCTTCCACGGATAGGGGATACTCGTACAACTTTTCCGGTTTCTGGTGGTGGGGCCCGATGGGGAGACACGAGTTCTACGGGCGTGGTTACTGGAACTGCAGTTCTATTGGCTGGCGTAAGGTGGGGTACTATCCTGATGACATAGATGTTAAGAAAACTGAAGTCTTCACGGCGGATGACAGAATCGTAATCGTAAAGTGGAAGTGGTCCCGAAAGGAAACTCAAACCTTAAACTTGACTTTGAAGAACCTCCGCGAGGTCTTCTATGACCCTTGGTCTCATGCGGTACAGCTCTCCACAAGTCCCAATGTGAGCGTCTTCACGAATGGCAATGTTACCACATACGTTCTGAGGAGCGTTTCCGAAGATGAGTGTGCCATCCACGAGGCAGTTCAGAAGGCCGTTTTTGTAGGAGACATGCCCGTGAGTTTAACCGTCATTAAGGTTGGGAGAACAAAAATCCAGAATGGCACTATGACTTGTCTGGACGCCGATTATGAGAATCGGATTGAATACACAATCTCCCCACAATGCCCATCTCCACTCTATAGAGGCGGGTTAAACAATGATGTCATTCGGGCTCTCTTTTCGTGGATTGAGTTCATTGGAGGGTAGTGCCGCTTTCCACTTTTTGCTGACTATTTTCAGTGGTATATAAAATTTGAATAGATAAATTATTTAAACCTACTATTCTCTTTTATTTGAACAACTACTGGGGGGTGTACTATGAGGAGGTTCATGGGATTTGCCTTGGTACTTTTGGTAGTTGTGATGAGTGGGTGCATTGGAAATGATGCCCTTACAGAGGAGAAGGTAATGAATGCCATAGACTCGATAGATACATACTCCTCTCACCTCAACGAGAGCTTAGTGATGAATATGACGTTTATCTCACCTCACAAGAATGATACCCTGAATCTGAGGATTCTCTATTCCATTCTCGGCAACGAGAGCTTCAAAGAATCAAGGAAGCTGTTCCACATAAACACGACAGTCGAGCTGATGGGATGACAATTCACTTCCCCACGGAGGTCTACGTTAACGGGAACTCTTCATACGTCAAAGCAGAGGGTAAATGGATGACCTACGATGAATTTGTTGAAAAATACGACGCCGAAGACACGGCCCAAGATGTTGAGAGAATCACCGAGAAGTTCAACCTAACTTACAAGACCATCAAAAAGCTCATGCAGAACAAGACCATCGAGTTCATGATGGAGAACGAGCTTTATGTTGTGAAGGTGAACGTTACCCTGAGAGAACTGTGGAACGCCACAGGAGTGGAGGATGTAATTCTCGGAGACCTTGAAAAGGAACTCAGGAGCGCGGGAATGGAGTTTATTTACAACGAGACGCCCGGATACGTCATCATCAAGTTCACGAAGGACGGCTATCCCGTCTATTTCGAGAGGTTCAACAGCGGCGTCATGGAGTTCCGCGACCCCGAAACTGGGAAGAAGGCCATCATCCGCTGGTCTGACCACGTTGTGGAGAAGTTCTGGGACATAAATCAGGCTAAGATTGAGCCTCCTGAGGACTTAATGAAGATTATCCAGGACAACCAGTGACTTCATTTTTCCTTTTAGAACCCTTAGTCTACGACAAAACCCTTTTGATCGAAAAGAAAAGGAAGAATCTAGGCCCCCCTCGTCGCCACTATTTTTACCCCGTGCCACTCAGCTATGACATCCCCGACGTTTACCGGCGCATCCACCTCCAGCTTTGAAAGGAACTCCATCAGCTCCGGGATCTTCTCCTTCGGTACCGGTTCTGCGGTCTTTACACTCACCGTCGGCAGGGCACCGTTCCTGACCTTGATGACGCTCATGACAACTCTCTTTGGATTGGTAACCTCCTCGATGGCCCACTCCTTGCCCCTCGGACAGGTGTATCCCTTGACCTCGCCGATCTTGCCGTTCTCAACCTCGACTTCCAGTGCACAGCCGAGGGGGCAGACAATGCAGGTAAAGCGGTAGGTCTTCTTCATAGCGGCACCACCTCCATGGTGATGCCGTCCCTGGCCTTCGCGATCTCCTCCCTTCTCAGCTTCACTCTGAGCATCTCCGCCGGCTTGACCACTGGAAGGCGGAGCTTTTTGCCTATCTCTGGGAAGCGAACCTCGACGTTCTCCATCGGTTTTGAAACGCGCGCGTATATCCAGACGTCCCTCTCGCCGCTGAGATAGTGTGGAACCAAAAGCCTGACGTTCTCGCCTTTTTCCAGCTTAATCCAGCGCCTCGTTGGTATCCCCTCTTTGTCTATGAAGAGCCTTGCCCCCTCCGCGGCAAGCTCACCCTGCTCGGCAACGTAGTCCACGAGGTCGTTTATAATGACCGAGTTTCCAGCGGCGAATATTCCTGGAACACTCGTCTCAAAGAGGTCGTTGACGACCGGTCCACCCGTTGCTGGGTCTATTTCAACCCCAATGGCGGTGAGGAGTTTGACGTTTGGCACGAGGCCGGCCGAGATTATCAGCGTGTCAGCCTCAATCCAGAACTCCGTTCCTGGGATTTCCCTTAGATTCTCATCAACTTTAACGATCTTGACCCTCTCGACCCTCTCCTTTCCCCGGACTTCAACGACCTTGTGGCTCAGATATAGCGGAATATCGAAGTCCCTGAGTATCATTATGTTCCTGGCCAGGCCTCCGGGATAGGGCATCAGCTCGATTACGGCCTTGACCTTTGCTCCTTCAAGGGCAAAGCGACGCGCCATTATCAGTCCAACGTCGCCTGAACCCACGATGACGATTTCTTTTCCCGGCATTACACCGTAGATGTCCATGAGCGTTTGGGCCTCTCCTGCGGTGTAGATTCCCGCCCCCCTGTCTCCGACGATTCCTATCTCAAATGCGTGCCTCTCACGCGCTCCGGCGGCGTAGATTATAGTCCTTGTCCAGACCTGATAGGCTCCGCTTGGAGAACTGAATACAACGACTTTCTCGAGGTCTGAGTAGTTTTTAATCTCCAGAACCCTCGCGGCCGTCCTGTAATCAACGCCCAGCTCCACAAGCCTCTTAGCGAAGCGTGCCGCGAACTCCGGCCCGGTGAGCTCCTCTTTGAAGTAGTGCAGTCCGAAGCCGGGATGTATGCACTGGGGCAGGATACCGCCAAGGTAGTCGTTGTCATCGAGGAGGAGAACTTTAAGTCCGAGCTTCTTTGCCCTTACGGCGGCCGCCATTCCTGCAGGTCCGCCGCCAATGACGACAACGTCGTAGTTGAGCATTGGAAGGTCGTTCATGCCTCCTCACCTCTGAGGAGAACCTTAACGTCACCTATACCGACCTCGCTTCCCTTTCCTTTCAGTGTAACCTCCCAAGGCCCGACACCATACTCCCTCGCGAGGAGCTGGATTATTCTCGGCCTGCAGAAGCTTCCCTGACAGGTTCCAGTCGTTGCCTTGGTCCTGAACTTGACGGAGTCGACGCTCGGTGTCTTTATACCGATGAACTTCATTCTCTCTATTGCCTCTAGAACATCCCCCTCGCTAACGCGGTTGCATCTGCAGATAACCTTTCCGTAGGCGGGGTCTCTTTTGACGACCTCGTTTATTTGAGCCGGCGAGAGCATGAAGAAGTGGGTGATTTCCTTCCTGTAGGGATTCCACTTCCTTTTTTCAACGAGTTCTATTCCAAGGTCGCGCTGGATTATTTCGGCTACCTCGTAGGCTATCGCAGGGGCGCTCGTGAGACCGGGCGAGCGAATTCCGGCGACGTTTATGAAGCCCCAGACTTCCTCTTCGGCCTTTATTATGAAGTCTCCACCCGTTGGTTCGGGCCTCAGGCCGGCGAACGTTCTGATGACCTTGCTCCTCGGCGGCAGCTGCGGCCAGAGCTTTTTCGCACCTTCCCAGACCTGCTCAAGTCCTTCCCTTGTGGTCGCCAGGTTCTCCTTCTCCTCCGGAGGCAGGTCTTGAGCATTCGGTCCTATCATGAGGTGTCCGCTGATTTCTGTCGTGACAACTATGCCCTTGCTTATTGGCGTCGGCGTCGGGAAGAGAACGCGCCTTGGCCCGGGAATGCTATCATCAAAGAGGAAGTACTCGCCCTTCCTCGGGTGAATCTCGAAGTAGTCTATCCCCGCCATCCTAGCTATCTCGTCGGCGTAAAGTCCGGCGGCGTTAATAACTACGTCCGCCTCTATGAAGCCGTCCTTCGTCTCAACACCTCTAACCTCGCCGTTCTCCACCTTTATGCCAGTGACTTCGGTCTCGAGGTGGGTTTTGACGCCATTGGCAACTGCATTTTCGACTATCGCTATAACCGCTGGAATCGGGCCTATCTGGCCGACTATTGGAACCCACAGCGCTCCGATGGCTTCCTTCGTGAGGTTTGGCTCAAGGTGGAAGAGCTCCTCCCTGTCTACTATGCGCATCTCGGGAACGCCGTTCTCCCTTCCGCGCTCCAGAAGTCTCTCCAGCTCGTCGAAGTCCTCTTCCTTCGTTGCCACTATCAATGCTCCGTTCCAGACGTGGGGGATTTCTAGCTCCTTGACCCACTGGTGCCAGAGTCTGTTACCACGGATGCACAACTTGGCCCTCATCGGGTACTTTTTCGGGTCGTCATCGTAGCCGCCGTGAATTAAGGCTGTGTTGGCCTTGCTGACGCCCCAGCCGACGTCTGGAGCCTTCTCAATCAGATGCACTTCAAGGTTCTCGTACCTGCTCAGAACGCGTGCTATGCTCGCGCCGCTTATTCCCGCGCCGATTATGGCGACCTTGGTTTTCATTTTTTTCTCCCTCCGAGTTAACTTGAGAAAGGACTTTCTCCATTTTAAAGCTTTCTTTAACCTCAGGTTTGGCTCAAAAGGAAGGAGAGAACAGATTTGGGCATGAAGAGGGGGAACGTGGGTGGACACTCATCAAATGAACAGATATGGTGTTTGCTCTGTCCATAGCTTCAAGTCTTATATGTATGCCAAAAAGAAGAAGGCCAGAGCTATGCGTTCGTCAAGCCTCAACGACCTTCGCCCATCCAATGGCCCTCTTTACTGCCTCCTTCCAGCCAGCGTAGAGCTTCCTGCGGGTTTCTTCGTCCATCACTGGCTCGAAGACCCTATCTGCCTTCCACAGGCTCTTTATTTCTTCAAGGCCCTCCCAGTAGTCAACGGCCAGTCCCGCCAGATAGGCCGCTCCCAAAGCTGTGATCTCCTTCACGACGGGCCTGACGACCCTCCTGTTGAGTATATCCGCCTGGAACTGCATCAGGAAGTCGTTCGTTGTTGCTCCCCCATCGACGCGAAGTTCCTTTATCCCCACGAGCCTATCCATCTCCTCGACCACGTCATGCGTCAAGTAGGCTATAGCTTCAAGCGTCGCCCTTGCGAGGTGCTCCCTGCCGGTTCCGCGCGTTATACCAATTATCAGCCCCCTGGCGAACTGATCCCAGTAAGGGGCTCCAAGGCCAACGAAGGCAGGGACGAAGTAGACTCCCTCATTGCTCTCCAGCTTCCGGGCGAGTTCCTCCGTTTCCGGTGCACTCTTGATTATCTTTATCCCATCGCGGAGCCATTGAACTGCCGCCCCTGTTATGAAGACGCTTCCCTCTAGGGCATAGGAGACTTTTCCATTTAACCCCCACGCTATCGTGGTGAGCAAATTATCTGAATAGCGGACGGTCTTGCCCGTGTTGACCAGGATAAAGTTTCCGGTTCCGTATGTTGCCTTAACCATGCCCGTCTCGAAGGCGGCCTGACCGAAGAGTGCCGCCTGCTGGTCGCCCGCATCACCGCTGACTGGGATTTCGGCACCTAAGAGCTCCTTTCTCGTGTAACCGTAGACCTCACTTGACTCTTTAACCTCCGGAAGAACGCTCTCGGGGACCTCAAAGATTTCGAGAAGCTCGTCGTCCCATTCGAGCTTCTTGATGTTGAAGAGCATTGTTCTGGATGCGTTTGAGTAATCCGTAACATGCTCGCCCGTGAGGCGGTAGATGAGGAAGGTGTCAACCGTTCCGAAGAGAACCTCGCCTTTCTCAGCTTTCTCCCTAAGGCCCGGCACGTTGTCGAGAAGCCACTTAAGCTTGCTGGCCGAGAAGTAAGCATCCGGAACTAACCCGGTCTTCTCCTTAATGACCTCGCCGTATTCTCGCTTTATTTCTTCGACCATCTCAGCGGTTCTTCTGCACTGCCAGACTATGGCGTTGTAGAGCGGTCTTCCGCTCCTGTCCCAGACTATCGTCGTCTCGCGTTGGTTGGTTATTCCTATTGCCTCTATCTGATTTGGCTCAATCTTCGCTGTTTCAATAGCCGTTTTTATCGCCCTGAACTGAGCCTCCCAGATTTCCTCCGGATTGTGCTCCACCCACCCCGGTCTGGGATAGTGCTGGGGAAACTCGTACTGCCCAACGCCGAGGACGTTGCTTTCCTTATCAAAGACTATTGCCCTTGCGGAGGTAGTTCCCTCATCAAGCGAGAGAATGAACCTGTCCATCCTTGTTCACCAGTGATGAGAAAAGTAAAAGATGGTATATTAGGGCTTCGGTCGTTGCCTTACCTGAGTCCCAATCTCCTTAAGTACTCAATCATTCTCTCAACGTCGTTCGCTATGACGACCTCGAAGAGGCCCTTCAGCTTGGCCAGGTTATCGTCTTTGTAGAAGAGAACGTCATTCTCCGTCCAGAGGGCGACCTTGAGGCCGAGTGAGCGCGCCCAACCTATTGCCTGGACGGTTTTCTCGAAGCCAATTATCGGGATTGCCTCCATGGGGACGTTTATCGACCAGAGGTTGAGCTCTTCCTTGAGCTTCGGTATGAGGGGTACAACTTCTTCCCTGTCTATGAGCAGCCCCATGGTCGTTTCCGTGTCCTGCTTCCGGTATTCCCTGAGTGCCTCAATCTCGAAGGAGGATATCATAACTCTCTCGGGATCGTTCTCGTTGACTATTCTGGCAACTTCCCTTGCTGTATCGACGTCCTTGAGTTCGATGTTTATCAGCGCGTCCTTCGGGATGACTTCAAAGACCTCCTCAAGCGTTGGAATCTTCTCGCCCATGCCTATGTCTGCCTTCTTGAGCTCTTCCAGCGTCATTTCTTTCTGTTTTCCGCTTAGGTTGCTTGTCCTGTCTATACTCTCGTCGTGCATGACTATGACCTTTCCATCCCGAGTGAACCAGACGTCGAGCTCGATTCCATCTGCCCCGGCTTCCACAGCTTTTCTAAAAGCCAGGAGGCTGTTTTCTGGGTATTTGCCCATGTATCCGCGGTGTCCGAGGACGATAACCTTATCACGTTCCCAGAACATTGGCATCGCCTCCAGCGAATAGACCTTTAGGGTAAAAACTTTTTCTCAATCTGGCCGGGTCGTCCGAGATGACTGCGTCCACAAAGGGAAGAAGCCTCGGGACCCAGTAAAGCTCGTCCATCTGGTAGTTCCAGAGGTAAACCCTCGTTCCCCGCTTCCTTAGGGTTCTGAGGAGAACCACCAGCGCTTTGTAGCCGACATAACCGATGGCGTCAATCGGCACATGGATGGAGTAGAGGTCCCTAAGTTTCGTGAGATGGAAGAGTGAGGAATAACCTACTATCGAGAAGCCAACTTTACAGTCCGAGCACTCTCTCAGCAGTCCCCTGGCCACTTTCGGGCTTTCAGTTGAGAAAATCGTGTTCTCAAGGACTTTAAACCTCTCAGCGAGGGCAATAACTCTCTCTATGGCTTCTGTTTCTTTTACATCGACGTTGAAGAGAGCTCCGGAGAATTCCCTGAAAACGTTCCTGACCGTTGGGATAAGCTTCCCGTTGGGATGCACCCTTCTAAGTTCCCTCAAGCTCAGCTCCCGGATATAAAGATACGAACCGTTAGCCTGAAAACCCTCGTCGTGATGAACCACAAGCTTTCCGTCGCCTGCGACTCTCACATCGAACTCTATCCCGTCGGCGTATCTGAGCGCCCTTCTAAAGGCGGGAGGTGTGTTCTCGAGTCTTCCCCTGAAGCCCCTGTGTCCGAGGATCGTTGGTGATACCATTGCTACTCCCACATTTGCGGAGACCAAAAATCCTTAAAAACTCAGCGTTCCAGTTCATTGAGGACTAAAATAGATGGGTGATGAACATGAAGGACTTCAGGTACAGCAGGATATTTATCCTTGGTTTTGGCTTCTTTGGGATAAGTATCATCTGGGCTCTCTACAACGCCTACATACCGATTTTCCTGCAGGACACGTTCCACCTCAGCAAGACTGTTACGGGCTTCATTATGACGATAGACAACCTATTCGCGGTTCTGCTCCTCCCGTTCCTTGGGGCTTTAAGCGACATGACACGCACCAAACTTGGAAGGAGGAAGCCTTACATTCTCCTCGGTGCACCTTCGGCCGCTCTTATGTTCGCGCTCATTCCCGTTGCCAGGGAATACGAAAGCCTTGCCCTCTTCATGGGAACTATTATATTCATGAACTTCTTCATGGCACTCTTCCGCTCGCCGGTCATAGCATTCATGCCGGACATAACGCCGAGTGAAAAGCGAAGCCAGGCTAACGGAATAATCAACTTCATGGGCGGCCTCGGTGCCCTGCTCGCTTACTTCGGTGGTAAGGCCCTCTACGATATGAACTACGCTTATCCCTTCTATCTTGGTGCGGCGATAATGCTCCTTGCCAACCTGCTCGTGGTCCTTCTCGTCCCTGAGCCCGAGGAGTACCGCGTCTCTGGGAAGAAGCTTGAGCTCAAGAAGCTTCTCAAGGAAACAACCAGAAAGAGCTTCGGCGAGTTAAAGGAGAACCTCAAGGACGTCTTCGCGAGTGAGGAAAGGAGCCTCTTTGCCATCCTTGTGGCGATATTCTTCTGGTTCATCGCCTTCAACTCCCTGGAGACCTTCTTCACGAGCTACGCCAAGTATCACCTTGGAATCGAGGAGAGCACCGGAGCCTTCATGCTGGGAGTTTTCTCGCTTAGCTTCATGGTATTTGCCATTCCCGCCGGTTTCATAGGTGGCCGCTTTGGAAGAAAGAGGACGATAACCCTTGGCCTTCTCATAGTCGTTGCTATAATGCTCTTAGCTTACCAGCTCGGTGAAAGTTCGAAGCCGGCCAGCAGCTCCCTCAACGACCCGGTAGTGATGAGCTTCATGGGACTGTTCTTCGTCGGCGGCATAGGCTGGGCTATGGTCAACGTCAACTCCCTGCCGATGGTCGTCGACATGACCACCGAAGAAAAGCTCGGTGGCTACACGGGTCTCTACTACTTCTTCAGCCAGGCCGCAAACCTCGTGGCACCGCCCCTCTCCGGAGCGTTCATAGACGTGGCTGGCTATAAAACGCTACTGCCCTTCGCGACGATGTTTTTCATACTGGCAATGATAGCCATGCAGTTCGTCAGGAGGGGAGACATCGTCAGGGAGAAGAGCAACATCTACGACTACGTACCCGATATGGACTGAGACCTTGTTCTATTCTTACTCCTTTTCTTAGTCCTTCGAACCGAAAATGTAAAAACTCCGTTTTAACATAAAGGTGTCAAAATAAGGGGGTGAAACCATGGACAGGAAAGGCTTCAGCTGGAGTGTTGTTCTTGGTCTGGCCCTGCTCGGATTCAGCAGGAGCGTCGGCTGGGCACTGAATAAGGGCCTCTCCTTCCCACTGCTTTCGAGCTACACACAATCGGCCTTTGTGAAAGGAACGATTTTGGCTTTCGAGGGTTTCATCGGTCTGTTCATCCCCGTTCTTCTCGGCTATTACAGCGATACGCTCAAATCAAGGCACGGAAGGAGAAGGCCGTTCATTATGGCGGGTGGTCTCCTGGCAGGAATAGCTGCGTTGATGATCTACACTGCCTACGCCATGGGAGTTCCACTCTGGGGCTTTGCACTGACGCTGGGATTCTTCTACCTCTCGATGCACCTCTACACGGCGCAGTATAGGGCTTTGATGCCCGACACCATCGAGAGCGGTCAGAGGGGTAAGGCCAGCGGGGTTATCACACTCCTCGAATGGGCCGGCAACCTCTTCCTCTTCGGCCTTGCCGGCTACCTCATAGCAAAGGCCGTGGCCGAAACTGGTGAGAGCGAAGGGATAAAGGCCCTTGCACAGACGCCCTACCTCAAGGTTCCATTCCTCGTTACGGCTTTCTTCCTCATAGGTGCGGCTCTCTTCGTTTACTTCATCGTTAAGGAGCCCGAAGCACCGGAGATTGAGGAGAACGAGAGCCTCAAGGATTACCTCAAGAGCATCGTCGAAAACCGTGACTTCCTCAAGTTCTACGCGGCCCAGACACTCTGGTGGATGAGCTTCGAGTTCATAGCGATTTTCCTCTACGGTATCTTGGCGTACATCCTCCACGGCTCGGCCAGCGAAGAGAACGTTAAAGCTGTGACCTCCCTCGGTCTCTATCTCATGGCACTCTTTAATGTCACTGTTCTGCTAGGTGCTCTCCCGGGAGGTCTCATCTACGACAAGCTCGGCAGGAGGCTCAGCATAATCCTTGGCGGCGTTATCTTTGCACTACCGCAGCTCTGGGGCTGGTTCATAACGAGCCAGACAGAGATAGTGATAGCCCTTGGAATAGCGGGAATCGGCTGGGGAATCCTGATGGCTGCATCCTACCCTGTCATCGGCGATCTGCTTACCCACTATGAAAAAGAGGCCTTCACTGGCAGATACTACGGCTTCTTTGAGGCGACGCGCTCCCTTCCAGTGCTGCTGGCAGGAATAGTCGGCGGTGCCATAGTTGACCTGGCCGGCGAGAACTACAGGATACTCTTCCCGATAGGCGCAATCCTTGTGCTCTTGGCCATGCCGATGATATGGCACATGAAGAACCTCGAGGTCAGCAAAGCAGAATCAGAGTGAGGTGATAGCATGGGCTGGCTGATTGGCCTTGGAGTTCTTATCTTTCTCTTTATTCTCTTCCTCGCATTCGTCGGTTACAAGATGATCAAGCCCCCAAGGCTGATTGAAGATTGGACGCCGAAGGATTTCGGCTTCGACTACGAAGACGTGACGATAGAGACGCACGATGGCCTCAAGCTGAGCGGCTGGTGGATTGACAACGGGAGCGAGAAAACAGTGATTCCCCTCCACGGCTACACCGCGAGCAGATGGTACAGCCTCTACATGAAGCATACAGTTGAATTCCTGCTCAAGGAAGGCTACAACGTTCTGGTCTTTGACTTCCGCGCCCACGGGAAGAGCGAGGGCAAATACACGACAGTTGGCGATAAAGAGCTAATTGACGTTATCTCTGCAATAGACTGGCTGAAGAAGGAGCACCCGGGCAAGGCAGAGAAGATTGGCCTTATTGGCTTTTCGATGGGTGCGATGGTAACGATAAGGGCCCTTGCAGAGGATGAGCGGGTCTGCTGCGGCGTGGCTGACTCCCCGCCTATGGACATGGACAAGACCGGAGCGAGAGGGCTCAAATACTTCGCAAAGCTCCCAGAGTGGTTCTACATCGTCGTCAAGCCGTTTACAAAGCTCTTCAGCGGCGGAAAGGAGCTGCATCCCATCGAGTACGCCGATAGAGTCAAAAAGCCCCTTCTGCTTATAGCAGGAGAGAAGGATCCACTCGTCACGGTCGAGGAGATTAGGGGGTTCTACGAGCGGAACAGGAAGATAAACCCAAACGTTGAGCTCTGGGTAACCGATGCTGCCCACGTCAGGACGCTCAAGTTATATCCCGAAGAATGGAGAGCGAAGGTCGGGGAGTTTCTGAGGAAGCATCTTTAACTTTCTCCCTTTCCTTTCACTCGGGTCAGTCCCTATACCCATTATATGCTTCGAGCAAAGAATTATATTGCATAGTACAGGCTTACCAAGAGTTCTGAAATTCAGAGTAAATCTCACGGGCAATTTTTCTCCTTGGTCGCCTAAAGACGAGAACCTCAGAAACTCCCGAAACACCGTGCTCTGGTGGAGTTATTAATTCGGCATCCTTGAAGAAAATCTTTCCCAGGGCGAGCTGTGAAGCTAAGTCCCATGCCCTCAGCTCCATCTCCGTGACCTTCTCAAAGCCCGGCAGTCTGTAGTATCCCCTCTTCTCGATCCCCCTTCGAACATCGTATCCCTCGTGAAGTGAAACTAGCGTGTACTCTTCTGTTTTTGCCTCAACTAAAAAGTTCTTGTAGTTGGAGTGGTAGAGAAACCTGCTTATTCTGTCTGTTTCTTCGATAAAGAAAGTCCCATCCTCACTTAGAACAACGGCAACACCAGCGAACAATCTTACCACCTCAAACGGGTCAAAATGCGGCATTGTATGTCCCCAAAGAACGGCAACGTCGTGCTTGTCCACGAGAGTGGGAAGTGTCAAGACATCCCCAGCAATCAGGTTGAGTTCTGGGTTTATACTGGCTATTTCAAGCCACTCTGTCACTCTTTTCAAATCCTCATCTCTTGCTTCCACAAGTGTCAATTTTGATGCAGAAAGAGCTTTGGCCACCGCCACACCCGCTATTCCAGTCCCCGCACAGAGGTCAAGGACGCTTGAAGCATTAACTTCCTGCCCTTCAAAAAAGCGGACTATTGAATGAAACCTCTGCACTGCCCTTACATCTTTTGGCTCCATCCACCATCTAAAGTGCCTGTAAAATTCTTTAAGCGACATCAGACCACCATAAAGTGCTGGGAGGTCGATTTTAAAACTTTTAAGGCCTCGGCTAACCCTCTTTTCCTCACCGCTCAGCGTGGCTAACGCTCGTCATCGGCCGAGAAGAGTTTGCCTCAAGGTTTAAAAAGAATCCGCCGAAGAAAAGCGGGGGATGAGGAGCGTTTACCGGTCTGAGACTGCGCTCCGCGCGGCACGTGATGACATCGGCACTGGCCGACCCCTTACTTCTTGAGGAGCTCGTGCTCGACCAGGGCCACGATGTCGTTGTGGATGTCTTCCACGCTTGCCAGTGCGTTCACTATCCTCATCTCAGGAAATCTCTCCGCGAGCTTGAGGTAGTTCTCCCTGACCTTCTTCTGAAGCTCTGCTATCTTGTCGAACTCCGTCTTTATGCTTCTGCCGTTTATGCGCTTCATGCTCTCCTTGACCGGCAAATCAAGCAGAATAACGAGGTCAGGCCTTACGGCAAAGCGGTTCAAGTCAATCAGCCACTCGAGGTCGAGACCGCGAGCCCACTGGTAGGCGAGTGAGGAGTAGAAGTAGCGGTCTGAAATAACAATCTTCCCTGTCTTGAGGGAGGGTTTTATCAGCTTGTGGACGTGTTCGGCCCTGTCGGCCGCGAAGAGGAGCGCCTCTGCTTCGTGGCTTATTCGAGCGCCATCTATTATACCTTCCTTACCACCCGTTAGGACGAGCCTCCTGATGAGCTTTCCAAAGGCAGTATCGGTCGGCTCTTTCGTCAGAACAACGTCGTAACCTTTCTTTTTGAACCACTCCGCCAGAAGCCTTGCTTGAGTTGATTTGCCTGCGCCATCGATGCCTTCAATGACAATAAACATTCCCACAGGTGTCACCCCCAAAATGAACGGGAGAGGTATAAGGGACTCCCCTTTTAACGCTTTTCTCTTTGGATTTTTTGAAGGCTTTAAAAGGGGAGATAAAAAATCTCAAAGGTTCTTCTTCATGTGATCGAGGAGCTTCCACATGCTGCTGAACTCAAGCTCTTCTCCATCCCTGTAGAACTCGACGACACCTTCTGGCCTGAAGCGCAGTCCAAAGTCGTAGTCCCCCTTGTTCAGCTTGTGGAGGAAGACCTCCTTCGGTTTCGGCGGCAGATAACTCGTCATCATGTCGTTTATCAGCTCGACCTCGAAGCCGAAGTGGTCGCTTATCCTCGGGAAGAAGAGCACCGCGGGAGTGTTCATTGCATCTACGAGGGCTTTGCCCTTAACGCGGAAGTTGTAGTGCTTGAATATTTCGTGCAGGAAGTCGTCGAGAGCGTTGGGATAATAGACTGTCGCGCCAATGTCGTTGGGCTGCGCCTCTATGAAGCTCTTGCTCTCGAGGATGGTCTTTATTTCTTCGCTGTCTATGCCGCTGACGTAAACCCTAACGCCGCCGTAGTAGTAGACGTAAGCCAGGGGAAGGCCCTTCCTGTGGGCAAAATCTTTGAGCGCTATGAGGGGAATGAGCCTGACGTCCATTATAGTCGAGCCGGTGCTGACTATTCCGACCACCATTGCCCTTTTTCCGTAGCGGGAAATTGCTCTGCCGTCCCTTCCGACGATTATGGTCCCGTGGGATATCGTTCCTATGGCCCTTCCAAGAAGGGCAAGCTCCTCGGGGTTGAACCTCTGGGAGTAATACACTTCCACATTCACCACCTCAGTCAGGCAGTATAATACTTTCCCTACCAATCCTCGACTCCACCCAAATCTTGACGTTGGAGCCGATCTTGCTGAAGTCCTCGATGAGCGTGTTATCGCCTATAACGCTTCCGGGCTGGATGATCACGCCCTTACCGATATGAACGTTCTCGCCTATTATGGCTTCCTTAACTTCGGCGCCTTCATCTATAGTGACATTTGGAAATATCACCGAACGCTCTATTTTAACGTTTCTGCCGATTTCCACGTCATCCCCGAGCAGGGCGAAGCCCCTTATCTCGGGCCTTCGGAGGGTGCACCTCTGCCCGGTAACCAGAGTGCCTCCATGCTCGAGGTTTCCCTTCAGGCTCTTCGTCCTTAGCCCGGGGAGCATCAGCCTTCCGTGGAAGACGTCCTCCGTCGCCTGCAGGTAGCTCGATGGCCTGCCCACATCGTTCCAGTACTCCCTGAAAGGAAATCCGTAGAGTGGCAAATCGTTTTCGAGCATCCGGGGGAAGAGGTCCTTTGAGAAGTCGAAGTTCTTTTCTTTTGGAACTAAGTCAAATGCCTCCGGCTCGAAGACGTAGATACCGGAGTTAACTAAATCGCTGAATGCTTCCTCAGGTTTCGGCTTCTCTTTGAATCGGAGGATTCTGCCGTTGTGGTCTATTATGGCTATGCCGTACTGCGTTGGGTCTTCAACTTTGGACAGTGCTATCGTCGTGAGGCCCTTTTTCCTGATGTGGTAGTCGTAGAGCGCCTTGAGGTCAAGGTTCATGAGCACGTCACTGGAAACGACGAAAAATGTCTTGTCTATGTGCTTGACCACCTTTTTTGTCGCACCTGCCGTCCCGAGCTTGACGTTCTCGCCGTTGGAGTAGTGTATCTCAACCCCCCACTGGCTGCCATCACCGAAGTACTCCATGATGCGCTCCTTGAGGTAGCCAACGAGGATGTATATCTCGTCGACTCCAGCTTTGATGAGGTTCTGAAGGGTATACTCCATCAGCGGCCTGTTGAAGAAGGGTACCATGGGCTTTGGTCTGTAGACTGTGAGCGGAAGTAGTCTCGTTCCCTTGCCCCCTGCCAGAATCACTGCCTTCATTCCATGCACCGCTGGACTATATCGCCGGAAGTTAATATACTTTGCGCATGGGAACATGACTGAACTTATAAATACACTGGGGGACGGGATTTACCAAACAAACTATTTTAATACATCGTTCAACTCTTTCTGGAGGCGATAACATGGATGCTCTTGAAAGGCTTGAAAAGCTTCTCGATAAAGAGCAGTTTGAGAAGATTAAAGCCATCGACAATCCGGAGCTTCACAAGTTTTTGGCGGAGTGGATTGAGTGGCTTGAACCGAGCAAGGTTTTCGTCTGCACCGACAGCGAAGAGGACGAGTTCTACGTCCGCTGGAAGGCGCTCTACTACGGCGAGGAAAAGATTCTCGAGACACCGAACCACACCGTCCATTACGATAACTACTATGACCAGGCCCGCGACAAGGCCAATACCAAGCTCCTCGTTCCTGGTGGAAAGAAGATTCCCTTCCTCAACACCAAGGATAGGGATGAGGGGTTGAAGGAAATCCGCGAGCTGATGAAAGGAGTTATGAGGGGTAAGGAGCTCTTCGTGTGCTTCTTCGTCCTCGGACCGAAGAACTCGGTCTTCACGATTCCTGCCGTTCAGCTCACGGATTCTGCTTATGTAGCCCACTCAGAGTTTATTCTTTACAGGAAGGGCTACGAAGAGTTTAAACGTCTCGGAAGAAGCGCACGCTTCTTCAAGTTTGTCCACTCAGCTGGGGAGCTCGACGAGAGGAAGACGAGCAAGAACCTCGATAAGAGGCGTATCTACATCGACCTAGTTGATGAGACCGTTTACTCTGTCAACACCCAGTACGGCGGTAACACGATAGGCCTTAAGAAGCTCGCTTTCAGGCTCACCATCCAGCGCGCCGTTAGAGAGGGCTGGCTCAGCGAGCACATGTTCCTGATGAGGGTAAACGGCCCCAACGGCAGGAAGACTTACTTCACCGGCGCCTATCCGAGCATGTGCGGAAAGACATCCACTGCCATGATATCCTGGGAGAACATCGTCGGCGATGATTTGACGTTCATCGTACCCATGAACGGAATAGCCCGTGGAGCAAACGTTGAGAAGGGTGTCTTTGGCATAATCCAGGGCGTCAATCCCGAGGACGATCCGATAATCTGGCAGGTTCTCCATTCGCCCGTTGAGATAATCTTCTCCAACGTCCTCATCAAGGACGGAAAGCCCTACTGGAACGAGATGGGCGTGCCAATACCTGACGAAGGCGAAAACCACAGCGGAAAATGGTGGCGCGGAAAGAAGGACGCCGAAGGAAACGAGATTCCGCCGAGCCACAAGAACGCTCGCTTCACAGTCAGCCTTGAGCACTTCCCGAACGTTGATCTTGAAGCGCTAGAAGCTCCCTGCGGCGTCGAGGTCGGTGGCATGATCTTCGGAGGCAGAGACAAGGACACATGGCCGCCGGCCAGGGAAGCCTTCGACTGGAAGCATGGCGTCATAACGATGGGTGCTGCTCTTGAGAGTGAGACAACCGCCGCAACCCTTGGAAAGGAAGGAGTTAGGGCCTTCAACCCGATGGCTATACTCGACTTCATGAGCGTTCCCCTCGGCGAATACATCAAGAACTACCTTAAGTTCGAGAAGAAGCTCAGAAAAGCCCCCAAGATATTCGCGGTGAACTACTTCCTCCGCGATGAGGACGGCAACTGGCTCAACCATAAGCTCGACAAGGCAGTCTGGCTCAAGTGGATGGAGCTCCGCGTTCACGGCGACGTCGATGCCATAGAGACTCCCATAGGCTACATCCCGAAGTATGATGACTTAGCGAGGCTCTTCAGGGAGGTTCTCAACAAGGACTACAGCAAGGAGGACTACGAGAAGCAGTTCACCATTAGGGTTCCGGAACTTCTGGCGAAGATAGAACGTATCGAGAAGATCTACCGCGAGCAGGTTAAGGAAGTTCCGGAGGAGCTCTTCCAGGTTCTCGAGGAGGAGAGGAAGAGGCTGCTCGAGGCCAGGGAGAAGTACGGCGACTATATCAGCCCCTTCCAGCTTGAGAAGGCCTGAGCCCTTCTCTTCTTTTCCTTCTCTGGGTGCACTTTTCTGGGCACCCCCAAAACCCTTTTTAACCCCGCTCCCCACATAGTATCACCGAAAATGATACATAGGTGGTTGCCATGGCCGACATTGAAACTCCCACCCACGATTTAATCAGGGAGAAGCTTCCCCATCCCATCAAGGATTTGGCTGATCTGGCCTACAACTACTGGTGGAGCTGGAACAGAAGGGCAACGAGGCTCTGGGAGTATATTGACCCGGAACACTGGAGGGAACACAAGAATCCGGTTAAGCTCCTTCTCGACGTTTCTGAGGAGCGCCTTGAGGAGCTTCTGAAGGATGACGACTTCATGAACCTCTACGAGCTCGTTATGGAACAGTTCCGGGATTATATGGATCCAGATTCGACCTGGTTCTCAACCAACTATCCCAAGTGGGACAAGCCCATAGTGTATCTCTGCATGGAGTACGGCATAAGCAGGACTCTGCCCATATACTCTGGTGGTCTGGGAATACTCGCTGGTGACCACGTGAAGACTGCCAGTGACCTTGGCCTGCCTTTCATAGCAATAGGTCTGCTCTATAAGCACGGCTACTTCAAGCAGGAGATAGACAGAGACGGAAGACAGATCGAGATCTTCCCAGAGTACAGGCCAGAGGAGATGCCGATAAAACCGGTTCTCGGGAAGGATGGAAAGCCACTTCTTATAGAGGTCCCCATAGAGGATAGAATCGTTTACGCGAGGGCCTCGGAGGTTGAGGTTGGAAGGGTGAAGATATATCTACTGGACACCGACGTTCCCGAGAACAGCGCGGACGACAGAACCATATGCGACTACCTCTACAATGCCGAGATAGACAAGCGCATAAAGCAGGAGATACTTCTAGGAATCGGTGGAATGCGCCTTCTCAAAGCTTTGGGCATTGAACCCGGCGTTGTCCACCTCAACGAGGGGCATCCAGCCTTTGCCAACCTCCAGAGGATAGCCTGGTACATGGATGAAGGGTTGACCTTTACCGAGGCGTTGAGTATTGTCAGAGGGACTACGGTTTTCACCACGCACACCCCAGTTCCAGCGGGCCACGACCGCTTCCCAATTGAGGAGGTCAGGAAGAGACTCGCCAAGTTCCTTGAGGGTAAGGACGAGAGACTCCTAGAGCTCGGCCGCGAGGGGGATGAAATCAATATGACCCTACTGGCCATAAGAACTTCCAGCTACGTCAACGGCGTCAGCAAGCTCCATGCCGAGGTAAGCAAGCGCATGTGGCAGAATCTTTGGCCCGGAGTTCCACTGGATGAGATACCCATCGAGGGCATCACCAACGGCGTACACACCATGACCTGGGTTCACAGCGAGATGAGAAAGCTCTTTGACCGCTATCTCGGAAAGGCATGGCGCGAGCACACGAACATCGAGGGTCTGTGGTACGCCATTGAGAGGATTCCCGATGAAGAGCTCTGGGAGGCCCATCTTAAGGCCAAAAGGGAGTTCATAGAGCTACTAAAGAGAAAGATTAAGGCAAGGAACGAGAGGCTTGGAATAGATGATCCCCTGCCGGAGATAGACGAGAACGCGCTCATCATAGGCTTCGCCCGGCGCTTCGCGACCTACAAGCGCGCCACCCTACTCTTTACGGATATTGAAAGGCTCAAGAGACTTCTGAACAACCCAGAGAGGCCAGTCTACATAGTCTTTGGTGGAAAGGCCCATCCAATGGACGAGGCTGGCAAAGAGTTCCTAAAGAAAGTCTACGAGGTCTCTCAGATGCCCGAGTTCAGGGGCAAGATATTCGTCCTTGAGAACTACGATATGGGAAGTGCAAGGCTCATGGTGGCTGGAGTTGACCTCTGGCTCAACAACCCGCGCAGGCCGATGGAAGCGAGCGGAACGAGTGGAATGAAGGCCGGGCTGAACGGAGTGCTCAACGCGAGCATCTACGAGGGCTGGTGGGTGGAAGGCTACAACGGCAGGAATGGGTGGATCATTGGAGAGGAGAGCACGGAGTCCGAAACCGAGGCCGACGACATAAAGGACGCAGAGAGTCTCTACAACCTGCTGGAGAGGGAGATAATCCCAACCTACTACGGCAACCGCGGGAAATGGATTTACATGATGAAGGAGAGCATCAAGAGCATAGCCCCGCGCTTCAGCACTCACAGGATGGTCAAGGAGTACATGGATCGCTTCTATTCCAAGGCTATGAGCAACTACATCTGGCTCACGAGGGATAACTACATCGGTGCCAAAGAGATGGCCACATGGAAAGATCGTGTTATCGGTGCATGGGACAACGTGAGCATCGAAAATGTCGTCATAAAAGATGGAAGCAGACTCGAGGTCCTCGTCTACCTTGATGGACTTAAGCCCGAAGACGTTCGTCTCGAGCTCTACTACGGCGTCCGTGCCGAGGAGCACCGCATAGAGAAGCCGCATATCGTTGAGCTGAGGCATCCAAAGGAGCTCGGGGATGGAAGGTGGCTCTACACCTATGAGGGAAGCGCTCTGAGGCACCTTGGTGACTCCTGCTGGCACTATGCGATAAGGATCTACCCCCACCACGAAAAGCTGCCCCACCGGTTCTTGCTTGGATTGGTGAAGTGGAGAGGTCTCTTCGAGTGAGTCTTTCCCCTTTGTTTCATTTTTGGCAAAATTTGCTCCATAAACTGGAAGTAAGAACTTTTAGACGTTCTTCGTGGGGAGTCATCTTTTTAACCTCAAAAGTCCATTGTGGGATATATAAACCAAGGGGGTGAAACCATGGACGAGATTAAGAAGTGGACAATATACTTGATATTCCTTGTTGCCGGATTTGCCACTGGAGTAGGTAGCATCGGTCTGTTCCCGCAGTTCTGGCTCCAGTATGGTCTGACTGGAATGATTGTGCACTTGATATTCCTTGCAATACTGACGTACGTCGCAATACTCGAGGCTGAGACCGTTATGAAGTCCGGCTACTACTTCGTTGAACTCTACAACAAGGTCTCAAAGCGGCCTGCTATGGTGCTCTCAATCTTTGCCGCTATTGCAATGTTCCTCTCGTACTACACCGCCAATACCATGCTGACTGTTCTCTCGCCGGTTCTGGGAACGGGAACGGTTGCAAGGCTCATAGCCAAGATACTGATGTTTGCTATAGTCTTTGTTATCCTCACTAGGGCCAAAGAGAAGACCTTTGCAATCATGGCGATAGGTTCTGTGATATTTGTTGTTGCGGTTACGATAACTACGGTTGCGTTCAAGTTGCAGATATCTGAGAGCGCCACTTTCCTCGGAATGGCCAAGCACATGCTCGTTGCAAGGCACCCAATAACCCTTGATCTCATAAAAGCTGCTGCTGAAAGGGCAATCTACGGTGTTGGACTTGGATTTGCATTCTACTTGATGCTTGGAAGCTTTATCAACGAGCGCTTCAACGCGAAGGTAATCATTGGGGCTGGAATTCTGGTTCAGCTTTTCATCGGGGTTCTATCAACGATAACCGTTGTCTATGCAATTGCCCCCACCACGCCTGACAGACTTCTCCAGTATGTCTATGGTGGCGAAGAGGGTGCTATTCAGCTCATGGGCGAACTGCCACACATCCTTGCAGACTATCCGACGCTGATACTCCTCATAGGAATCTCGGCGTTCTTTGCGGGTATCACCAGCCTGTTGCCAACTGCTGAGGTCGGTCTCCAGATAGTTGAATCAACCCTAAGGGTGAGCAGGAATAAAGCTGCCACCTATCTTGTAGCTGTGGCCCTTGCAATAGGCGTAGTCGACTCCTCGCCCTCAATAGCTGACATGGTGCTCAAGGCAGTGACTGTGATAACATTCTTCACGGCAATTTTTGAGCTCTACCCGGTGCTGACTTCCAAGGAAAAGCCACAAACTTCAGCCCTCGCAATAGCTGGAATAGCAGCGGTGCTGTTCCCCGTTGGTGGTCTCTACGCCCTATTTGCAGTCTTCAGGGCTGGCGGCGTCTACGTTGTCTCGGGAATCATTGCCGCGGTAGTGATTCTGTTCGGTCTCTTCGGCGACAAACTAGTACCTGAAAAGGCCTGAATATGCCCCTTATCCTTTTTTGTTTTGCATGAAAAATAAAAGAAGATGTCACTTGTGGGCGAATATCGCCACCACTTTCTCGGGCATTACATCATCTATTCTTACAAAGCCGAAACGCTCAAACTGGACAACGTCATCGACCTTGACGTTGGCGTCACTCTCGAGCAGGCCTTTTCTGACTATCAGCTCGTCGCCTTGCGGGATGAGAACCTCACAGGCCCTGCCTTCAGTGACCCAGTGCACCATCCTCCAGCGGTTCTCTCTGGCGATTTCGTAGTCAACGCTGTGGAACCTGGCTTTTATGCCTTCCTCTGAAACTTCGAGGATTTCCACGTTGAAGAGATCCTTGAGGCGGACGAAGCTGCCCGGTTTGAACAGTCCCATATCATCCTTGGAGACGTAGACGGGCCTGCCTGGCTTGAACTTAAGCTTTCTGACTCCCCTGTCCGGGTGGTCTGGATGCAGCGGTATCTCTGCCACGAACTCTTCATCGTAGCCTTCAATGTACATCGGTATCGGGTCAGCAACGAAGAAGTAGCGATTGGCTATTGGCTCGATTATGCGCCTGTTTATGGCGGCAAGATTGTCCCAGCTTATCGTCGTGTCGCTCCTCTTGAGGCCAACCTCGATAATAAGCTCTCTTATAGCCTCTGGCCTTATACCGCGCCTTTTGAGTGCCCTTATGGTTCCAAGCCTTGGATCATCCCAGCCGAGGTATTTACCTTCCTCTATTCCCTTCCTCGTCTTAGACTTGCTGAGAATGACACCCTCAATTGAGAGCCTGCCGTGGTGAACGGTGACAGGATATTCCCAGCCAAAGTAATCATAGACATAGCGCTGTCTTGTCTCGTTCTCGGCGTGTTCCTGGCCGCGGAAGATGTGCGTAACGCCTAGCTCATGGTCGTCTATGGCTGAGGCGAAGTTGTAAAGCGGCCAGACGCGGTACTTGTCACCGGTTCTCGGATGGTTCGGGTTGTCGATTATCCTAAGAGCGGGCCAGTCGCGAACGGCGGGGTTCGGATGCTTAAGATCGGTCTTTATTCTAACTACCGCTTCGCCTTCTTTATATTCGCCGTTGAGCATCTTTCTCCAGCGCTCGAGCTGAACCTCTACCGGCTCTTCCCTGTGCGGGCAGGCAATTCCCTTATCCCTCAGCTCGCGGAACTTCTCCGGCGGGCAGGTGCAGACGTAGGCCTTGCCCATCTTGATGAGTTCTTCTGCGTACTTATAGTAGATTTCAAGTCTGTCGCTGGCTATGTGGATTTCGTCAATCTGGAAGCCGAGCCACTTGAGGTCTTCGATGATCCAGTCGTAGAACTTAGGTTCGGGTCTTTTGACCTTTGGATCAGTGTCGTCGAAGCGGAGAATGAACTTGCCGCCATAGAGCCTCGCGTACTCGTGGCTTAGGATAGCAGCACGGGCATTACCGAGGTGGAAGGCCCCGTCTGGGTTGGGTGCAAAGCGCGTAACCACCTTACCCTTCTCTGCCTTCGGGAGGGGTGGAAGACCTTTCTTTTCCTCTTTCTTTTCCTTCTTTGCCTCGAAGAACTCTGGGTAAATCTCCTTCAGCTTTGCCTCCTGTTCCTCGATGCTCATTCCATTGACCTGCTCCACTATCTGGTTGACGAGAGGGATTATCTCCTTTGCTTTGGGCCTAAGTTCCGGGTTCTCGCCGAGAACCTTCCCTATCACAGCCTTCGGGTTGGCCTTGCCCTTGTGGCTGATCGCGTTGATGAGCGCGTACTTCATAATCAGCTCTTCCACGTTCATTCTCCTCACCGGGGGAAGAAGGAAGGGAGGAGTTATAAAGTTACTCCCCTTCGCAACGTGGTTTTTCCTTCCGTTTCTTCTGCGGTAGGAGTATCTCCAAGAACACCATGGTTAAGCCGAGGATTCCGAAGAACATGCCTCCGTTATTGCCCATCAGTATTCCAAAGAGAATGAACGAAATTCCCAAGAGCATCAGCTCGAGACCATCGTCCATAGAACCACCAGAAAATTCTACCCAAAGAAGTTAAAAGTTTTGTGATGAGAAATAAGAAGGTGCGGAGCTCACTCCGCAAAGGTCACTATCTTGAGATTGACCGGCCTTCTGACGACGTTGTACTTCCTTGCTCCAACAAGGTACTTTACCCCGCTCTCGCTGACAGTGTCGATGAGCCTCTGGGTTATGACGCCGTTGAAGACGACGGCATAAACGTCCTTTCTCTCCTTGAGCTGGTTGGTGAGCTCCCTGACGGGTATCTCTGCTATGATGTTCTTGTCCTTGTCGAGTAGGAGCGCCATCGAGTCCTTGGAGCTCTTGACCTTCTCGATGAACTTGCCGAACTCGTCCAGCTCGCTCGGCCTGGGCTGCTGAATCGGCTTGACTATCTTCTCTTCCCTCTCTCTGGGCTCTGGCTTCTCTATTGGCTTTGGTGCCGGTGCTGGAGCCGGTGCAGGTGCTGGCGGTTTGACCTCCCTTGCCTTCTCCTCCCTGCCGTTCTTGGCCTTTTCCTTCTCCTTTATGACCTCGTAGAAGTTCCTACCCTTGTAGAATATCTCAGTTATGACCTGCTCAGCAGGCACCTTGCTCCTCAGTGCCTTCACTATCTCCTTCTTGGTGAGCTCTTCGACTTCCTTGCCCTCTGGTGCCCTGGCGACATAGTCAACATCTGCGACCTGAAGGAGCTCCTTGAGTATGAGCTCTCCACCGCGATCGCCGTCGGTGAAGGCGGTAACGATGCGCTCCTTGCTGAGCTTTATGATGGTCTCCGGAACTGAGGTGCCTTCGACGGCTATGGCGTTCTTTATGCCGTGCTTGAGCAGGTTGAGCACATCCGCCCTTCCCTCAACGACAATGATTGAGTCGGAGAACGGCACATGCGGTCCGGCGGGGAGCTTCTCCGGGCCGTACTCGATGAGCTCCTTAGCCCTAACAGCCTTCTTGACTTCCTCTGTGAGCTCTTGGGTCTCTGGAATCTCTTGCTCCATGAGGGTCTCAAGTATCTCCTTGGCCCTCTCGATAATGTACTTCCTCTTGGTTGCCCTGACGTCCTCTATGCGGAGGACCTTTATTTTGGCCTCTGCTGGACCGACCCTGTCTATCGTCTCAAGTGCGGCCGCCAAAATGGCCGTCTCAACCCTATCAAGGCTCGAAGGAACGGTTATCGTTCCGTAAGTTTTTCCGGCCTTTGTGTGAACCTCAACCCTTATTCTTCCAATTCTTCCGGTCTTTTGAAGCTCCCTTAGGTCCAGATCGTCACCGAGAAGACCTTCAGTCTGGCCAAAAATAGCACCAACAACGTCAGGCCTTTCGACGATTCCATTGGCTTCAAACTCGGCGTAGATTACGTATTTAGTAGTTCCGAATTCATCTTTGGCTGACATACCACCACCCTCTTTTCGTTTTTCAAACTTCTGCTTTTCAGCCAAAATGTGGTGAAGCACTGTCTTCTTCCTCTTCATTGAATCCCCTCCATTCGGGGGTCAGAAACGGAGACGACTTTAAGGTAGAGGCCGTAGAGATCCTCAATCCCCTTAATGTCCTTCTTTGCTATCCTTTTGAGCTCCTTCCGCGTCTCTACATCGACCCTGCAGGGATACCCCTCCAGATAGCGGAGGAGCTTCCTTGCGAGCTCTTCGCCCTTTCTGTCGAAGTCTGTAAGTATCATGACCTCTTTATATGATGACGCGATGAGCGCGATTTCTGATAGCGGGAGGCGTGAAAGTCTTATTATCTCCGCCCTGACCCCCAAATTTCTCAGAGCCACCTCGTCTCGCGGGCCCTCAACTATGATGGCCCCTTCAAACTCTCGCAGTTTGTCTATAAGCTCCTCGAATCTTTTATAGTTTTCGGCGTACATGTTGCCGTCGTGCTGATAACGAAAGAATGGGGTTATAAGCTTATTGGATAATTTTTGACGCTTTTCTGTCTATTTCAGCAAACCTTCCGCACGGTTCCAATGTAGCTCATGGGTTCCTCATAGAACTCCTCCATAAGCCTCTGGAGCTTTCTTGAGAGCTCAACCTGCTTGCCCCAGGAACCCTCTATCTTGCCCTTCGCTGCCATCCTGCCCAGAAACTTCTTCATCTCCTCGCTCAGAGGTGAAGGCTTGCACCGTGCCCATGGGGTTCCCGGAAGGGGCATAAAGTAGTGGGCCCTGACCTTGCCGCCCTTTTTCATTATCCACTCCATAAGCTCGATGCTCTTCCTTTGGCTTTCAGGCGTCTCGTTCGGCAGGCCAACGATGAAATCAACCACAGGCTCGAAGCCGTACTCCAGCATATACTCAACGGCCTTTTGGACGTGCTCCACTTTGTGGATCCTGTGCATGGCTCTCAGCATTGTGTCGTCACCGCTCTGAGCGCCGATAGCCAAGCGTCTATTATCGGCATAATCAATCAGGAGCTCCAAAGTCTCTGGGAGGACGAACTCCGGCCTGACCTCACTGGGAAACGTGCCGTAGAAAAGCCTCCTGCCTTCCTTCCTTAGGGGCTGAAGGGCCTTGAGAAGGGCCTCAAGCTTGTTGATTTTGAGTATCGCCCCAGGGCTTCCGTAAGCAAATGCATTTGGCGTTATGTAGCGTATGTCCTTCATCCTGCGAGAGTACTTTACTATTTGGTCTATCGGCCTGTGCCTCATGCGGAGGCCTTTTATGTATGGGGTCTGACAGTAATAGCAGCCGAAGGGGCAGCCACGGGTTATTTCTATCGGCGAGATAAGACGAACGCTTTCTGGATACGGTGGAAATCGCCAGAAGTCCTCAACCTTGGCGAATCCGGTAAAGACGAACTCGCCATTGAGGTAGAAAGCAAGACCAGTAATGTTGAGAAGCTCCCTGGTGATTTTGTAGTCCGTTCTTTTGAGCGTCTTCAGGAGATGATACAGAACTTCCTCCCCCTCGCCGATGACTGCTATATCGAAACCAAGCTGATTTAGGGTATGTTTAGGCATGGCTATAGCATGATATCCACCGGCTATTAACAGCGCACCCCTTTCCTTGAGAAGCCGGACTTCCTGAGGAAGACTCCCCCATATTTCCTCTGTGAAGAACGAGTAGAGAACGACCTTTGGTCTGGCCTTCAGAATTTCGTTGAAGTCCTTTGTTATTAACATTTCTCCGAGATCAAAACCCTGGCTCTCCAAGGCTCCGAGGAGGTGAACGAAGGCATTGTGGTTGCGCTTGGTCATTCTAACGGCTATCTCTGGCATGATAGAACAATCAGAAGAGCGGTTTAAAAAGCTGATGAGTTACAAAAGCAAGAAGAAAGAAAGACCTTCAGGTCTTGATAGCGAGCTTGATGTCCTCGGCCTTGACGGTCTTCCTGCCAGCGTGCCTGGCGAACTCGGCGGCCTTCTTAGCAACATCAATGGCGTACTCCTCGAGGTACTCGGCGAGGACCTTGGCAGCCTCCTCGCTGACCCTCTCGGCACCGGCCTTCCTAATCAACCTGTCAATCGGGGCAATCGGCAACTCAGCCATTCACAACACCTCCAGGAAGGGTTTTTCACTATTTTCTAGGCGATTGGAGATATATAAACCTTTCGGTAAACGGAGCCATCTACGTCGACTAGATGTCCACTGCGCCCTTGGACACAACCAACTTGACGAGATGGATTTTCTCGTGAACCTTGAGGGAAATAGATAACCGGTTAAGAGCACAGTGCTCAATAGAAGGCATTACCCAGATGATGCCTTTGAGAAGCTATAGTTCCCCAGTACACTTTTTAATAGCCCTAAAGTTCTCAGGAAAAATTTATTTGTTCATTAATTGTGCTTGAATGGCACAAGAAATAGAATAGGGCAAAG
Source organism: Thermococcus sp. LS1 (assembly GCF_012027395.1). NCBI lineage: Archaea > Methanobacteriati > Methanobacteriota > Thermococci > Thermococcales > Thermococcaceae > Thermococcus > Thermococcus sp. LS1. The sequence continues at coordinate 90,295 of NZ_SNUJ01000002.1, forward strand.
TGTTGAGGCTGATTTCATAGCTCTCACTTTTTCTTCCTCTTTGATAGCGCTAGATGCTGGCTTCCCTGGTAGTTGCCCCTGTACGGGTTCTTTGCAGGTCCCTCAAGCCGGATGAACGCTATCTGAACAAAGCGTTCTCCGTAAGCCAGCTCAACCGGTTCATCCGAGGCATTGAAGATTCCGAGGGTGAGGTTGCCATCCCAGCCGGGATCTACCCAGGCGAAGGATCCCATCAGTCCTTCCCTCGCGAGGCTGCTCCTGAGCTTCATGTCTCCCATGACATCATCGGGGAGCTTTATCCTCTCAAGCGTTAGAATGAGAGCGTAGTTCTTGGGAGGGATTACTACCTTCCCTTCCCTCTCAACGTCTATGAAGTCTCCGTTCACCATTGCCTCCTTTCCGACCCTCAAGTCGTAGCCGGCCGGCTGAAGAGATTTCTCGTTGAAGGGCTCGATTAGTATCTCCTTTCTGATTTTCCAGTCGGGGAGCATCATGTTGACCACCCCAAGGTTAAACGAGGAGGTGCTTAAAAAGCTGACCACAGAAACTTTGCTGGGCAAAGTTTCATCAAAGTTCGTGGCTCTTTGCTAGCCTGTCCGATTCGCAGTGTTTTCCAATTGAATCTTGCGGTTTAGTAGGGGAGAATCACGGGAGTTTGGCTTTTGAGATAGGGGTTAACTTTGGAGTTAGACGCCCGGAGGACGTCGAGAAAGTGTAAATCCATCGGGAAACAGCCATATAATAGATTCTCCCCATCAAGCAGGGGTTGACACTAGGAAAATCTGACAAACTGGAGTTCGCGCAAGCGAGCAGACTCGTGGAAAAAATTGACCACGAGTTTCCTTTCTGTTAGGTGGGCAAGCAAATAAGCATGCACTCTAAAATTTGCCCTCAAAAGGGGTTTAACTGCAAAAACGTGAGTGGGTGAGGTTTTACTTTTTCTCTTAACGCCCTTTGGGCGTTATTCTCGCAGTAAAACACTGTAAAATTGGAAATTGTGGAGTAAACCCGCTTAAGAACTGCCAATTTAAGGGGACATGCAAACTTTGATCAAACTTTTGCTTGGCAAAAGTTTGTATTTCTGGCGGGCCCGGCGGGATTCGAACCCGCGACTACCGGCTCCGAAGGCCGGCGCCATATCCCCTAGGCCACGGGCCCACCGCCAGTGGTTCATAACGGCCAAAGATAAACCTTGCGGTCCTGTTCGAAAATCTTTTAGGTTACCATACCTCATGTTAATCTGGTGGAATGATATGCGAAGGAGCACCTCACTGCTCGCCATAAGTGCCCTGGCGATAGCGGGGTTTTTTGCCCTAGCACCTGCTCTACCGCTTTACCAGCCCCTCGTGGATAGGTACGGAAGCGGAATCGTTGATACCGCAACGATAATTCTCGGCCTCACCGGGCTTGTCTTCATGATAATAGGCATTACCCTTAGGAAGCTGGAAAGACTTCCCTGGAAAGTGGCACTGTACGAGACCCTGGAACCCTTGGTGATGGCGTTTGGAGGAATAATCTGGATGGACGTTATTCAGGACATCTCCAGTCCCGTGGAGAAGATCATCGTTACGTTTGCGTTTTTTCTGGCGCTGGTGATGTTCTTAGGACTGTTCAGGAAAAAGCTTGATCCCGACAGATACCGGCGGATATGGATCACGTTCTGGATCGTCAAGAACCGCAAAGAAAGGTTTTGAGGTGTCCGCCCGAGGGCGGACAAAAGAGGAAGGGAGTTCAGCCGAAGAGGGCGCCGAGTCCAGCGAGGGCCTCCTCCTCGCTGACCTCCTCCTCTTCTTCCTCCTCTTCCTCCTCAGCCGGAGCGGCCTCGGCGCCAGCGGCCGGAGCGGCGGCGACGGCGACCGGGGCGGCAACCGGCATGGCGGCCTTCTCAATGACCTCGTCGATGTTGACACCCTCAAGGGCGGCAACGAGAGCCTTTATCCTGGCCTCGTCCGGGCTAACTCCAGCAGCCTCAAGGACGGCCTTGAGGTTCTCCTCAGTTATCTCCTTACCAGCGGCGTGGAGCAGCAGAGCGGCATACACGTACTCCATTTTTCGCACCTCCAATCATCTTCATTTTTTCACACGGTTTTATTCAGGGATACGAGGGAAATGGAAAGTTCAGCCGAAGAGCGCGCCCAGTCCAGCGAGCGCGTCCTCCTCGGAGGCTTCCTCTTCTTCCTCCTCTTCCTCAGCCTCCTCAACCTTCTCTTCCTGCTGAGGCTGAGCGGCAACGGCTATTTGTGCCTGTTGGTTTAAAAGCTCTTTGGTCTTCTCGTCGAGTAGCTCCTCAGGCAGGTTCTGGGCTATGAGCAGGACAGCGCGCAGGGCCCTGCCAAAGATGTCCTCGACGGTCTCTGGGGTAATGTAGCCAGCCTCGACTGCAACGTTCTTGGCTCCAAGGTAGGCCTTCTGGATGATGGCCTCGATGGTCTGGCTGGTCGGGTAGGCAGTGTTGACGGACAGGTTGAACGCGTGCATGTAGGCCTGCTGGAGCAGGTTGATGTACTCCTCCTCGTCGATGGCGAGGACTTCCGGAGTGTAGACGATTCCGTCCTCGTAGGCAGCGAGCAGGTTGAGACCAACCTCAAGGGGCTCGATGCCAAGAGCGTTAAGGATCCTCGCAAGCTGCTCGGTTATGACCTCACCAGCCTTGAGCACGGTGTAGTCCTTCTGGATGCTGACCTTACCCTTCTCGATTCTCGCGGGTATGCCAAGAGCCTGCATCTCACCGACGAGCGGACCCGGTGAGATTGAGGTCGGACCGGCTGGTATGACGACGTCCTTGGGAACCGGCACGCCTGGCTTGGCCGGAGCAGGAGTCTTGCTCTCCTCAAGGAGCTTGTAGAGCTTGAACGGGTTCATCTCGGTGGCGAGGATTCCAGCTCCACCCTGGATGTAGTCGATGAGCTTCTCAAGCTCTGGCTTTCCAAGCTCCTGAGCGGCTCTCTTTATGGCGAGTTCGATGAGGGTGTTCCTCGAGACCCTGAGGAGTGCCTTGCCCCTGAGCTTCTCACGCATCTTTGAGAGCGGATAAGCCGGGACGTTGGCAACGTCAACGAGCGCTATCACTGGGTAGCTTTTGATGATGTTGGCGAGTTCTTCAACTTCCTTCTTCTTCCACTCAGCGACGTGGGCCATCTCCCTCACCTCTCCACCTTAACGGCCGGTCCCATGGTGGTCTTGACGTACACTGACTTCACTTGGTTCTCTCCGCGCTCGAGCTTGTTGATGATGGCATTGAGCACTGCTTCAGCGTTCTCTGCGAGCTTCTCGTCGTCCATGTCCTCGGTTCCTATTGGGGCGTGCACAACCGGGTTGTTCTTGAGCTGTATCCTGACGGTCTTCTTGAGCCTTGCGACTATTGGCTCCAGGTTGGTCATGGTCGGCGGAACGACCTGCGGCATCTTGTTCCTTGGACCGAGGTACCTACCGAGGTACCTACCGATCTTCGGCATCAGCGGAGCTGCCGCAATGAAGAAGTCGTAGCTCTTCGCCAGCTTCCTTGCCTGCCTCGGGCTCTTGGCAAGTTCCTCAAGCTGCTCTCCACTAATTACATCCAGCCCGAGCTTTTTAGCCGCCTCGGCAACGGCACCATCAGCGATGACCGCGATCTTGGGCTCCTTCCCACGACCGTGGGGCAGCACAACCTCAAGCTTAAACCTGTTCTCCGGCTTGCGGAGGTCTATATCCTTGAGGTTGACTGCCACTTCGACGGTCTGTGTGAAGTTGCGCGGCTTAGCCCGGGCCTTCGCCTCCTTCACCGCTTCCACGAATTTCTGCCTGTCAAAGGCCATTTACAGCCCTCCCTTCATTTTTGATTTAAGCACCGAAAAGTCAAAAATGCGTAAAAAGAGGGATTTTTAAACTTTTCCCTCACTCCTCGGCGTTCGCAAAAATCTCGTCGTAAACGCCTTCGTCAATCTCCTTCTGGACTTCCCTCGGGTCCTTGCCCTCGACGGTAACACCCATGCTGAGCGCGGTACCGATGACCTCCTTGGCTGCAGCCTTGAGGTCAGCGGCGAGCATCTGGTCCATCTTGGCCTTAGCTATTCTGATAACCTGCTCCATGGTCAAGTTTCCGACCGGGCTGTGGCCGGCCTCGCTGGAGCCCTTTGGTATGCCAAGCTCCTTCTTGATGAGCTGGCTGACCGGGGGAACACCGACCTCAATGCGGAAGGTCTTCTTCTTGGGATCCTCCACGATGATCTTGACTGGAACCTGCATTCCCTCGAAGTCCTTGGTAGCCTTGTTTATCTCGTCAACGACCTGCTTAACGTTAAGTCCGAGTGGACCGATAGCGGGACCGAGTGGTGGACCTGGTGAAGCCTTTCCTCCCTCAACGAGCACCTCAACAACCTGCGGCATCTTTCTCACCTCTAGTTATCTGAGTCCGTTCACCCCTTCTGGCGTTTGCTTATAAGTCTAACGTATTCGCCCCTCACCGTAACCGGAATCGGGACGATTGAACCGATAAGCTCGACGACTATCTCGTCCTTGGCTTCGTCAACCCTGACGACCTTAGCCTTTTCACCCTTGAACGGGCCAGCGATGAGTTCAACTATGTCGCCAGGCTCGAAGCCGCTGACGGCTGGCTTTTCCTCGAGGAAGTGCTCAATCTCCTCGAACTTGACCTCGCCCGGAAGGGTGCCCTTGGCGTGCCTTATGCCCTTGATGGCCTCATCGACTGCGCTCTTGCTTGGGGCCTCGACGAATATGTATCCCTTCACCTTTGACGGAGTCAGTATGGCATAGACCGGAAGGTTATACGTTTTAATCTTGCTGTATATCAGCTTGGCCGTAGTTTCTTCCTGGCCAACCGTGACACGCACTGTGAATATCCTGCCGTCGCTCATCTCTATCACCCGTTGCTGGCTCAGGCGCCAGTAATGAGGTAGCCAATCATACGGATTACGAGGCCTATGAGGCCGATTAAAATCATTCCGATGCCGGTAATCTTTGCGGCCATCTTAAACTCTTTCCAGCCCGGCTTTTTTGTGACCAGCAAAACCCTCCGCGACTCCGCGAAGAAGTTTTTAAGCTTTTCCGTGGTTGTTGCCACACTCGTCACCCCTCTAAATTTTGAAAATGAAAGGGTTATCAAAGCTCCTCAAGGTCGAGTTTAATAACTTTTCTCTCTGGCTCCTCACCGTAGTAAGTGGGCTCCTCCTCGGCGACAGCGTATGGGGAGCTAACTCCAGTAACCACGATGAGGATCCTTATCATCTTTCCGAGCTCTTCGTCAAGCTGTATTCCCCAGATGACTTGGGCCTCCGGGTCAAGCTTGCTCGTGACGAGCTCTATTATCTGCTGGGCCTCCTCGAGCTTGACGTCGCTTCCGCTTATGCTTATGAGCGCTCCCTTGGCACCGCTTATGTCAACGTCGAGGAGCGGGCTGTTGAGTGCCTGCTGGGCAGCTTCGAGGGCCCTCTTCTCGCTGTCGCTCTCGCCAATACCTATCATCGCAACGCCGCCGTCCTTCATGACAGCCCTGACGTCGTTGAAGTCGAGGTTAACAAGTCCCGGCTTGGTGATGAGCTCGGTGATGCCTTTGACTGCCTGGACGAGTATCTCGTCAGCAACCTTGAAGGCCATGTGTATCGGCAGGTTAGGAGCGACCTCCATGAGCTTGTCGTTCGGGATGACAATAACGGTGTCGCTGTTCTTCCTGAGCCTCTCGAGACCGTACTCGGCGTTCTTTATCCTCCTGATGCCCTCGACGGTGAATGGAAGGGTAACGACTGAGACAGTGAGAGCGCCCATCTTCTTGGCTATTTCGGCAACAACTGGAGCGGCTCCAGTACCGGTTCCACCGCCGAGACCGCAGGTGATGAAGACCATGTCAGCGCCTTCAAGGGCGTCGCGAATTTCCCTCTCGCTCTCCTTGGCAGCCTCCTCGCCCATCTTGGGGTTGTTTCCTGCACCGAGACCACGGGTAAGTTCTTTACCTATGAGTATCTTTTTGTGAGCCCTAACCTTGAGAAGATCCTGAGCATCAGTGTTGATGGCGATAACCTTCGCACCCTGGATGCCGACCTGCATCATTCTGTTTATAGTGTTACAGCCGGCACCGCCAACACCAACGACATAGATCTTGGCCTGTATCTGCTCCAGAATCCTCCTAAGCTCCTCATCGATGTCGGTCTGCGGAGCCTGGGCCTCCGGGACCTTGTTAAGGTCAGCGGAGGTTCTTTCGATAGCGTCTTCAATCAGCTTCAGCATCTTTTCACCCTCCGGGCAATTTAACATCTGTTTCACTTTGTAGGCAGGTAGTATATAAATTTAGCTAAAGCCGAGTGCTGATTTTAAAATCCCGCTTAACATCTTTAAAGATTTCGATTATTCAGTCCCGTATGAACTCCAAGCCGAGCTCTTCAGCCAAAGCTTTCGCCATCTGCCTCGTTTCACCTTTGCTGCCCTTCCAATCGACGTATATGGCATCCACTTTTTCGACGGTTCTTTCGATGGCCTTGAGAATGAGTTCTTTCTTGAGTGGATGGGCATACTTTGGCGCTATGTGGCTGAATGCCAGGTCTGTCTCCAGTGCTCTTTTTGTCTGCTTTGGGGCGTAGTGGCCGCCACCTATTCCTATGGCAACTGGGAACCTGGCCTCTCTGTAGTTATCCAGCACATATGTTATTGTCTCTGCTAGTATCTCCCCCGCCCTGTCGTTCACCCACTCCTCCTTGCTCGACCCTATTTCGATGAACAGACTCGGGACGTTCAGCTCGCTCGGACCGTGGTGTGTGGCCTCATAGCAGACGGTCCAGTTCAGGTCGTTGAGCTCATTCATCTTGAGGAGCGCAAGCTTCATTGCGCTCGGTTGAGCTATGGCCAGGCTCTCGTCATTTCCCCCGTACATTGCGTTGCCCCAGTTACCGGTTATGTGAGTGGTAAGTGCAGGCAGCTTCTGCTTGCTGGCGTGTCTCGAGGCGAAGACGATGATTTCAGGGACGAAACCGAGTTGGTGCTCGATGGCCTTGTCGAGGTTGTCGTAGTAAATCATCTCGTCGTTGGTGGTCAAAATGAGTGTATTGCCCTTTGAATAGACTGGATTTCCATCGAAGACCCTGTCAGTTTCCTTAAAGCCGAAGTTCTCCACCAGTTTTTCCATTATGTTCATTGAAGCGAGGTCTATCTTCGTCGTCATTATTACCTTCATCTTGCAACCCCCTTGATGCTCGGTTCGAGAATTAAAAGGCTTTGCCTGGGTTCGAACCTCTACCTTTGTCCAGTGGATACCGAGGGTACCACGTTTTATGCCCGAAATTTCACGAAAGATTTACGAAAAAGTAACACAAACTATATAACTCGGAATGTACTTGAATATCCTAATGTGGTCGTTAGACCATATTCGTACATTGAAGTTTGGGGGTGCAAAATATGAAAAGGTTGATGTCGATTGGGCTCGTGGCAGTTTTGATTTTTGCCGTGGTTATGGCAGGGTGTGTAGGCAGTAGTGGTGAAACCACGACCAGCGGACCAACCGAAACCTATTCCATAACAATCTACACTGGCTCGACTTCTGGTGTCTACTACCCGCTTGGTTCAACCTATGCAAATATACTCCAGAAGTACAGCAAGGATGAGACCGGAATTCAGATTGATGCAAAGGCCGTTACGAGCGGTGCAAGCGTCTCCAACGCCCAGGCCATTGGGGATGGAAGGGCCCAGGCTGCAATCATGCAGAACGATGTCGCCTACTATGCTTATAATGGGGTCATACTCGACGCTTTCAAGGATAACGCCGTTAAGAACCTCCGCGGAATAGCCGCCCTCTATCCCGAGACCATCCAGTTCGTTGTCAAGGCTGACAGTGACATAAAGAGCCTTGAGGATCTTGCCGGCAAGAAGGTCGCCGTTGGTGCTGCCGGAAGCGGTACTGCCGTTGCCGCCCAGCAGATACTCGAGGCCGCTGGTGTGTGGGACAAAATTGATCCGGTCTGGCTTTCCTTCACCGAAGCAACCCAGCAGCTCAAGCTCGGTCAGATTGACGCCGCTGTTATAGTTTCGGGTGCTCCAACTCCGGCCGTTGACCAGATTGCCGTGCAGACCCCAGTTAGGATTATCCCGATTGGTGACGACATCCTCCAGAAGCTCCACGACAAGGGCTACATATTCTATGTCAGCCAGACCCTCCCGAAGGACACCTACAACGGTATGACCGAAGACACCCCGACCCTTGCCGTTAAGGCTGTCCTCGTTGTCAGTGCCGACGTTCCCGACGACGTCGTTTATGCAATGACCAAGCTCCTCTTCCTCCACATTGACGAGCTCAGGCAGGTTCACGCCAAGGCCCAGTATATAAGCCTAGACACTGCCCTCGACGGCATGAGCATCCCGCTCCACCCAGGAGCTATCAAGTACTACGAGGAGCAGGGCAAGACGATTCCAGATGAGTTAAAGCCATGAGGGGGTCTCTTTGAGCAGTAGAACCCTTTCTTTTTTTGTCATACTTATCATATTCCTTCTCCTGTTCCTTCCGGTGAAAGCCGTTGAGATACGTTTCGATGGTAACGCCTACATGTATCCCCTCGGTTCAAAAATCGAGATAACCTACGTTCATAGTGTTGAGAGGAGCACCGTGGTTGAGGTGCTCGTGGCAAATGAAAGCGGCTTTTATGCCGTTGAAATGAAGTGGAAAGACTTCGGAGCAGGCCTTCCAGAGGACATCCAGGGGATGGAAGGAGACTACTACGTAAAGCACGTCAGCGACTACCTTGGAAGGAGCTTCAGCTACTGGTTCATTCCGATAAACCACGTCAACATAACCGTAAACGGCTCTCCCGTCCTCAATAATCCTGAACACGAACTGCTCGTTGATTTTGAGATTAAGCGCGTTCCATTCGTGTTAATCCTTATAAGGAGGTGGTGAAAGTGGCAGAAGAACCGAGTCTAGATGTTGTGGAAGCAGAGGAGGTCATCATAGAAAGGACGAGGACTCTACCTCCGAGGCTGGAATTAGTGGTTAGAGTCGCCGCCGTGCTGATAGGCCTCTACGAGATACTCTTCATATTCAACTTCAACTACACTCTCTATGACCTATTCTCTAGGCTCGGCATCAGTCTGGAGTTCCTCAGAATAACCTTCCAGCCGAAGCAGGGAGAGGCCTTTGTTCTGGCAATGCTGATGGTAATAACCTTCCTGCTCTATCCAATCAGGAAGAAGGAGAAGTATTTCAAGAAGGTCTTTTCCTACGACTATCTTATGGGAGCCTTGGCAGTAATCTCGATGCTCTATCTCTTCGCCGTCTATCAGCGCTACATAATGACCTCGAGGCTCACGGACACGGACGTGGTCTTTGGCCTGCTGGCCATCGTCATGGTCATTGAAGCAACGAGGCGCGTTCTCGGCTGGGTTCTGCCCTTAATAGTGACCCTCTTCCTGGCCTACGGCATCTACGCTATCGGCTTTGACTGGGTGCGCTTCGTCCAGCAGCTCTACTTCGACGAGGGAATCTTCGGAATTCCGTTCTTCGTCATGACAATCTACGTCTTCGCATTCATATTCTTCGGAGCATTCCTGCTCAGGATAGGCGTCAGCGACTACATAACGGAGTTCATGATAAGCCTCTTTGGAAAGAAACCTGGAGGTCCGGCTAAATCTGCGGTCATTTCGAGCGCCCTTATGGGAACGGTCAGCGGTTCGAGCGTTGCGAACGTTCTTACGACGGGAACCTTCACCATTCCGCTGATGAAGAAGGCTGGCTATCCACCAGAGATAGCAGGTGCAGTTGAGCCGGTCGCTTCAACGGGCGGTCAGTTAATGCCTCCCATCATGGGTGCGGCAGCGTTCATCATGGCCGAATTCCTCAACCTGCCCTATAGCAAGATCATCATTGCCGCGGTTCTGCCCGCGTTGGTCTACTACGGCGGCGTTTACCTCTTCATAGACCTCGAGACCAAAAGGCTTGGCCTCAAGGGTATGGCAGCTGAACACTTCAAAACTATGGCGTACTTCATCCGGAAGCTCTACATCCTTCTGCCAATAGTTGTCATCACCGTTGCCCTTGTCTGGGGAATTGCACCACAGATAGCGGCAATCTCATCGCTCGGCATAGCCATCTGGGTTGCATGGATTTCGAGAGATGAAATCTACGGAGATGAAAAGCTCTACGTGGCGATAGCCTTAGTTGCGACCTTCTTGATGTTCCTCGGAAAGGACATCGGAACCCAAACCGCAATAGTCCTCCTGGCGATGTTCCTCTTCCTCGTTGTCCTTGGGGTCATGAAGAAAGGAGTGGCCTTCAACGAGAAGTTCTACATTACGGCAATGTTCCTCCTCTTCATAGCCCTAGCCAAGTACCTCAGCATGACCAAGGAGCAGATAGTCCTCATGACCGGCGTCTTTGGAATAGTCTTCTCAATCCTCGTCGGCTACCGCTCGACCAAGGACAGCGGCAAGATGATGTATCGTGCCACCTACGAGGCAATGATTGATGCTGGAAAGACGAGCGTCAGCGTCATGCTCGCTGCCGCCAGCGCAGGCCTCATCCAGGGAGTTCTCACAATGACGGGTGAGCTCACCAACATCGGCTACAGGCTTGTATCCCTTACCCACGGAAACCTCTGGTTGCTCCTCATGCTTACCATGGTCTTCAGCCTCATCCTTGGAATGGGTGTTCCAACGACGGCCAACTATATCATAACCTCCCTCGTCGCGGCACCGGCAATCTACATGCTCGTTAGGGGCATTGAACCCTACAACCAGCCAGTTCCAGGCTACACCGTGCTGATAGCCCTGCTATCGGCCCACTTCTTTGTGTTCTACTTTGGAATACTGGCCGATGTTACACCGCCCGTCGCACTGGCAAGCTACGCGGGTTCAGCAATAGCTGGCGGAGACTTCTGGAAGACTGCCATGAACGCCGTCAAATACGCCTTAGCTGGCTACATAGGACCTTACATCTACTTCACTCACCCGGAGATGTTCCTGATAACGGTTTCAGAATGGAACGCTGCAACGGCACTCAGGATACTCTATTACCTCGTGGCGACGCTGTTCGTAATGTATCTGCTGGCGATAGCACTGACAGGCTTTTACAGAACGCACCTGAAGAAATGGATAAGGCTAGTACTCACGGCCATCGGATTGGCAGGAGTGACACTGAACCCGATAATCATTGGAGCCGGAGTGGTCGCCTGGCTCGGTCTGAAGTTCTACGGGGAGAGGGTTTCTTCGGGGGCATAGCCCCTTAACCCTCCATCATTTCGTTCATGGTTTTTATTATTTCCTCGGAGGTTCTTGTGACCTGAGTGGAGGCGTCGATGGCCGTTCTTTGGACTATCCTAATGGTGAACAGAGCCACTACTAAGGCAAGTGCCATCATCATGAGGTATTCTACTGCAGCCTGAGCTCGCCTCATGCTATCACCCCCTTCACCTCTCAGTATATATTAAGTAACTTCAGGTTAATAAAATTTTGGGTGGGTACCTGTCCAGAAAGAGAAGAAAAGATAAATTATGGGCATCAGTACAGCATGACTTCAAAGCCCAGTTCGCTGAGGAGATCCGCCAGCTCCTCGCTGTCAACATAAACCAGCAGGTGATGGTTGCCCAGGGTGCCGTCTATGAAGTCTCTGGCTTCTTCTATCCGGAGCTTCATCTGGGTTCTGCAACGGTGCTCGCTGCGCTCCCTTCCAACGACTTCAACGCCGGCAACGACGGCTTTTCTGCCACGTATTTTGAGGAGCGAGGCTTTGCCCTTCGGCAGCTCGACCTCAACGCCAACTCCCATTCCGCTCTCAAAGTGCGACCTTATGATGTATCCGCCGATGAGGGGAGCGGTACAGTGGGCAAGGATGATGTAGTCGTCGCCGTAGTCAGCTATGTTGCCCATGAATGCTGGCTTATCGAAGAAACGCTTCACTATCGCCATCCCTAGGAGCGCGTTCAGCTCTCCCTCGCAGGCCGCTGGAATTCCCTCTGCGTTGAACATCGCCAGCGCCAGACATGGGGTCGCCTTGAGCTTTCCTATCAGATCGAAGCAGCCGATGGTGAAGCCGTCAAGCCTGTAGTCCTCGAGAATGCGTTTTATGGCGAGATAAATCCTCCCGGCTTTGACCAGATCCTCCCTTGCGGGTTCCTTTATCTCCCTGGCCTTTGCCACTATCTCCTCGACGACCTTCCAGCCTTCAGCGTCGGTCGTTGCCTCATAGTACTCGTAGAACTTCTTGAGGCTTATGCTGGTGTAGGGTAGCTCGAACTTCTCGTTTATGAGCCACGGCGAGACGCGGCCTATTATGCCAAGGCGCATCCTCAGGAACTTGTCGAGGGTCTCTTTCATATCTTCGTAGCCGAGAAGGGCCGCTTTGAGTTCGTTAAAGTCCTTGACAAGGGTTGAGGGAACGAGTCTGTCCCTGAAGTATTCGCGCAGCTCTATTCCTGCCGCGAGGGAGTTATTGAATGTGTCGCCGTAGATTATTATCGGCCTTCTGTAAACCGCGAACTCCTTCAAAGCTCCTTCGGTTCCACCCGTCAGGGGATAAAGGACTATCGCATCAACCTTGTTGAAGTTTACCTCTTCCTTGGCTTCCTTGAAGTCCCTTTTGGTGGAAACGAAGAAGCCCCCAACGACGTCGAACTCCTTTGCGAGCTCGGTTATGAACTTCGATGCTTTCTTCTCGAAGGCCGATGGACTTGCCAGCTCGCTTACTCCAAAAACGACTCCGACTCTCATGCTTTCACCTAACTGTTTTAAACTTCCGTGATTAAATAAGCTTGTGGTGGTCATGAGGTTCGTGCTCGATACGAGCATCTTCGTCAATCCAGAAATAAGGCGGAAGTTTGGGGACAACCCGACCGAGGCTATGAGAACATTTCTCGGATACGCCGAGAGGCTCTTCGGCAGGGTGGAGTTCTACATGCCTCCTGGCATCTACCGCGAGGTTATGCACTTCGTCGATGAAGAAGAGCTCCTGCCTGAAATCGAGCTCTACATCATAAAGAAGCCCCCCAACGTCCACGACATTAAGATTCCCGCCTTCGTCGTCTACGAACTGATTGACGACATAAGGAGGCGCATAGATAAGGGCCTCCGCGTCGCTGAGAAAGCCGTCCGCGAGAGCGTAATCGAGACTGATAACGTCGATAAAATAATCCAGAAGCTGAGGCGTAACTACCGCAAAGCCCTCCGTGAGGGCATCGTTGACAGCAAGGAGGATTTTGAACTTATTTTGCTAGCAAAAGAGCTCGACGCGACGATAGTTTCTGCCGACGTTGGGATACTCACCTGGGCCCAGAAGATGGGTATCAAGTGGATCGACGCGGCCAACTTTCGCGAGGTTCTTGAGGGCCTCGTGGCAAAAATGAGCGAAGGGAAAAATTTATAAATGCTCGCCTGCATGGTATCATCGACGCCCCGGTGGCTCAGCCTGGTGGAGCGGCCGCTTGGTAAGCGGCAGGTCGCGGGTTCAAACCCCGCCCGGGGCTCCAAACTTCTTGAAGGACTATTCTGGGCAGGGGGCCGTGGGGTAGCTTGGTCCATCCTGCGGGCTTTGGGAGCCCGTGACCCGGGTTCAAATCCCGGCGGCCCCACCATAGGAAACTTTGCCTTCGCAAAGTTTCATCAAAGTTTGTATGTCGCTTTTAAGCTTGCCAATTTTCAGAAGGTTTCACAGTCAAACGAGCTTTTATTCAGAGTTTCACTCAAGATATAGTGCTCAGAGAGCACCAAAAGAAAAGGGAAACTGCTTGAAAGGCTTTTCTTGAAGGCAAACCAAAAAACCGGGACTTCTAACAAAGACACACAAACTCATTCCAGCCAACTTTACAGAGAGTTAACCTTTTTGATCAAACTTTGAGCAAGCAAAGTTTGTTCCGCAGGATTTTTATACGGCTGTCTCGTAGGGGGTAGAGGTGTCGTCATGGTCACGCTCATCATCGCCGAGAAGCCCAACGTCGCGAGAAAGATAGCCTACGCCCTGGCAGAGGGTAAGCCGGTCAGGAAGACCATCGGTAAGGTTCCCTACTATGAGTTCACGCGCGACGGGAAGAGAATAATCGTAGCTCCGGCAGTTGGCCACCTCTTCTCGCTCGCCCCAAAGACGAAGACTTACGGTTATCCGGTCTTTGACATTGAATGGGTTCCTGTCTACGTCGCCGAGAAAGGCAAGAGCTACGCTAAAGACTACATTAAGGCTTTGGCAACCCTCGCTAAACGCGCCGACGAGTTTGTAGTTGCCTGCGACTACGATACTGAGGGTGAGGTTATCGGTTATACAGCTCTCAAATACGCCTGCGGCGTTGACCCCTCAAAGGCCAAGCGCATGAAGTTCTCCGCCTTAACAAAGAAGGACCTTCTAAAGGCCTGGTACAACCTGGAACCGACCATAAACTTTGGAATGGCCGACGCGGGGATAGCGCGTCATGTCCTCGACTGGTACTGGGGTGTGAATCTCTCTCGGGCCCTAACCTCGGCGATAAAGCGCGCCAGCGGCAAGTGGATGGTTCTGAGCACCGGTAGAGTCCAGGGGCCCACTCTTAAGTTCCTCGTGGACAGGGAGAAGGAGATCCAGAACTTCAAGCCCACGCCATACTGGGTCATTAAAATGCTTTTAGAGAAAAACGGCCAGCAGTACACGGCCGTTTACGAGAAAGAGCGTATTCTTGATGAAAACGAGGCCAAGCGCATCGTTGAAGAGGCCAAGAAGGGGCCGGCCTTCGTCGAGAAGGTTGAGGTGAAGCAGCAGAACAGACATCCTCCGGTTCCCTTCGACCTCGGAACGCTCCAGAGGGAAGCGTATTCCGCCTTTGGATACAGTCCAAAGAAGACTTTGGAGATTGCCCAGAAGCTCTACGAGAAGGGTTACTGTCTCCACCCCGATTCTCTCATACCAACCCCTGAAGGGGTAAAGAGAATCAAAGAGTTACCCCGTGAGGGTGAAGTATTTGCCCTTGACTTCGACCTTAAACTGTCAAAGGCAAGGTACAGGCTTCTTGAAAGGGACGCGGACGAGCCCATGTATAAAGTCGTCCTGAGCGATAGAACGGAGCTCTACCTTACGGGAGACCATCCAGTTTTGGTTTATCGGGACGACAAGCTAATATTTGTGCCAGCTGGGGAACT
The DNA here is from genome assembly GCF_012027395.1 of Thermococcus sp. LS1. Lineage (NCBI taxonomy): Archaea > Methanobacteriati > Methanobacteriota > Thermococci > Thermococcales > Thermococcaceae > Thermococcus > Thermococcus sp. LS1. The sequence continues at coordinate 105,358 of NZ_SNUJ01000002.1, forward strand.
CAGAGACGATGACCAGGTAGTGCTTCTTATAAACCGTCAGAAGTTCCAGGATGTGGGGAGAACTCCAAGTCTGTTTGACTTTGTCCTAAAAAACGCCCCTTCCATGAAAGACTACATCCTCTATGAACCTTCCTTTGGCCCCATTTTAAGGGAGAGGATTGGGAAGGCTGGTTTAAAGGTGGAAATCCTGTGGAGGTTCAAAATCAGGGAGCCAACGTACTACAAATACCTCAGGGGCAAAATGCCTGTTCCAGTTTTCAGATTTCTTATTGAGAGGGGTGTAGTCTCAAAGGAAGAGGCAGGAAGAATTTTCAGGGGATTCTCACACGGCACATCACTATCCCCGGTTTCTTTTGAGTTCAGCGAGGATTTCTGGTACCTGTTCGGTTTCGTAGTGGGAGATGGTCATCTGACTAAGGAGGGCAAAATAACAATCTCCGCCAAGGATAGGACAGAAGAAACAATAAAGGCTCTTGGAGAGGTTGCGAGCTCCCTGGGTATTCCATTCGCCTACGATTCGAAATACAAGATGATAATCATCCGTAGCAAGTCCTTGGCGAGGTTGCTTGAACTTCTTGGCTGTCCCCCCGGAAACAAAACGGAGATATTTGAGGTTCCCAATGAGGTAATGGCAAAGCCCGAATGGATGGCTTCGTTCCTAGCCGGTTACTACGATGCCGACGGCCACATCGGTACAAAACTAACGGGAAGTAAAAAATCAATGTCCCCACAAATTGTCCTGACATCTAAGAACAGGCGGGCAATATACACGGTCAAACTCATGTGGCAACTCCTCGGTGTTGGAACGTACCTATGGGAGAAGAAAGACAGACGGGGCAACTTTATAGCTTACGAGCTTAAGGTCTACTCCCGCGACGCACTCAGGTTTTACGAGGTTATGAGTGACCATCTAAGGGTGAAGAAGCGAGACCTTGAGAAAGTTCGGGAGATGGCGGTACGAAAGAGGAAATCCTATTCCCACCATTACAGCGTTCTCAATGTTAAGGACTGGAGGGGGAAGTTAAGAACCAACAATACGCTCTGGAAAAAGTTTGACATGTCCAATCAGACCGCACATGGAAGAGGGATAAGTCTCGACAAGCTCAGGAGGATTAAAGACTATCTGACCGATGAAGACCTCCGCAGGATTGCCACGGGGGACGTTTATGTGCTTGGGATAAGATCCATTGAGAAGTTCCACTATCGCGGAAAGGTCTACGATCTCGTTGTTGAGAACTATCACAACTTCATAGCCAATGGCGTCGTTGTCCACAATTGTTCCTATCCCCGCACTTCGTCCCAAAAGCTCCCAAAGAACCTCAATTTCCGCTCTATACTTCAGAACCTGGCTAAACTTCCGGAGTACAAGCCCTTCGCCCACGAGCTTCTGGGTAAGGAGAGGCTCAAACCTGTCGAAGGCAAGAAGGACGACCCTGCTCATCCTGCCATCTACCCTACAGGCGAGCTTCCAAAGCCGGGCGAGCTGACTAAAGACGAGGCCAACCTCTACGATCTCATCGTGAGGCGCTTTTTGGCTCTCTTCATGGAGCCGGCTGTTAGGGAGATAATGAAGGTCATTATAAACTCAAACGGTCACCGCTTCATTCTGAGCGGAGCCAGGACGGTTAAGGAAGGGTGGCTCAAGGTTTACGGTAAGTACGTCAAGTTTGATGAGGTTATCCTGCCCTCCTTTAAGGAGGGTGAGCCTGTTAAGGTCCTCCAGATAAAGCGCGAGAAGAAGAAAACGAAGCCTCCGGCGAGATATTCTCCCGCAGCCGTAATCAAGAAGATGGAGGATCTAGGCATAGGAACGAAAGCCACGCGTGCCCAGATACTCGAAACGCTCTATGCGAGGGGCTACATCGAGGGTAAGAAGAAGATAAAGGTTACCCCTCTCGGTATGCGCGTCGTCGAGGCCTTGGAGCGGAACGTTCCTGACATAGTCAGCGTCGAGCTGACGAGGGCATTTGAGGAGAAGATGGAGGAGATAATGGCCGGCAAGGCCGATAAAGACCTAGTTATAGAAGAGAGCAAGGAGCAGCTCGTCAAGATCCTTCAGGAGTTCAAAGAAAAGGAACTGGACATCGGAAAGATCCTCATGGAAACCACGGGAACCGGTGTAACAACGAGCAAAGAAAATGCCAAGCGCGCTGGGGCGGTAAATGAGCTCAGTGAGGCTGAGGAAAAAGAAGTGAAGAAGACCATTGAAAAGGGAGAAAAGAAGCCCCTTGTCGTTGGCAAGTGCCCCAAATGTGGCGGCGATTTGGTCGTCCGCTACAACAGAAAGACAGGGAAGAGATTCGTTGGCTGCTCGAACTGGCCGAAGTGCAACGTCACGTATCCCCTCCTCCAGCGCGGGCAGATAATCCCAACGAACAAGACCTGCTGTGATGGTGCTCCTGTCGTCAAAATCCGCGAAAAAGGCAGAGAGTACGAGATCTGCCTTGACATGAACTGCAAAGAGTGGAGGAAGAAAAAGTAATCAGAGCAGCTCCTTAAGGAGGCTCAACCTCCTCTTGCTCATGAGCACCTTGGGGTGCTTGAGGAGGGCCTTGATGACCTCGACGTAGTCTCCTCCCGCTATCTTTTCGGCATCCGCACCACTGAGTATCTGGATGAAGAGGTCAAGGTCTTCGTCGGTGAGCTTCTCCGTGACGCGCCTGACCTTCAGAACCCTCTCAAGCCTCTTTCCGTCGGTCTCCCACCACTCGGTCGTGTAGTTCTTAAGGAGCTCCAGGTTTTCTTCCTCAAGAGCCTTGACTATCCACTTGCTGGCTATGGTTCCGGCATCCATCGCCTCAGCCATTCCACCACCGTGCATGGGGTTTACCTGCCTTGCTGCATCGCCGACAACGATAACGTTGTCCTTGGCGAGCTCCTTGACGAAACCGCCAACCGGAACAACGCCGACGTTTATCTCCAGAAGCTTCTTGGCGGGAATGTTGTTCTCCTTCAGCCACTTGTCGAGGTAGTACTTGGCCGTCTGGGGATTGTCGGAGTTTATGCCTATTCCGACGTTGGCCCTATCTTCATCCTTGGGGAAGACCCAAACGTAGCCCCTCGGCGCTATTTCGTTCCCGAACCAGAGATGGATTAGGTCAGGGTCAAAGCCCTCGATGAGCATCTCGTACTCATAGCTTGAGTCGAACTCGTGCGGCGGGGCGTAGGTGTTTATGCCGGCCTTCCTCGCTATGGTACTCTCCACACCATCGGCAGCAACGATTATGTCAGCATAAATCTCAACGGGCTCGTCCTCGTGCTTGGCCTTTATTCCCGCTATTTTTCCGTCCTTCCTTATGACGTCCATTGCCTCGGTTCTAGCAAGAACGTCGGCCCCAGCTTTGGCGGCGTAATAAGCAAGCATTTTGTCGAAGACCTTCCTCTCGAGGATTACACCGCTGACTTCCTTGTATCTGAGCTCGAGCTCGTAGCCGCTTGGGGAGTAGAGTTTGGCACCATAAATTTCACGGTTGATGAAGCGCCTGTCGTAGGGTATGTCGTACTTCTCAAAGACCGTCTTGCTTATTCCCTCGGCGCACTGCTTTGGAGTGCCTATCGCGGACTTCTTATCGATGAGCAGAACGGAGAAGCCGGCTTTAGCAACGTTTCTCGCGACGATTGGGCCGGCGATTCCTGCGCCGACAACCACTACATCGTACTTCATCTCGGTCATTCGGACACCCCCAGGGGTTCAGCGGTTAGGGCACCAACCGGGCAGGCGTTGATGCATATGCGGCAGGATATGCACTTGTCCTGGAAGAACTCCCACTTTGAGGAGCCCACTTTTATGGCCAGCGTTGGGCAGACACCCGCACAGCCGCCGCAGAGGTAGCACCTGTCTTCGTTAACGACGATTTTAATCTTCTCCGGCATCTTCGACACCGCCAAGCTTTTGTTTGAGCTTTTCCTCGTCGATTTTGACGACTCCGTCTTTTATTCTTAACGGTATAAACCTGTCCAGCTCCTGGGCTTTGACGAGGACTTCCCTCTCCTTGAGGTTCAGCCTGTCGCTCAGGTCTTCGATAGTGGCCTCACCGTTGAGGAGCAAGTAGTGGAGTATCGCCAGCTGGGTCATGTCGCCGATTTCCTCCAGGTAGCGCTCTTTTATCTCCTTCATCAGCCTATCCCTTCTGCTCTCAACTGCCTGGAGGGCCTGGAGAATCTTCTCGAGCTCTCCGGTAAGCTCAAGGAATGAGGTAACCATACTAATGAGTGTTTCGTGCTCGAGGGGTATGCGAGAGAGGTCTATCTCAGTTTTTTCTATCAAGGGCTCACCCAGGTCAAGGCCACGGTACCAGAACAGGTTAGGGGTTACCGTGGTGACGTAAGTTCTGGATATGGCTATGTCATAGTACTTCCTTGCGGGCCCAATGAAGGGGCCTTCCCTCTCGTAGGACTTTAGGATGCCTTCGCGCTCCATGATTTTAAGGTGCTTGGCAACGGCTGTTGAGGAAACGCTCACCTTGCTGCTGAGGAAGCTGAAGTAGCATTCCGTACAGGTGAGGTGGCTGAGCAGATCGCGCCTCACCTTGTTTCCCAATATGTAAAAGATGTCCGGTTCAGTTTCAGTCATGACCCACACCACCCAAATCTGTGACGCAAAGCTTATATAGTGAACATTCAACCTTAGGTTGCAAACCTGGAGATTAAACTCCACCAGGTATTGTGCTCAAAGCGTTATAAACCTTTAGATGTGGAGGTGTCGAAAATGGGATTGATTAGTGATGCGGACAAGAAGGTTATCAAGGAGGAGTTCTTCTCCAAGATGACCAACCCAGTCAAGATTATCGGATTCATCGGGGAGGACCACTGCCAGTACTGTGACCAGCTCAAACAGCTGGTTCAGGAGCTTGCCGAGCTGAGCGACAAGCTCACTTATGAGTTCCACGACTTCAACAGCGAGGAGGGCAGGAAGCTCGCCGAGCAGTATGGCATCGATCGCGCCCCGGCCGTTACCATAACCCAGGACGGCAAGGACATGGGCGTCAGGTTCTTTGGCCTTCCTGCCGGTCACGAGTTCGGTGCCTTCCTTGAGGACATCGTCGACGTCAGCAACGCCCAGACCGACCTTATGCCTGATACGAAGGAGGAGCTTGCCAAGGTCGACAGAGACGTCAGAATACTCGTCTTCGTCACTCCGACCTGCCCGTACTGCCCGCTCGCGGTCAGGATGGCTCACAAGTTTGCCATCGAGAACACCAACGCCGGCAAGGGTAAGATAAGGGGTGACATGGTTGAGGCCATCGAGTATCCGGAATGGGCTGACCAGTACAGCGTCATGGCCGTCCCGAAGATCGTCATCCAGGTAGACGGCGAGGACAAGGTTCAGTTCGAGGGAGCTTACCCGGAGAAGATGTTCCTCGAGAAGCTTCTTGCCGCCCTCGAGTGAGGGCCTTTTCTTTAATCATTTGATTGTAGGATTATGTAATTACTGATAGCCCTTAGATTTCAAGATTGTGAACATGAGTTCACTGCCCTCAGTTCTCCTGGAGTCTTATTGAAACCTCGCTCTGCCATGAAGAGCGAGAAGATGAATTCAAAAAAATACGATCAAATTAACGAGTAAAAATGGGGAAGAGCCCCTTCAGAGAAGCATCCTCGCGTCGACGGCAACCGCGCTGTCCTCGTAGGCGAAGATCGGGTTGATGTCGAGCTCCTTGATCTCCGGAAGCTCAAGGGCAAGCTCGCCGACCTTGACGATTATATCCGCGAGAGCATCGATGTCCACCGGCTTCTCACCACGGGCTCCGGCGAGGATCGGGTAGGCCTTGATCTCCTTTATCATGTCGAGGGCTTCCTCCTTGGTTATCGGAGCAACACGGAAGGAAACGTCCTTGAGGATCTCAACAAAAATTCCACCGAGACCGAACATGATGGCCGGGCCGAACTGCGGGTCGCGGATCATACCGACGATGACCTCCTTGCCGAGTGGAAGCATCTTGTAGACGATGACGCCCCAGAGGTCGGCGTCCGGCTTGTAGTTCTTGGCGTTCTCCATGATGGTCTTGAATGCCTGCCTAGCTTCATCGTCGTTCTTGATGTTGACCTTGACACCGCCGGCGTCGCTCTTGTGGATGATCTGCGGAGAAACGATCTTCATGACGACAGGGTAGCCGATTTCACGGGCGAACTGAACGGCCTCCTCCTCGTTGGTGGCGACCTTGAAGTCCGGAACGGGGACGCCATAGAGCTTGAGTATCTCCTTGGCTTCCGGCTCGACGAGCTGCCTGTTTTCAGCCTTCGCCTTCTCGATTATCTCCCTAGCCTTTGCAATCCTGTCCATACCAATCACCTCATCAGCTTGACAGTTGTGAATCTCTCGGGAGAGTTAAAAGGGTTTCCATTTGCCAACCTTTCGTTTCGGCTCGATTTGAAGCGATAACCGGGGTATAAATACTATGCCGCCGAAAGGGATATAGGTGATTGCGATGAATAGAAAAATGATCGCTGGACTCGGAGGAATTTTAATTCTGATTCTGGCGGTTTTCTCGTTTCAGGGGGAGAAGGCTATGGATGCCAACACCACGGTTGTCCTCTACAATTCTGTCAGGATTGGGGTTATTGAAGAGACCATTGAGCTCGACCTGAATGAGGGAATTAACGATGTTCCCCTTGAGAAGCTGGCCGGGCTGAACATAGCAGAGGTGACGATAAGGCCGCTCGACGATGGAGTTAGAGTCCTCGGGATTTTCAGTAAGAGCTCCACTGGAGACGTTTACAGCGCCAACGTTGGAAGCGATGTCGAGATCAAGCTGAGGAGCGGCGATACCGTTACCGGAAAGTTCCTTGGCATCAAGAACGGCAAGCTTGCCATTCAGGGCGATTCATACTACCTCATCAACCCGAACGAGGTGGTTTACTTCAAAGCTGAGAACCTGGAGGGGGCTTCGAGCGTTTATGCGGCTATTCAGGCTGATGCAGCCGGCAAGTACCGCTTCGACGTAATATACCGTGTGGCAAACATGAGCTGGTCCTCTCGCTACAAGCTCTACATTGGGGATACCGCCAAGCTCTACGGCTATATCGTGATAGACAACCCCACTGCTCAGGCTTTTGAGGGTGCGAGGGTTCTCCTCGTTGCCGGTGATGTTCAGCTTTATCAGCAGGCCTTCCCGCAGCCGAGGGTTCTCTACGAAAAGGCCGAGATTGGTGTGGTAGAGCCGGGTGAACCTGAGAAGATAGAGGCATTTTATCTGTACAAGCTCGGTATAGTCGACCTGAGCCCTTCGAGCAAGATGGTCTTCCCGTACATCAGCTTCGAGGCTCCCTTTGAGAGGGAGTACCTCTACGAGAGCTATACATACGGTGGAGAGGGTGCAGTTTACGAGTCAATCTCCTTTAAGACGGATGACGTTCTTCCGGCTGGAGTCGTTGAGATTTACAGGGAGACTGAAGACGGGACGCTCCTGATAGGTGAGAGGATGATAGAGCACACGCCTGAGGGCGACATGCTCAGAATAGGGATCGGCAGAGACTACGACCTGAAAGGAAGCACCGTTCTCCTCGAGGAGAGGCACGCAGAGAGCTACTACTATTACAAGGTGAAGGTCACGCTCGAGAACTTCGGGGAAGAGACGAAAACCATAATAGTCCGGCACTACAAGTGGGGCAAGATAATCAGCTCGAGCATCGAGCCGATAAGCGAAAGGGCCAACTACGTCGAGTTCAAGGTTACGCTGAAGCCGGGAGAAAAGAAGGAGATAGTTTTTGACTACGAGAGCCGCTATTAGGACTTTCTCAGCGTTATCTCGAACCTCTTTTCTCCTTTTGTCACGTCCAGCACGAGCCCCTTGTCGTAGTCTATAAACCTCGTCCCAACGAGGGCGTAGCCTTCCTCCTTGAGGAACTCCACCATCTTCAGCCCGAGCTCATCGAACAGCTTCGCCGCCATCGCGGCCATACTGGGCTCTTTTATACCCAGCTCGTCGTGATACTTTCTCGCAAGTTCGAAAACGTCCATAACACACCACCGTATTTACTCCTCGCGAAGGGATAAAACGGTTGCGGTCGAAAGGCTTAAAACTGCCAGCAATTACCACCCTAAGAAGTGGTCAGTATGGAAGAGAAGACCCTTAAGAAGGGGGAGCGATATTACAAAGCCGGAAAGGTTCTCTGGGTGGTTAAACAGGGGGATACGCTCTTATCCAAGGTCCTTGGCACTTACCTCTATTACGTTGAACTCAACCTCTCAACCGGCGAGAACCGCTGCACCTGCCCTCTCGGAGGGGACTGCAAACACGTCGCTGCCACCCTGAAGGCCTATGAGAACGGCTTCTACTTCGAAGCCCTGGAAAAGCACGCCGAACTCTACCCCGAGGCGGTGGCAATGGAGATGCTCGCGAGTGTTCCGGAGTTAGCGCTCGACGTTACTCTGAAGGAGCTTCGCTTTGCCATGAGCACCGATGAGAGCGGCAGTGAAGTGGCGAGGCTCTTCCGGAGGGCGCTGAAGCTCGTAGGGATCACCAAACGGGCCGAAGCCCTCCACGTCCTCGAGGAGGTTCTCGACGAGTACCGGCACATCTTCAGCGATTATGAACTCTCCTTAAAGCTGGAGGATGAGCTGAGGGAGCTTGAGGCAGGTCTCTAAAAAGCCTTATAAATCCCCCAAACACCAAATAGAAACTTAGAGGGTGGGAAAATGAAGGCCGTTTATCGAGAGATGTGCCCAAACTGCCTCGGTAGAATCTCGGACGAGAGGCTCTACCTGAAAAATCCCTGTAATGAGTGTCTCGACGAAACCGCTCACGCTGACTCTTATTTTGAGCTCATAACTGCTGTAAGAAATGCCCTCCAGCTGAAGGGCACGCTTAAGGAGTGGGAGAGGATATACGAACTTGAGAGTGGTGTGAGGGAAGTCGAAGCATTCTTCGAGAAGGCAACCGGCTTCACCTTCTGGAGCGCCCAGAGGACATGGGTCAAGAGGCTCCTCAAGGGTAGGAGCTTCTCAATAATAGCCCCGACCGGAATGGGCAAGAGCACCTTTGGCGCTTTCATGGCCCTCTGGCACGCCACCAAGGGCAAGAAGAGCTACATAGTGGTTCCGACCACCCCGCTCGTCATCCAGACCGTCAAGAAAATCCAGGCAATAGCCGAGAAATCGGGCGTCCAAATCAACCTCGCCTACTACCACGGCAACCTGAGGAAGAAGGAAAAGGAGGAGATGCTGGCTAAAATCCAGAGCGGCGACTACGATATCCTCGTCACCAGCGCTCAATGGCTTGCGAGGAACTTCGACGAGAAGCTCAGGGGCAGGCGCTTCGACTTCATATTCGTTGACGACGTCGATGCCTTCCTAAAGGCGAGCAAGAACATAGACCGCTCGCTCCTACTTCTGGGCTTCACGGAGGAGGTAATTAACAAGGCTTGGGAGATAATAAGACTCAAGAAGAGCATGGCCAAATACATCAATGGCCGTGCTGAGGATAGAGACGAACGCTTGAAGGAGCTCAATGGGGAGATTGAGAAGCTCCAGCGCGAGATCGAGGAGTTTAAAGAGAAGAACGGCGTCGGCATAATGATAATTGCCTCAGCAACTGGAAGCGCCCGCGGCGATAGAATAAAGCTCTACCGCGAGTTGCTCGGCTTTGAGGTCGGAAGCGGCCGCTCGGCCTTGAGAAATGTTGTGGATAGTTATCTAATGCCCACTAAGGACATCAAGGAGCACGTTGAGGAGCTCCTAACCCGTCTCGGAAAGGGTGGAATCATCTTCACGCCCATTGACCAGGGGTTAACCTACGCCGAGGAGCTGGCGAACTATCTAAAGGAGAAGGGCTTCCGTATCGAGCTGGTCTCATCAAAGAACAAGAAGGCGGTAGAGAAGTTTGAGAACGGCGAAGCTGACTACCTCATCGGCTCGGCCACCTACTACGGCTCCCTCGTTAGGGGGCTTGACATGCCCCACCTCATACGTTACGCGGTATTCACCGGCGTTCCGAAGTTCCGCTTTTCCATAGACCTTGAGAGACCGACCATCTACCGCGCACTCGGCCTGCTGAGCGAGGTAATGGATTTCCTGAGCGACGAGCAGAGGAGGGAAGCGGAAAAGCTCCACGCGAGGCTTAGAAGGCTCATAAGGAACATTCCCCAGTTCGAGCTCCTCAAGATTGAGGAGGCTTTGGCCGAGGGCCTTCCGATAGACAACTCCTTCCACAACCACGTTCTCAACGTCTTCCGCGAGCTGGTGGAGTTTCTGAGGAAGGTCCTCCGCGACGGAGAAGTCCTCAGGAAGCTTGCCGAAGATCCGTTCATAAGCCTGAAGGAAGAGGGTGGAAAGTGGTACATCGAGATTCCTGACGTGAGAACTTACATACAGGCAACTGGAAGAACCAGCAGGCTCTTTGCGGGCGGAATTACCAAGGGTCTCAGCGTCCTCATAGTGGACAACGAGAAGGTCTTCAACGGCTTAGTGAGGCAGATGCGCTGGCGCTTCACGGAGTTCAAGATGGTTCCCTTCGAGGAGCTGAACCTCGATGAAATCCTCAGGCAGATAGACGAGGACAGGGAGAAGGTCAGGCTCGTCATGGAGGGCAAGATAAGCGCCAAGGTTAAAGACCTCGTTAAGTCGGCCCTCATGATTGTCGAGAGTCCTAACAAGGCAAGGACGATAGCCAACTTCTTCGGCCAGCCCAGTAAGAGGCGCATTGGAGATCTAGTGGCCTACGAGGTAAGCATAGGCAACAGAATGCTCACCATTCTGGCCAGTGGCGGGCACATGTTCGACCTCGTTACGACTGAGGGCTATCACGGTGTTCTGATTGAGGAGAAAGATGATATGCTTAAGTTCATCCCGGTTTACGACACCATCAAGCGCTGCCGCGACTGCGGACATCAGTTCGTTGACTGGGAGGAGAAAGGCATCTGTCCGCGTTGCGGCTCAACCAACGTCCGTGATGCCCTGGAGAACGTGAAGGCGATGCGCGAGATTGCCCAGGAGGTTGACGAGATACTCATCGCCACGGACCCCGATACTGAGGGAGAGAAGATAGCCTGGGACATCAGGAATGTTCTCTCGCCCTACACACCCAATATCAAGCGCATAGAGTTCCACGAGGTTACGAGGCCAGCCATACTGAGGGCAATTGAAGAGGCTCGCGAGGTAAACGAGGGCCGCGTTAATGCCCAGCTTGTGAGGCGCATAGAGGACAGGTGGATAGGATTCGAACTGAGCCAGGAACTCCAGAGGGTCTTCGAGAATCGCAACCTCTCCGCCGGAAGGGTTCAGACTCCTGTCCTTGGGTGGATAATCGAGCGTTATAAGGAGTTTACCGAGAGTGAGACATACTTCCTCGGTTTGGCCCTCGAGAACGAGCTCAGTGTAACAATCGAACTCGGCAAAGATGCAAAAGAAGTTGAACCGCCAGAAGAGGTTCTCGTTGAAGATGTAAGCCTCGAGGAGCGCGAGTTGAATCCTGCTCCACCATACACAACCGATGCCATGCTAAAGGATGCATCAACATTCCTCAAGCTCTCTGCTCCTGAGACGATGCGCCTCGCTCAGGATCTCTTCGAGCTCGGTCTTATCACCTACCACAGAACAGACTCAACCCATGTCAGCAACACGGGAATTGAGGTTGCCAAGGAGTACATCACCCAAGAAGTTGGTGAAGAGTACTTCAGGCCAAGGCCGTGGGGAGAGGAGGGAACCCACGAGGCCATAAGGCCAACGCGGCCGATAGACACCGGTCGCTTGATGCAGCTCATCCGCGACGGCATAATCCAGCTCCCCAAGAACCTCACCAGGAACCACTACCGGCTCTACGACATGATATTCAAGCGCTTCATGACGAGCCAGATGAAGTCGGCAAAAGTTCTCTACGAGAAGGCGGTAATCGATGCAAAAGTTGGGAAGGCCGAGATCGAAGGTTACGTGGAGGTAATTGAGGACGGCTGGACTAAGCTCAGAAGTCCGCCCATGAGGCAGCTCCCAAGACTTGAGAAGGGAGCCAGACTTAAGGTCGTCGAGGCAAAGAAGTGGAAGGCACCTAAGGTTTCACTCTACACCCAGGGAGACATAATAGCCCTCATGAAGGAGCGTAAGATTGGTAGGCCTTCGACCTACGCTAAAATCGTTCAGACACTCCTCCAGCGCTACTACGTCATAGAGACCCGTGGAAGGAAGAAGCTTGTGCCAACCGAGCAGGGTATCAAGGTCTATCACTATCTCATAAGTAAATATAAGGAATTAGTCAGTGAGGAGAAGACAAGGGAGCTGGAGGAAATAATGGACATGATAGAGGAGAACAAGGCAGACTATCAGGAAGTGCTCAGAGGGCTCTACAGTGAGATACGGGAGTACTTGAAATGAGTCGGCATCAGGATGATATTGGTAACGTCCTTTCTAGTTTTTGTGAGTTTGTTTTTGCACCTATTTCCCTTAATATGGTTTCAATTCCAAAATTGGGCAAATTCCGGGGTTGGTATATATCCAGGTTATTGCAAATTCTCTAAAAACATCACATTTTGTCGTATTTTTTGTTGTTATCAATTCATTTAGTACCCCATCCTTGGCCATAAGTTTGCTTTTCAGTAAAACCAAAAATTTTAAAATCTCTATGTAGTAATAGGTTTGCATGTACATGCAACGGCCGTAATATCCAGTGAAGTCATTGCCGAATAATCTTCGAGGCATAACCTGAAACACTAACGACACGTGGAAAAAATTTATATGTGATTAAATCCACAAATAAAATAGAAAATGTGGTGGTGGTAAGAATGGTTAAGGACAGGATGGTAGAGCTCCTTCAGGAGCACTTTGAGTTGAACCTCTACGAGGCCAGAGCGTACGTGGCACTGGTTGGCTTCGGTGTTCTTACCCCTGCCGAGCTGGCCAGTGTTTCAGAGGTTCCGGCTCCAAGAACCTATGACGTTCTCAGGAGCCTCGAGAAGAAGGGTTTCGCCATAAGCCAGCCCGGTAAGGTCAACAAGTACAGGCCAGTTCACCCCCAGAACATTCTCGAGAAGTTCATCGAGGAGTGGCAGGAGCGCGTCGCTGAGGAGCTTGAGGCTAAGAAGAAGGCAAAGGAGGAGCTCCTCGAGCTCATGAGCCCGCTTATTGAGACCGAGATTCCGAAGTACGGCGTCGAGAAGGTCTGGGTCGTCAGGGGTATAAGGAACGCCACGCTCAAGACCAAGGAGATGTTTGAGGAGGTCAAGGAGCAGATTCTCCTGGCTGACGACGGCTACATCGCCATCAACCTCGAGAGCGACATCCTCAAGGCCATCGACAACGGCGCCAAGGCCAAGATAATCGTCACCGAGAACGTCTACCACAGGCTCAGCACTTCAAAGATACTCGACTACTACAAGGCCGGCAAGCTTGAGCTCAAGGTCATCGACAAGCTCGAGCTTCCGATGCTCATCTGCGACGATGAGGTCTTCTTTGCCCTTGAGGACATGGCTGCCAGGTACTTCAACTACGAGACCCAGATCTGGATCAAGGACTTCCGCGTCAAGGCCCTCTTTGAGAGCAAGTTCAACGAGTACTGGAAGAAGGCAAAGAAGGTCTGATTTCCTTTCCCTTTCTCTACGTTTTCCGAATCAACCCAGTGCCAATTTTCTGCGTTTGAACCCATTAGAAGAGAAAAGAAGGGCTCAGACGTACTTAAACTCTTCCTCTTTTTCGTCCTTCTCTTTAATCTTCCAGAAGAGTTTTCCGTCCTTCTGATAACTCTCGACCTTACCTTGCTCAAGGAAGCGGAGCAGGTAGCGTCTCACTTCCATCTTTGGGAGCTTGGTAATCTCCGCTATTTCCTCGATGGTCTTTGGACCTTCCTCCAGGGCCTTCATAACCCTGACGTTCTTCATTCTCCTCCCTCCAGTTTCCTGTATCTCTCCAACAGTTCGATTATCTTCTCCATAACTCTTAAGTGTTTTTCAAGTTCGGCAAGGTCCTCGGGCATGGAATTTGCCAGTTCGTTAAGCTTCTCCATGAGCCTCTCCTCGATGCCTTCCATCTCGGCCTTCCTCTGCTTTGCTCTGTGCTCGCATATGGGGCAGAAAACCCTTCCGTCCTTTTCAAAGAGTGGAGAGCCACACTTGGGGCAGTGTCTGTCGAGCATCTTTGCCCCGGAAAGCATCAGCGGCATGAGGACGGTTCTCATTTCCTCCTCCGTGGGTCCCTTCAGTGCCATCCCATCACCCCATTAGCAGCTGGAAGACCTCAACGAAGGCCTTCTTCCCGAGGCGGGAGCGCCTTATCCTGTCAGATACCTCGGCTATGTCAAAGGCAACTATCTTGAAGTTCCTCTTTATTTTCTCGAGAATTTCCAAGAGTTCTTCAAGGCTCAGCTCCCCGTGCTGGAAGCGGGCTATCCTGTACTCTGGCTTCAGGACGTCCATGTCGACAGTCAGGTAAATCTCATCGCCGAGATACTTCTTAGTCTCAGCCAGTATCTCGTCGAGCGAGTTGGTCTGTAAGTTCTTGTATGCCCTCCACTTCCCCCGGACCTTCCTGCTCCTTAGCAAAGCCGGGAAGATTTTAACCCTCCTCGTCCAGAGCTGGGTTCTCTCCGTTGTCGGGATCATTAAAACCGGGGCAAGAACAACGGCGCGGTTAAGGATGTGCTCCTCGAGGGCATAAGCGAGCCACGAGCCGTGGTCAAGGTAGTCGTGCATCAGATCGGTATGAGCGTCGAGACTTATCAGAGAGCCCGGCTTGAGCTTCTCCACGATGCCATATGTGGCAAGATGATCCCCTATTATGTAGGCCTTGTCCTGGGGGATCCTTTCAGCCAGAAGTTCGACTCTGCTCGATTCGACTATCATGTAGTCCTCTATGAGCTTGTTCCTTCTAAGAAGTTGCAGAACGTAGAGAACACCGTCGCGGTTGGGCTTCTCGCCGAAGGGGATGAACGTTACCATGATTCCACCCCTCGAGAGTTGGCCTCCTCCCTTTTAAACCTTGGTAAGGTCTTTCGACAAAATCATGTTAAATTTTGACGCCAAACTTTAAAAAGTAGCCCTCTGAGATTAAAACGAAAACTCCTTGGAGGCGAGGAGATGATACTCCAGGTTGCCCTTGACTTAACTGACATTGAGCAGGCAATTTCTATCGCTGAGAAGGCCGCTAAAGGTGGCGCTCACTGGCTTGAGGTTGGAACTCCCCTCATCAAGAAGGAAGGCATGCGCGCCGTTGAGCTTCTCAAGAGGCGCTTCCCGGACAGGAAGATCGTCGCGGACCTGAAGACCATGGACACCGGTGCCCTGGAAGTCGAGATGGCAGCTAGGCACGGTGCCGATGTTGTTTCTATCCTCGGTGTTGCCGACGACAAGACCATCAAGGATGCCGTCGACGTCGCCAGGAGATATGGAATCCGGATCATGGTAGATTTAATCGGCGTTAAGGACAAGGTCAAGCGCGCCAAGGAACTTGAGAAGATGGGCGTTCACTACATCCTTGTCCACACGGGCATAGACGAGCAGGTCCAGGGCAAGAGCCCGCTGGAGGATCTTGAGAAAGTCGTCAAGGCCGTCAGAGTTCCTGTAGCTGTTGCCGGCGGCTTGAACCTCGAGACCATCCCGAAGGTCATAGAGCTCGGTGCGACGATAATCATAGTTGGCGGAGCCATAACCAAGGCGAAGGACCCTGAGGACGTCACTAGGAATATAATCGATCTCTTCTGGGGCGAGTACATGATGACCATCAGGAAGGCCATGACTGATATCCTGGAGCACATCAACCAAGTTGCTGAGAGCATCAAGCTCGAGCAGGTCAGGGGCTTTGTCGATGCCATGATCGGAGCCAACAAGATATTCATCTACGGTGCCGGAAGGAGCGGTTTGGTCGGAAAGGCCTTCGCAATGAGGCTCATGCACCTCGACTTCAACGTCTATGTCGTCGGTGAGACAATAACCCCTGCCTTCGAGCCGGGAGACCTTCTCATAGCCATCAGCGGTTCAGGCGAGACCAAGAGCATCGTCGATGCCGCGGAAATAGCCAAGAGGCAGGGTGGAAAGGTCGTAGCAATAACCTCCTATGCCAACTCGACCCTTGGAAAGCTCTCCGATGTTGTCGTTGAGATACCTGGAAGAACGAAAGCTGACATACCGACGGACTATATCGCCAGGCAGATGCTCACCAAGTACAAGTGGATAGCGCCGATGGGCACTCTCTTCGAGGACTCCACCATGATATTCCTTGACGGCATAATAGCTCTCCTAATGGCCACCTTCCAGAAGACCGAAAAGGATATGAAGAAGAAGCATGCGACCCTTGAGTAAGGGGTCGCCATGCCGTCTTTTACCCATCTTTTTGTAGGAATAGGGAGCACGGGAGCGAGGATAGTCAACAGCATACGCGCAGATGGAATCGTAAAGGTAACTGTCAATCCAGCCTACTACCTCCTTCCCCGCTCCGATAAGTATGAGGAGCGCCTCAGGAACTTCTTCTCCAGCCTTCCGAAGAACACTTTCCTGTGGCTCGTTTTCGATGACAAGGAGGTAAACCACGAACTCATGGAGATAATCGTTGAGAGTGCTCCGAGCGATACCATAAAGCTCGCCTATGTCCTGACCCCAAGAAAGGAGCTGGTTACCGGAAAGAAGCCCGAATGGGCCGAGCCGTTTGAGACTGTGTTCTATGATTCCCTCTGGGACTTCCTCAGGGAGAGCGATTCCTTATCACTAGCCTTCAGCAGGGCCTCCGAGAACATCGCCGAGATGTTCTCCAAGCTCTACTACTACCTTGAGACCCAGATGCTGGTTAACATAGACTATGCAGACCTGTTCAACATGATACGCGGAGGGAACGTTGGGATCCTGCGCCTCCTTGACCGAGTAGACTTCAACTGGCACTGGGGCATCTGGGACCGGGGTCTAATTGGAATTCTCGTTGGCAGGGAGTTCCCGCTCAAGGACGCTCACGAGATACTCGGCCGCTTCCAAGATATACTTAAGGAGAAAGACATAATATGGGGCGTCGTTATGGACGACGAGCTGACGAGGGAGGTCGAAATACTGGCGTTGCTCGTTAAGAGGTGGTAGAATGGAGGCCATTCTCTTCGATATCGATGGGACGATACTCACTGAGGAGCCTCTGATAATGCTCTTCCTTCCACAGGTCTACGATAAGCTCTCTAGAAAGCTTGGAATCAGCAAGGACGAGGCCAGGGAGAGGTTCCTCGCAGAGATACTCGGCAGGAGGGACAGTTACGACTGGCACGATTGGAACTTCTTTTTCAAACTGTTTGACCTCGATTTGAAATACGAGGAGCTTCTCGAGAGGTATCCCCACAAACTTCAGGTTTATCCGGACACCATTCCTACCCTGGAATGGCTGAGGGATACCGGCTATAAGCTTGGTGTTGTGACGAGCGGGCCGAAATATCAGAGGCTCAAGCTTAAGCTCGCCGGTCTTCTGGATTACTTCGACGTCGTCATTACGCGGGACGACGTCAACGCCATAAAACCCGAGCCTAAAATCTTCCTCTACACCATTGAAATGCTCGGAGTCGAGCCCGGCGAAGCCGTTATGGTCGGCGACTCCCTCAGCCAAGACGTTTATGGCGCCAAGAGCGTCGGTATGACCGCAGTGTGGATAAACCGTAATGGTGATATGGGCTACAACATGGCCGATTACGAGATTAGAACCCTTTACGAGCTTAGAAAGGTTTTAGGTGGTGAAAGATGAAGGAAATATTCAATGCTAAGGGCCTTTTTGTTAAGTATACCGAAAAGAAGGTGAAGCTCGAGAACGGCGACGAACTGACCCACAGGAGCGAAGAACCGACGGAGCTCTGGTGGAGGCTGAAGGAAGCTGTAAAGGGCAAGAAGGTTAGAATCGTCGTCTATGAGATCGAGGAATGAGCCATGATAGCACATCTAATAAACACCGATATCGGGAACAGGGGAGTGCTGAAGGTCTACCTCGACTACCGGAGGAAGAACTTTAATTTTTTACATAATTCTGCAAAACTGTTCTTAGACAATCTCGAGCGGGTTCTCATAGTTACGGGCTTTCCCATCCCCCCTATGATGCTGGCCGAAACTGACGGGCCGCCGGGAGCAATGGCCATTTACAGCACCGTTGAGATGCTTGGAGGAAAGGCTGAAATCCTGACGTATTCAGAGGTCGAAAAGGCTCTTGAGCCCTTCGGCGTTTCCTTTGCCAGGAATCCTGAGCCAGAGGATTACTCCCTGATAATCAGCGTCGAGACCCCTGGTAGGGCTGCCGACGGTAGATACTACTCCATGAGTGCCATGGAAATAAAGAGAGATCCCCTGGACGGCATCTTTCTCAAAGCGAGAGCCCTTGGAATTCCCACGATAGGGGTAGGTGACGGAGGCAACGAGATTGGCATGGGAAAAATCCGGGAGCTGGTTGTGAGCCACGTTCCACACGGAGAGAAAATAGCGAGCGTCGTCGAGACGAACGAGCTCATAGTTTCCGCCGTCTCCAACTGGGGGGCCTACGGCTTGATTGCTCAGGCATCGATTGAAGTTGGAAGAAACCTCCTCGAGAGGTGGGACGAGAGGAGAGTTGTTGAGGCCATCTCTAGCGCTGGATTAATAGACGGCGTTTCAAAGACCTTGGCTCCGAGCGTGGACGGGATAAGTTTGGGGGTTCACGAAGGAATCGTTGAGCTTTTAAAGGCAGTAATCGATGAGGCCATTTAGGTGGTTGAATGGAGCTGGACGCGTTCATAACTGATGAGAAGACTCTCAAATTGATAGAACGTACCAGAGAATTTGCTATGAGCTTCTTTGAACGCGAGGGGACCCACGGCTTCAGCCACGTGGAGCGCGTCTTCAACCTCTGCATGCACATAGGCAGGGAAGAAGGTGCGGATCTAGAAATCCTAGCTTTAGCGGCGCTTCTCCACGATGTTGCTAGACCCCTTGAGAGCGCCGGAAAGGTGGAAGACCACGCCGCTGAGGGGGCGCGGATAGCCAGACAGTACTTGAGAAGCTTGGGTTATCCAGAAGAGAAAGTCGAGGCTGTTGCTCATGCAATAGAGGCCCACCGCTTCTCGCGCGGTCCGAAGCCGACCACTCTTGAGGCGAAGATACTCAGCGACGCCGACAAGCTCGATGCGATAGGTGCGATAGGCATCGCAAGGGTCTTCATGTACTCCGGCGAGCACGGCAGGGACATAGAGGCTTCTCTAAGGCACTTTGAGGAGAAGATACTTAAGCTCAAAGACCTCATGTACACGGAAACTGCTAAAAAGATGGCAGAAGAACGCCACCGCTTTACAGAGGAGTTCATAGAGCGCATAAGGCGCGAGATAGAGGGAGAAATCTGAACTCCCCTTTGGCCTTTTCTTCCATAATAAGGTTTTTAAAGGACTTCCAGAATTAAGGGTTAGCCCTTTAAGGTCATTCTTCAGGCTGAGGGAGGTGAGGAGATGAAGGCGCCAATCTGTGAGGTGTGTTTGAAGACCGACGACATTCTGTGCCCGGCTGATGAGAAAAAGCTTCAAGAAGGGATTATTTCCGAACTGGATGTTAAAGTCGCGAGACTCCTATACAAGCTCATTGGCGACGCTGACGTTGAATTCAAGAAGGCCGTTGAAGCTGGCGACCTCGTGATAATCATGGTCGGCGAGGGCGACGTCCCTATAACCATCGGAAAGGGCGGCAAGAACATAAAGGCCCTCATGAGGGAGCTCGGTAAGAGGATAAGGGTCATTGAGAGCGTTGAAGTGAAAGGCACTGACGACGTCAAGAAGCTCGCCACTGACCTGCTCTACCCTGCCGGAGTCTTCGGCGTGAACATCGTTTACAAGCCGGGCGGGGGAACCTACTACAAGGTCCTCGTCCTCAGCAGGGATAGGAAGAAGCTCCCGGAGAAGGCCGAGGTTCTGGAGAGCATACTCTCCCAGATAGTCGGCCAGGAAGTTAAAATGAACTTCATTTGACTTCTTTTTTCTTACGGAGGTTGTGGAGATGTACCGGACGCACTACTCGAGTCAGATTACGGAAGAGCTCAACGGCCAGCGCGTCAAGGTTGCTGGCTGGGTCTGGGAAGTTAAGGACCTCGGAGGAATAAAGTTCCTCTGGATAAGGGACAGGGAAGGCATAGTTCAGATAACCGCACCGAAGAAGAAGGTTGACCCAGAGATATTCAAACTCATCCCGAAGCTCAACTCAGAAGACGTCATAGCCGTCGAGGGAATAGTCAACTTCACACCCAAGGCAAAGCTCGGTTTTGAAATCCTCCCCGAGAAGCTCGAGGTTCTCAGCAGGGCCCAAACACCCCTCCCCCTTGACCCGACAGGAAAAGTCAAGGCCGAGCTTGACACGAGGCTCGACAACCGCTTCATGGACGTCAGAAAGCCCGAAGTAACGGCGATATTCAAAATCCGCTCCAGCGTTTTCAAAGCGGTTCACGACTTCTTCCACAGCGAGGGTTTCATAGAGGTCCATACGCCAAAGATAATCGCCACCGCAACCGAAGGTGGAACCGAGCTCTTCCCTATGAAGTACTTCGAGAAGGACGCCTTCCTTGCCCAGAGCCCGCAGCTATACAAGCAGATAATGATGGCGAGCGGCCTCGACCGTGTTTATGAAGTCGCCCCCATATTCAGGGCAGAGGAGCACAACACCACCAGACACCTCAACGAAGCATGGAGCATAGATGCGGAGATGGCCTTCATAGAGAACGAGGAGGAGGTAATGGAGCTCCTTGAGAGGCTCGTCGCTTACACTATCAACCACGTCCGCCAGCACAACGAAAAGGAGCTTGAAACGCTGAACTTCGAGCTTGAGGAGCCGAAACTGCCGTTCCCAAGGCTGACCTATGACAAAGCACTTGAGATCCTCGCCGACCTCGGCAAGGAGATTCCCTGGGGCGAGGACATAGACACGGAGGGCGAGAGGCTTCTTGGAAAGTACATGATGGAGAACGAGAACGCGCCACTCTACTTCCTCTACCGCTATCCGAGCGAGGCCAAACCCTTCTACATCATGAAGTACGATGACAAGCCGGAGATATGCCGCGCCTTTGACCTTGAATACCGGGGAGTAGAGATAACCTCAGGCGGCCAGAGGGAGCACCGCGTTGATGTCCTCGTCGAGCAGATTAAGGAGAAGGGCCTCAACCCGGAGAGCTTCGAGTTCTACCTCAAGGCCTTCCGCTACGGCATGCCTCCCCATGGTGGCTTCGGTCTTGGGGCGGAGAGACTCCTCAAACAGATGCTCGACCTCAACAACATCAGGGAAGTCGTACTCTTCCCGAGGGACAGGAGAAGACTCACACCGTAATGCCTTTATACCACCTTTTCCTTTTGGTGATTAGTTGACTACTCTTTGGAGGCTGGAGATATGAAAAAGGCTGCCGCTTTAATCCTGCTGGGTCTGATGATCTTCTCCCTGGCACCTATGGCGCACCTAGTAAAATCCGCAACGGTGCCCGAGTACGCCAGCATAACGGGGATCTCGCTTGGACTAAAAGACAAGGCTGTTCTGGGCCCCTTTGAGGTGCAGTTCATCGACGTTGATATGTACTGGAGCAGGCTGAGCTTCCAGGTCAACGGACCGGATGGGCCAAAGCTCTACGTTGTAGGACAAGGCGAGTCGTTTGTCTATCCCGCGGCCGACAACCAGTACCTCAACATTACGCTGACCTGGATCAGATCCGATACCAAGACTGCCCTCATCGAGATACAGTCCCCCCTCCAGAAGTTACTCTCTAACCAGAAGCTCAACGTGGGGGACACAATAACCCTCCCCGAGGGCTTCCCCCAGATAAGCATTAAACTCACCTCAACCTCGGACACACAGGCTACCTTCCTTGTGACTCTCCCGTACGGCGAGACCCAGACCCTCGTGATAACCGAGGGCTCTGGTGGAAGCGTTAGGTACAAGCTCGGTGATGTTTACTCTTACTCCAATTACGTTTACATCCACCTCCTGAACACCACGAGCGATGGTCCGGCGACAGTTGACATCTATGTCCCCAAGGTCGCCTCGACCGACTTCAAGATAGTGAGGGAAGGCGAGGAAGAAACCGTTCCAACGACAACCGTTGAGACAGTTCTCGTTTACAATGACCTCCTTTACGTCAACGAGAAGCTCCCGGTAACCGTTGACAATGTTACCTACTACGTCAAGCTCGTCTCAACGATTCCGGACGTTGCCAAGGTGGAGGTCTTTAAGGGCGACCAGAGCCTTGGAACGATGCTCTTGGAGGTTGGCGACGTCCCGAAGGACGCCCCGAATGCTCCCCTCAAGCTGTCTGTTCAGAGTGTTGAGCCTGACTACAAGCGGGCTGTTATCAGAGTTTACGCTCCAGTTGGGGCCATCGTGACGCCAATACTGAGGGAGGCCAACATCCTAGCCAAGATAGACGCTGTCCCTAAGGAGGTAATGCTCGGCGACAACCTCGTTGTGGCCATAAACGTCGAGAACCTTGGCAGGGGCGATGCTTACGATGTCAGCGTTGCGGCTCCAATACCAAACGACTTCGAGCTGGTCAGCATGACGAAGACCTGGAGCCTCAAGACGTTCCCTGCCTTCACCAACATGCCCGCCCTCATCTACGTCCTCAAGCCAACCAAGGTTGGGGAATTTGACATCGGTAAGGTTATAGTCACCTTCTATGACGACAAGAGCCTCGAAACCGGCCAGAAGAGGATGGTATACTCCCAGCCTCTCACTGGAATCAAGGTATACAGCATACCTGCCATTGACGTCACCGCCCAGGCCTACAACGGAACGTGGGGAAGCTACGTCACCACCAATGTGGGCGACCTCGTCAGCGTCAAGTTCATCCTCACGGCCGCTGATGGAAACCCGGACTACGAGTTCGTCCAGAACGCCACGCTCCTCCTCGACCTGCCCAACAGCGTTGACGGCCCGACTGCCGTTGAGGTGGGCACCATAAAGGCAGGCGAAACGAAGACCGTCCAGGTTGATCTCAAAGTCCTCAAGGAGAACCTCACTAACGTCAAGGTGGTACTCGTCTACGCAGACCCGCTCGGAAATGAGCACAGGCTCGAGCTTGGCAACCTCGTTACCATAAACAGCATCCCACCAAGGGTCATCATCAAGGAAGTTCCGGTCTATCCGAGCCCCGAGGAGCTTCCGAAGTACATCAACCAGACCCTCGCCAACATGAACGACCCGACTCCAGTTGCCAAGGAGATAAGTGCAGTCGTCGAGAAGTACAGCCCAACGACCAACACCTGGAAGGTCCTGGGAATACTCTTCCTGATCCTCACCCTTGTCTTCGGAGGTTTAGCCTACAAGTACTGGAACGAGTCTGAGAAGCTCAGAGAGAAGCTCGAGAGGAAGAAGCACAGGCGCCCAGGCGGACTTCCTAAGAAGGTCGAGGAAGAAGAGCGGGAAAGCTCTGAAATAGTTGAGCTCTGAGCTTTTTCTTCCTCCTTAAATTTATAAGTCCCTTTTCTCACTCTCCACGGGATGGGAGATGTTCAGGTACAAGCAGGTCATGGTCATTAGGAAGGACCTGAAGCTCAGCAAGGGTAAGATGGCGGTTCAAGTTGCCCATGGTGCTGTGACAGCTGCTCTGAAAGCCCAGAAGGAGAAGCCAGAGTGGTTCAAGGCTTGGTTCCATGAGGGACAGAAGAAGGTTGTGGTCAAGGCTGAGAACGAGAGGGAGCTCTTCGAACTGAAGGCCCATGCGGAAAAGCTGGGCATACCAACGGCACTTATCAGGGACGCGGGGCTGACGGAGATTTCCCCGGGAACAATAACCTGTTTGGCGGTAGGCCCCGCTCCGGAGGAGCTCGTTGATAAGGTTACGGGACACCTAAAGCTGGTGTGAGGCATGGACTACCGTGAGTTCTTCTCCCAGTTCAAGTATTTGAGTGAAAAGCCTGGGATAGGTGGGAAAATCAAAGCCCAGCCGGAGGACTTCATCGTTATGGAAGAGCCTCTGCGGAGTGCCTTCGATGGCAAAAAATATGCAATTTTCCTCCTCAAAAAGCGCAACTGGGATACGATGGCGGCGGTGAAGGAGATAGCCAAACGTGCCGGAATTTCCCACAAGGACATCGGCTTCGCGGGAACGAAGGACAGACATGCCGTGACTTATCAGTACATCAGCGTGCCGCGAGAGGCGAAGGAAAAAGTTGAGGCCGTTCAACTCAAAGACATCGAGCTCCGCTTTGTTTCCTATGGGAGAGCTCTCAAGCTTGGCCACCTGCTTGGGAACCGCTTTAAAATCATCGTTCGCGGCGTTGACGAGAGCGCCTTCGAGAGGGCGAAGGAAATAGTGAGAGAGCTCCGCTCGAAGGGGGGCTTCCCCAACTACTTTGGCTATCAGCGCTTCGGTGAGAGACGTGTTACCAACCATCTGATTGGGAAGCTTCTTCTGAAGGGAGACTTTGAAGGTGCCGCAAAGCTTTTCCTCGGTGCCCATGAAGGGGGAATGGAAGGGGATGAGGCCAGAAAGAACTTCTGGGAGACCGGGGACGTGAACAGGGCCCTTGAAGAATTCCCCGGATTCCTCCGCTACGAGAGGGCGATGCTCTACAAGTACAAGGAAACCAGAAGCTGGCGGAAAGCCTTCCTCTCACTCCCTCTACCCATAATGCGTATCTTCATCCACGCCTATCAGTCCTACCTCTTCAACCTCTACATCTCCAGGAGAATCGAAGAAGGACTCCCCCTAAACGAGGCTCTGGTGGGGGACATCGTCGTCCAGGTTAAGGGAGGCATCCCCTACCGCGACAGAACCTACCGCGTCACAGAGACGAACATCGAGTTTGTGAAAGAAAAAATCCGCAAGGGGGAAGCCATGGTTTCAGGACCGCTCTTTGGCTTCTCGATGAGAAGAGCCGGGGGCATCCCGGGAAGGCTTGAGGAGGAGCTTCTCGCTGAGGAAAACCTCTCATTGGAAGACTTCAAGAGACTCCCGAAGCCAATGGCTGAGCCCGGCGGGAGGAGGGAGCTCCTCATAAGGCCCCTCGGCCTGACCTACGGCTATGTTCCGGGCGTAGGAATGTGCTTCCGCTTTTTCCTGCCCAAGGGGGTTTACGCCACGAGCGTTCTGAGGGAGATAATGAAAGATCATTAGCCACCACAAGAATAGGAAGAAACCCTTTTATCGGTGGCCGTTGAGTGGTCTCAGGGGGAAGAGAATGATTAAAGCCATATCCCTCGATATAGACGGTACCATCACTTATCCAGACAGGCGGCTCCACGAAGATGCTCTAAAGGCCATAAGGTTCGCTGAGGGCCTCGGTGTTCCGGTCATGCTCGTCACGGGCAATTCTGTGCCGTTTTCCGAGGCGATGGCAATAATGATAGGAACCACCGGACCTGTCGTGGCCGAGGATGGCGGTGCCCTCTCAGTAAAGGACGGCCGTTTGAGAAAGAGGATATACCTCACAACGATGGACGAGGAGTGGATCCTCTGGAGCGAGATAAAGAGGCGCTATCCTGAGGCGGTTCTCAGCTTCTCGATGCCCGAAAGAAAGGCAGGTCTCGTCGTACTGCGTACGATTCCCGTCGAGGCTGTCAGGGCACTCATTGAGGAGCTTGGACTAAACCTCATCGCAGTGGATTCTGGCTTCGCAATACACATCAAGAAGCCCTGGATAAACAAGGGGACGGGCATAGAGAAGGCCTGCGAGATTCTCGGCATAAGCCCGAAAGAGGTTGCTCACATCGGGGACGGTGAGAACGACCTTGATGCCTTCCGCGTTGTTGGCTACCGCGTGGCCGTCGGGCAGGCCCCAGAGACACTGAAAGCTGAAGCCGACTACGTGACGCAGGCGACCTACGGCGAGGGAGGGGCCGAGGGGATAATGCACGTCCTACGGAAGTTTGGGTACCTCACGAAGGAATAGAGGGCTTATGACCATGGTCTCGCCCCTGAACGTGCGGATTGCGGCGCTTGAAGACGTGGCTGGAATAGTGGACGTCCACCGATCCGGAGTTGAGCGGTGGCTTAAACGAGAAGACGGAAGGGTTAGGGAGGCTCGCTATGAGGAGCTGAGCGTAAGGGAGCGCTATCTCCACGGCGGCCCCTGGATGAGTATCGAGAGCTGTGCGGTTCATCTCAACAACCTCCTTCTCAATGGACATCTCCCCGTGGTCGCCGAGATAGACGGGAGAATAGTCGGAGAGGCTGAGCTTCTGATAAGCGAAGAGCCTGTGAACGGTAGGATTGAGCGGATAGCGCACCTGGATGTTATCGAAGTTCACAGGGAATTCAGGGGGCGCGGAATCGGGCGGGCGATTGTAGAGTTCTTAGAAGAACTGGCCCGTGATATGGGATGTACTCTTCTCACCACAAACCCCGACCCGGACGCTGTGGGGTTCTACCAGAAGATCGGCGTTTCGGAGGTTCTCTACAGGGGCTATCTCGTGAAGTTTGAGACCTCTGGCTTCCCGACGCCAGAGGAGCCAGAACTCTTTGAGTTTTCGTGGGACAACGTAAAGAACATGGAAATGGCCACAGGAAGGTTTCAGACCTCCTACCACCAATGGTTTGTCTTCTTTGTGGACAGAATAGCCGGTGTCGATGATAAGCTGCCGTTCGAAAGCGGTAAGCTTGGAAAGTCCTACTACGTGCTGAAAGGACTTCCAGGGAAAGAACATGAATCCGTTCTGTTCATGTGGGGCAGGAGAGATGATATTCCATTCGCGCTGGGGCGGGCTAAAAAGCTTGGGTTCAGAAAGGTTCTCACAGTCGTGGATAGAACGAACTCCTTTAAGCTAAAGCCCAGGGTTATAGGGGAGAATTTGATACTTGGCAAGCGTCTTTGATAGCTGGGGCTACAAAAAAGAGGAAGGTCACGCCCTCAGAAACTCAAAGGCGAGGGCGACCTCCATCGCTGTTCCGAGGTGCAGGACGTCCTCATCTACATCGAACTTCGGATGGTGGTGGGGATGAACTATTCCCTTCTCCTCGTTTTTTATGCCGAGCGCTAAAAACACCCCTGGAACCTTTTGCAGATAGAACGAGAAGTCCTCAGCGCCCATCGTCGGCTTGACCTCACCGTATCTGAAGCCGTACTTCCCGGCAACTCTCCTTGCAAAATCTGCCATTCTTTTATCGTTCACTGTAGGCGGCGTTAGCTCTTCGATGTCGAGTTCATATGAAGCGCCATGAGCCCGGGTAATGCCATCGAATATCTCCTTCATTCTCCGCACTATTAGATCACCCACCTCTGGTTTGAAGAACCTTATCGTTCCTTTCAGCTCGACCTCTTCGGGAATCACGTTGAAGGCAGTCCCACCGTGGAGGGATGTAACGCTGACGACGCCGCTCTCTATCGGATCGACGTTCCTGCTCACTATCGTCTGCAGGGCAAGGATCGTTTCGGCCGTTATAGGGATCGGATCGATGGTCTCATGTGGTGAAGCTCCGTGTCCGCCCTTTCCTTTGATGATGGCTCTGAATATTCCGGCCCCTGCCAGAAACGGACCGTCACGGATGCCTATGATCCCGCTTGGTATGTCCATCCAGACGTGGAAGCCAAAGATGGCATCGACTCCATCGAGAGCTCCGCCCTCTATCATCTTCAGTGCTCCGTTGCCACCTTCCTCTGCCGGCTGGAAGATTAGGCGAACCTTTCCACCCAGCTCGTCTGCATGCTCTGCTATTATCTTCGCCGCCCCGAGGAGCATGGCAGTGTGAGCATCGTGGCCGCAGGCGTGCATCTTTCCTGGGATCTTTGACCTGTAGGGGACGTCGTTCTCTTCTTGGACCGGCAGAGCGTCCATATCCGCGCGGAGGGCTATAGTCTTCTCCCCTTTGCCGATGTCTGCTATTATTCCAGTGCTGACGCGCTTTATTTTGTATCCCCACTCACGCAGGTGCTCCTCGACGATTCTGGAAGTCCTCTCCTCTTCGTATTTCAGCTCTGGATGCATGTGAAAGTCCCTTCTCCAGGCTATTATCTCATCCTTAATTTTCAGGGCCTCCTCAATGGGGTTCATGGTATCACCGCATTAACCTCGACAAACACCCATATTAGCTTTTCGATGCCCATCTAAAGAGACCAAAAAATTTATAAATCCACCCTGATAGGTGATTACGGCGTCGATGGGAAGTGGGCCGGTAGCTCAGCCTGGTATGAGCGCCGCCTTGGCAAGGCGGAGGCCCCGGGTTCAAATCCCGGCCGGTCCACCATCCTTGGGTTGGGCCCGTGGTCTAGACTGGTTATGACGCCACCCTGACAAGGTGGAGGTCCGGGGTTCGAATCCCCGCGGGCCCACCATAGGAAACTTTGCAGGGCAAAGTTTCATCAAAGAGTGTAGCTCCTTTTAAAGAGGCGCTTTGAGATAGGTTTTCTCTCCGGTAGGAGTTTTAAATGTGAAGAACAGTCTCAACAACAGGTATTCTAAAGGGTTTGCTTTTTCTTTTGACGCCCGAAGGGCGTCTTTTTAATGTCAAACCACTCAATAAGGTTTTCATGAGGAGCGTTCTCCCGTGAGACTTTAACTCTGAGAGTATAAAACCAGCTTTTAAAATCCAACATTCCAAAGAGCTACGAACTTTTGGTGAAGCTTTTCCCAAAAGCTTCAGCGCTAGCGGAAGATTGGGTGCTTCTCTAAAAGTTTTCGAGTTTTAGTGAGAGTTTGCGTTTCACTTGCTCCTTTTTCAGGGTTTCACTTTCAAAAAGCGCCCTTTGGGCGCTGAAATAAGATGTGAAACCTTTTTACCCGCTCATCTTCGAACAAACTCTAGTTAGAAAAGCCCTTGGGCAGTGCACGACTGTTCTCGGGCAATTGTAAAAAAGGGCACTCTTTTGGTCAAGCTTTTCTAAAAGCTTGTTCGCCTGCGCGACGTCGAGCAAAGCTCGACGCGAGGGACGATAGTCTCGTAGAGTTTCATCAAAGTTAGTATGTCGCTTTTGGATTGCTAATTCCTAGGAGTGGTTTCTACAATCAAAGGCCATTTTGCAGTATTTCACTTCAATACGGCGCCCGAAGGACGTCAGAATAAAAATGAAACCCTACAAATTGCCGTTTATATTGATAAACTCGTTGAGGAGTGCCATATTAGAGTTGCACGCTGTTCTGATTTTATGTTATATGAGCAGTAAAAACTTTCCGCCAGCGCTTGCCAAAGGCAAGGGCTGATGGGATAAGGTTTATAAGATTCCTTCCTTACCAACCGTGAGGCGAGACCGGTGGAGCGAGAGATAACCGAGGAAAAGCTCCAGAAGTACTTTAGAATCACTGAGGAGGCGCTTAGGACGCTTGAGATAGCTGTCCACGAAAAGAGTCTTTTGAGGAGCGTTGCGGAGGACTTCCTCACTATGGCGAGGAGCTATTTTGAAGATGCTAAATACTACTACAAGAAAGGCGACTATGTAACGGCTTTCGCCGCGCTCAACTACGCCCACGGCTTTATCGATGCCGGAGTAAGACTCGGAGTCTTTAGGGGAGAAGACGATAGGCTATTTGCTTTTGGCTGAGAGGTGAGAGCGATGGGAGATTACGTAGTCGTTTTGGAGGCGCCGATTATAGTCAGGGACGTTGAAACGAGTGAGGATGCCATAAACGTTGCTGTCTCGAAGGTTGCCAAAGCGCTCAACAAGGAAAAGCTCGACTTCGTGAGGGTGGAGATTGGCTACTCCCAGTGCCCGGTCTGCGGCGCCCACTTCGAGAGCGCTTTCGTGATCGGTTCGGTCGGACTCGTAGGCATGTACCTCACGATTAAGGTTTACAATGCCCAGACCATAGAGCACGCCGAGAGGATAGCGAAGGCCGTCATCGGGAAGGCCCTCAAGAAGGTTCCGCTCAAGGTTTATGAAATTAGGGAGCTGACCGAAGAGGAAGAGGGTGAAGGAGTGGAGTTTGAGGAGTGATTACGGCTATCCTGTCTTTTCTTCCTCAGTTCCGCTGAGATAAACAACGAGAGCCGCAAGACTGTCCAGCATGTACTTCACGAGACCAAGCAGCGCCAGAATTGCCGCGCTCCAAATGCCTAGGTAATGAGTATAAGCCGCCTCGAACAGCCAGCCGACGATCATAATTAGAAGGCCAAGCACGGTGTATCCACCGGGGCATCTTTTGGCGGTTCTTAGAATCTCCTCTATAGGGATAACAAGGCGCGTGAAGTAGTAGGTGGGGGTCACCAGTGAGAGTGCGGGCATTATCAGGAAAGCCACCAGCATTATTCCAAGCTCGCCGAAAATCGCCGCTAAAGGTAATGCGAGGATGACTCCGATTAGAAACACCGCCAGCAGGGTCGTCAACTCCGCTATAATCAGCCCAGGAATTGATTTGAGTCCCTTCAAGAAGGCATCTTTAAGGACTGGCTCTGTGCCCTTCATGAGGAGGTATTCCGTGTCAACGAGAACGTAGTTGAAGTACAGCATCAGAACCGCCAGGAGGGGAAGAAGTGGAATCACCTTGTGAAGATCATCCAGTGTTCTTTTCCTAGCATCTTGAAACTTCTCGTATGTGTCTCTGTAAACCACCAAACCTTTGTATGTTGTTGTCGAGGTGTTGGGACGGTAGTATTCGTTATCACAGGTCGCATTGATTCTCTCAAAGATGCCGGAATTCATTGAGTATATCTGGTGGCAGACTATTGCATCGTGCTCCTTCACCATTTGCTTCTCAAAGGACTTCAGCTCGCTGTAATCTTTCATGAGGGGCTTGAAGATAGGGAAGAACAAGACGTAGGTCACGAGAATGGCCAGCAGCAGGACTGCCCAGAACTTCCAACTATTAAGGGTTCTAATTAGACCGTTAGTTGGAATTGGCATAGTTACACCTGAAAAAAGTACATTGTGCCCTTCTTAAAATTTTCTGATGTTGGACCGCATCGGCCCTCAACAAAGCTTTTAAGCACTCACTAATCAACCAACGACATAACCGATGGAGGTTTTGCCATGACCAAGTTCATATTCGTCACGGGTGGTGTCGTTAGCGGTCTTGGAAAAGGTATAACCAGCGCTTCTCTCGGTATGCTCATGAAAGCTAGAGGTTTCAGAACGACCAACATTAAAATCGACCCCTACTTGAACTATGACGCCGGGACAATGAACCCCTACCAGCACGGGGAAGTCTTTGTGCTCGACGATGGCGGGGAGGTTGACCTCGACCTCGGCAACTACGAGCGCTTCCTTGACATGAGCCTGACCTTCGACCACAACATCACCACGGGCAAGGTTTACTCCGCCGTTATCGAGAAGGAAAGGAGAGGGGATTACCTCGGCGCGACGGTTCAGGTCATACCGCACATCACCAACGAGATAAAGGAGCGCATAAGGGAAATAGCGAGGGACTATGATGTCGTTGTTGTTGAGATAGGCGGAACCGTCGGCGACATCGAGAGCATGCCGTTCCTTGAGGCGGCAAGGCAGATGCAGCTTGAGGAAGGCAGGGATAACGTTGCCTTCGTGCATGTAACCTACGTCCCCAAGCTCCGCGTTGTCGGTGAGCAGAAGACCAAGCCAACCCAGCACAGCGTCAAGGAGCTCAGGAGCTTGGGAATCCAGCCCGATGCCATAGTTGCCCGTTCCGAAGACCCACTCGAGGAGGGTGCAAGGAGGAAGATAAGCCTCTTCACAAACGTTCCGCCGGAGGCCGTTATAAGCGCCTACGACGTCGAGGACACTTACGAGGTTCCACTCATGCTTGAGAAGGAGGGCCTTGCGAGATACATCACCAAGAGGCTCGGTCTTCCTGAGAGGGAGCCCGAGCTAGATGCCTGGCGCGAGATGGTGGAGAGGTACAAGTCCCTCACCGACACCGTCGAGATAGCCATTGTTGGCAAATACGTCAAGCTCTCCGACTCGTATCTCAGCATAAAGGAAGCCTTGAAGCACTCCAGCGTGGCCAACGGCGTCAAGGTCAAGATCCGCTGGGTAGAGGCGGAGGACGTCGAGAAACATGGGGTTAAGCTCCTTGAGGGTGTGGATGGCATAATAGTGCCTGGAGGCTTTGGAGCAAGGGGAACCGAGGGCAAGATGATGGCCGCCCGCTACGCTAGGGAGAACGACATCCCGTTCCTCGGCATATGCTTTGGCTTCCAGCTGACGGTTGTCGAGTTTGCGAGGAACGTTCTTGGCCTCAAAGGAGCACACTCGACGGAGATCGATCCGCAGACACCCTACCCCGTCGTTGACCTCATGCCAGAACAGAGGGGCCTCGACAAGCTCGGCGGAACTATGCGCCTCGGTGCTTATCCGGTCAAGATAAAGCCGAACACCCTTGCAAGGGAGCTCTATGGCAAGGAACTCATCTACGAGCGCCACAGACACAGGTGGGAGGTCAATCCAGAGTTCATTGAGCGCTTCGAAAAAGCCGGCCTCGTCTTCAGTGGCGTAGCGGGAGACGACGAGAGGAGGATGGAAATACTCGAGCTTCCGGAGAAGCGCTACTTCATAGCAACGCAGTTCCACCCTGAGTTCAAGTCGAGGCCGATGAACCCGGCGCCGGTCTTCAGGGGACTCGTAAAGGCGGCAAAAGAAAAGAAGTTTGGAGATTAAATTTCTATTCCCAGCTCTGCCAGCTCTTCATCAACTTTTTTCAGTTCTTCCATTCTCTGGAGCTCCCTGTAGAAGGCAACTCCGCCGGCCCAGAGGAAGAAGTATAGCAGGGCGTCGAAGGGTGCCTGCA
Source organism: Thermococcus sp. LS1 (assembly GCF_012027395.1). Lineage (NCBI taxonomy): Archaea > Methanobacteriati > Methanobacteriota > Thermococci > Thermococcales > Thermococcaceae > Thermococcus > Thermococcus sp. LS1. The sequence goes on from NZ_SNUJ01000002.1 coordinate 137,851, forward strand.
CGAAGGCTGAAACGTAGGGAGCCAGGTTCTCCGGAAGCGTGATTTGGATTATGAAGGCCAGGGGGCTGGCTATGATGGCGATGCCTATGGCTGCAACACCCAGCAGGGCGCCAAATCCAATGGTTGACAGGACGTTCCTGAACGCTAAGCCGAAGGCCTCGAAGGCGGCCCCTATGGTGCCCTTGTCCGCGTAGAGGGGGATTGCCATCGAGGAGAGTCCCAAAGTGAAGGCCAGAACCAGGAACAGAAGAACCACGCCAATCAGTATGAGCACGGCTCCAGCCGGGAGGAACAGCGCCCCCACAACCATTGGAATGGCCGCGACGCCTATGAAAACGAGCATTATGAGGCTGTAGATTATGTTTATCACCAGCACTCCTGGGAAATGTTTGAGTCCATCCGCCAGCAGTTCGCCGAGGCTGTAGTCCTCATCGTTAAGGTACGTGAAAATGCCCTTTGTTATCCCGTATTCAACGATCGAACTTAGAACGATGGTTATGATGAGGTAAATCATCAGGCCTTTGAGAACCTCCATCAGCATGTCCATCTCATCTTCTGTTATCGGCGTTCCGTACTCCTCGACTATGACATCGCCATTCTGGATGGAGGTCTGATTGTATGTGTACTCAAAGTCACTTGGTATGAGGTATACTGACAGCAGGGCTAGGATGAGCGCCATTGCCAGGACGAGGAGGTAGAGCCTTTTGTTGGCGAGAACTATCGAGAAGGTCTTTGTGAAAGCATCTATCGCTCCCATACCACCACCATGAAGAGTAAAGAGGGGAGGGATTTAAAAATCCTTCTAGAAAAGCTTATAAACGAACCGCCCAAAGTGGCGATAGGTTGAAGATTAAGCTCATGAGGTGAGATAAATGGCTATCTGGCAGGGAAGGTCACTCAAGAAGCCTTCAGGTGGAAGGATTATCCTCGCTAGGAAGAAGAGGAAGAGGGAGCTTGGAAGGGAGCCCGCTTTCACGAAGGTTGCCGAGGAGAGGGAGAAGAAGAAGATAATCAGAACCTACGGTGGCAACAGGAAGATCAGGCTCATCGAGGCCCTCTACGCCAACGTCTTCGACGGTGGCAAGGGCAAGAAGGTCAAGATACTCAGCGTCGTTGAGAATCCGGCCAACAGGCAGTACGTCAGGAGGAACATCATCACCAAGGGTGCCATCATCGAGACTGAGATTGGCAGGGCCATCGTCACCAGCAGGCCCGGCCAGCACGGCGTCGTTAACGCCGTCCTCATCAAGGAGGAGAACGCCTGATTTCTCCTTCTTCCTTTGGATGTGCCCTTTTAGCTTTCCTTTAGATGCTCGGTTCTGACGCCTCTGTGTCAACTTTTCATGAGTTCCAAACCCTTATATGGTATGGCGACTAATTTACAATGATGGTGTCTCATGGAGAATGAATATTCCCGAGCTGAGAAGGTACTTGCAACCCTTTTTGTCATTTTCCTCCTTCTGGCGAGCATCAACTTTCTTCGAGAGCTTGAACGCATCCCTGCGGAGCCAAACTATTCTGATTACCAGGCCAAGTACGGAATAGACGAGCTCCTCGACAATCAGAGCAGGCTACTTACCCTGGAACGGGAGCTATTCAAAACGTATCAAGTGGCCGAAAACAACCTGACTGAGGCGGAGAGGGTTTACCTCTTCAAGCGCGAGGAGTACCGCCTGGCCATTGAGAGCGGCAATGTCACGGAGGAGCTGAGACAGGAATACCTTCAGGCAAAGGAGAACTACGAAAGGGCATACGCGAGGTATTTGGCAGCTAAAGGGGCTTATGAGGATGTTCACCAGCAGCTGGTGGAGCTTAATGCGCGTATAGGTGAACTGAGTGCAAAAACCTGGGACGAGTACAATCGGGAGTATCAGATTTACAGGCTCAAAGTCCTGGCGCTAAAGCTCCTCTTCGCCCTGCCGATTTTCATAATCTCGTTTCTGCTCTTCAGAAAGCGCAGGAACATCTACACAACCTCTCTGATAGCCTACTCTTCACTGCTGCTCATCTACCTAATCCTCTCAGCGATATGGAGCACAATCCAGATGATAGGGCTGAGTCTGTTCGGAGCAGGAGCTTCAGCTGCTGCGCTCTACTACCTGAGGAAGGAGTACCTCAAGCCTGAGAGAGTTTACAGGCGCAGGATAGGACAGAACAGGTGCTACCGCTGCGGATTTCCGGTTAAGGACGACTACCTCTACTGCCCCAACTGCGGGGCAAAGCTGAAGGAAAAGTGCGAGAACTGTGGGGCAATGAGACCGCTCTATCTGGAGTTCTGCCCCTACTGCGGCGTCAAGGTTGAGAAGATGGGAAAAGAGAGCTAGAACTCCTCTTCCCTGAACTTCCTCAGCTCCTTCTCCATTATTTTCCGCGCCTGCTCCTCGACCATTGGCTGTACCAGCTCTATGACGCGCCTCTTGAGCTCGTCCAGCCCCTCGCCGTTCAGTGCTGAAATCCTCAGCGGCTCAAGGCCTTTGCTCTTAACGAACTCCTCGACCTGCTTAATCTTCTCCTCGTCGGCGATGTCCACCTTGTTGAGGACGACTATGAATGGGAAGTCTTTGAACTCTTCGTAAATCTCCTCGAAGAGGTGCATCTGCTCCTCAATGGGGAAGCCGCAGTATTCCGACGGGTCGAAGATATAGACTATCACTCTCCCAAGGTGCTTCAAAGCGAGAATTGCCTGCCTTTCGATTTCGTTCCTCTCACTCAGCGGCCTGTCAAGCAGTCCTGGGGTATCAATGACCTGGTACTTGAGGTAGTGCTCCTCGAACTGGCCGACGTTGATGCCCTTCGTGGTGAACGGGTAGCTGGCAACTTCAGGCTTCGCGTTGGTCAGGGCCCTCAGCAGGGTGCTCTTGCCAACGTTTGGATGGCCGGCTATGACAACGGTTGGAAGCTCGAGATCAACGACTGGCAGGTCCTTCAGAACGTTCCTTGCCTGGTTGAGGTATTCCAAATCATCGCCTATCTCTTTGATTATGTCGGCAACACGGCCGTAGAACTGCCGTCTAAGCTTAGCTATTTCATCGGGGTCTCTGGAGTAGCGTATCTTTTCAACGTATCTCTGCTCGAGGTTCCTTATCGTCTTTATCGCCCAGTTGACGTGGGCCAGCGAGCGGTGGAACTGGTCTCGGTCGACGAGCGTGTCAACCAGGTCCTGGTAGAACTTCGGAAGCGTTGAAACGCCCGGCGTTCTGTCGAGTATCTTTCTGAGGTTGTCCCTCACAACATTGGAGACCGTTCTAACCCTGAGCTCCTCCCTCTGCCTGGCCTTGCTCACCCTGTTGCCCTTGGGGGTGAATGCTGAGGCGGCTTTTTCAGCCCTTCGGAAGGCCTTATCGATGAGCTCGTCAGCGGTAAGGACGGTCGGCATCTTCTCGAATGGGTTCTTCATCTCTCTCACCTCTCCTTTTCTCTCGCGGTGGTTAGCTTTTCGGCTGGGTATTTAAAGGTTCGCTAGAGCTCTACCGTTTTGCCCACGTGAAGGTGCTCTATTCTATCCCCAAGTCTCGCCTTCAGATAGGCGTAGGAGTCTATGTCCGTGCAGTGGCCTGCGTAGAGCTTTTCGGCGTCAATTTTCTCAACTACGTCATCAAGGAGCTCTTTGCTCGCACCGAGGAGATGCAGCCCTCCGATTAGGGCTTTAACGGGCTTCCCCAAAACGTCTTCGGCGTGCCAGGCTATGTTAAGAACTCCGGAATGGCCGCAGCCAGTGATAACTGCAGCGCTCTCTCCCAGGTCGACTATGAGAGCCATGTCGTCCCTAACGGGGTCTTTGATGAGCTCCCCTTTCTCTTCGAGATAGCCTACCGCCCTGTCCCAGGTTCTTCTCTCGATTTCGCCGGAGCTGATGAAGCCAGGCGCGAACTCGAGGGGCTTCTCGCTTAAAATAAACTCGGCTCCAAGAGCTTCAAGCTCTCCCCTCGTGAACGGAATCCCTATATCGCGCCTGTGTGGCTTAAGTGCTATTCTCCTCCGGAATATCTCTGGATGAGCTATCACCTTGATAGGTTTTCCCCTCGTTTCGAGGAACACTTTAAGCCCGCCCGTGTGGTCGTAGTGACCGTGGGTGATGAATATGTAATCGATTTCTCTTGGCTTTACTCCGAGTTCCTCCATGTTGTTGAGGAGAATCCTCCCGTCCGTCCCTGTATCAACGAGAACCCTAACTTCCCGGTGTTCCACCAGGACAGAGAAGCCATGCGCTCCGAGGAGGCCCTTTTTAAAACCCGAATTATTTTCGTAGAGAACCGTCAGTTTCATATCACTCCCTCGAAAAGTTTATGTTCTCGTAGGGTTAAAACCTTTCACGTGGTCACCATGGTATATTTGAATGACTACTCTCTCCCCTTGATTTCGGGCATCATCGTTGCACTGTCCTCGTGGCTTCCAATCAGCCCTGAAGGGTATTCCGTAAAGCTAATGTTCCAGAGTATGGACCCACTGTACAAAAGCTACCTTGTCCCCGCTTACCTGGGGATTTTGTTCGCCGTCCTGTTCCATTTTCGAGAAAAAATAGCCACAGGCGCCCAAAAGGCCATCAGGATGAGCATTGATCCGGATGGAAAGTTCGTCTTTTATTCCTCTCTGTTTACAGTTCTCATCGGGTATCCGGTGGTTGTGGGACTTCCGGAAATCCTCAGCCCAAAGACCGCGGACCTAATTAACGCCATTCTCGGCCTGATCATAATTACCGCCGGATTTTTAATGACCAGACGCCTTAGCGTCCCCCTGAGGGACGTTAATAATCGTCTTCGAGAGAATGAAGATGAACCCACACTCATCGACTCCCTGGTTGTCGGTTTGGCTCAGGGAATTTCTCTTATTGGGGGCATATCGAGGAGCGGACTCACTTTAACGGTCCTCCTGAGCACGGGGGCGAGCGTAAAACGCGCCCTTGAGCTGAGCTTTCTCGTCGCCCCGGTGTACCTCGTTATGCGGCTTGCGTTTATAGAGAGCTGGGATCCGGACCTCCCAGTGGCCCTTCTCTTTACCGCATTCCTCGCATCTTTCGCTACAAGCATTCTCACGATGAACCTCCTTCTCAGGCTCGCGGAGTCCTTGAATAGGAGGGCCTTCCTTATACTCTTCGGTTCAATCGCGGTGATTGTCTACATCCTGGGGGTGATCTTTTGAAGGCTGTAGTGCTCGCCGCTGGAAAAGGTGAAAGGCTGAGGCCTCTCACAGACGACAGGCCGAAGGTTGTCCTCAAGGTTGCCAACAGGCCGATAATCGAGTACGTTCTCGAAAACCTCGACCCGTTTGTGGACGAGTTCATCCTGATAGTCAGATACCAGAAAGAGAAGCTGATTGAAGCCCTCGGAGACGAGTTCAACGGAAAGCCGATAACCTACGTTGACCAGCTTGAAGGGGAGGGAACTGCCAAGGCTATAGAGTCGGCTAAGGATTATATTGAAGGAGAAGAGTTCATAGTTGCCAACGGTGACATCTACTTTGAGATAGATGGCATTAAGGAGCTCATCCAGGCCTTCAAGAAGGAAAAGGCAGATGCCGCGTTACTGGTTAAAGAGTTTGAGGATCTGAGTCACTTCGGAAAGATAGAGGTAGATGGAAACCTCGTCAAGGCTGTGCTGGAAAAGCCCGGAAAGGTCTCCGGATACGCGAATCTCGGCGTCTATATCTTCAAACCCGATGTTTTTGAATTCATCTCAAAAACGCCCCTGAGCAAGCGCGGGGAGTACGAGATAACCGACACGCTGAACCTTATGATAAAAGCCGGAAAAAAGGTAACCTACGCGGCCTATTCCGGCTACTGGAACGACGTTGGAAGACCGTGGAACCTCCTCGAGCTCAACGAGTACCTCCTAAAGAATAAGCTGAAGCACGAGATTAGGGGCATAGTGGAGGAAGGTGCGACTCTCGTTCCCCCTGTTGAGATTGGTGAGGGGACCGTCGTTAGGAGCGGTGCCTATATCATCGGCCCCGTGAAGATTGGAAGGAACTCCCGTATTGGCCCTAACTGCTTCATAAGGCCATACACAAGCATTGGTGAGGGCTGTCACATTGGAAACGCCGTCGAAGTGAAAAATTCCATAATCATGGACCACAGCAACGCTCCCCACCTCAACTATGTGGGGGACTCGATAATAGGGGAAAACACAAACCTTGGCGCTGGAACGATCACCGCAAACCTCAGACACGACAAGGGCAACATAAAGGTCGAGATAAAGGGCAAACTCGAGGACTCTGGAAGGAGAAAGCTTGGGGCGATAATAGGCCACAACGTCAAGGTGGGCATAAACGTGACCATCTACCCTGGCAGGAAGATAGGCAGCAACTCCTTCGTCGGACCGGGGGTTGTTGTGGATAAAAACATACCAAGCAACAGCCTTGTGGTAGTGAAGCAAGAAAAGATGGTGATGGAAAGATGATTTGGGGGAATCTTATCCCATATGTTAACTTTCTTTCTAGATGGCTGCTGTTTTTTGCCGTGGCGTACAAGACGTATCAAACTAAGGAAAAGGGCTGGGCGCTGTTGAGTTCTGCCTTTTTCATTAATGCCCTCGATGTTGAGAGCTACATCTTTGACCCTCTCGGTATTGAACTAAGCGCTGAGGCCTACAGAATTGTCTCCAAAATCCCCAACTTCTTCATAGCGACTCTACTTATCTGGGGAGCGATTCATTTAAAGTACGAGACGACCAAGTTAAAGCACGTCGTGTATCTCTCGGTGTTTTTGGTTGCTTCGTATGTGTGGTTGCTTCTCTTAGCCACCGATATCTTGGGGAATAACTTTATCTTGGGCTCTCTCTTTCCGTCCTTTGCCTACGGAGGGGCCCTCATATACTTCGGCTTGGTGCTGAGGCGCTATGAGATTTCAGACCATGGAATAGATGCGCTGTTTCCATGGGGCCTGATACTTCTTGGAGCTCTGAACCTCACGTATCCGTTTACCCGGAATCTCGATTGGTTCATTCCGATAGGGTTTTCCCTTGGCGCTCTCTTCAGAGTCATGGCCGCTGCAGGAGCGATTAAATTTGTTTTTAACCCCTTCTTCCGTGCTGGAGTTCTAAGTAGTAACCAAGATACCCCTTCGGGGGCTTTCCTTTATTATAAAAAAGAGAACGTCTCCGAGAAGTTCGGCAAATGGGAAAGCAAGCCTGGGCTGGTAATGATAACACGCGAGGATGTCAACAGGCTCAAACAGCGGATAGCTCCTGACGCCACAGTATTCTGGATCACAAGGGCCAAAGAAGGCAGGCTACATGACTCTCCTGCGATCTACGCCATAAGCCCGACTAAAATAGACATACTCATGGATCTCATAGCCAAGGCATTGCAAGGAGGTTACCATATCATCTATATAGACACCATCGAGTATCTCATCCTGGAGAATGGCTTTGAAAACGTCTTTAAGTTTCTCCTGAACATAAAAGACAGAGTGCTGACCAAAGGGGGGACAATGATACTGGTAGTGGATCCTAATGCCCTGGAAACGTTCCAAAGAAAAATGCTGGAAAGAGAATTTTCGGGGGATTGAGCCCCCTTTAATCCAGTCCCATCTTTTCAAGGAAGCGCTTGTAGTAGTGGGTGTCCTTCTCGAGCTCGGCCTTCTGGAGGAGCTGCCGCTCTATCGTCCTCAGAGCGTCGTGAACAGCCTGTATCGCTCCCCAGGTTTCTCCGGTTGCAATGAAGATGCCTTTGTCAGTGACCACTCTCATCCTTGCCTGGTAAAGGTAGACACCCCTGAACTTCTCGCTGAAGCGCCGGATGTGGAGGTATATTATGCCCTCGTTGCCGAGCAGGTCTTCATAGCCGTCCACGAAGCGCTTGATGTCCTCTATAATCCTCTCCCTGGTGAAGTCGCTCAGTAGGGCGGCGTCTCCTCCGAGCTGGAGGTAGAATCTCGCCTCCTTCTCGACCATCCTTGAAATTGGCAGGAGCAGATCCTTGATGGTAAGGATGCCTTTAACTCTCTCGTTCTCATCTACAATGATAAGGCCATCGATGTTGTTGTCTATCATCGTTGCAACGGCTTCTTGGACAGTGGCATCGGGCAGTATGGTAATGACGCCCCTTATCATGACCTCCCTGAGCTGGATTGAGAAGGGCGGTATCTTCTCGCCGACGAGTTCACCGGTCTGAGCCTTGAAGCGCGGCTTTATAAACCTGACTATGAGGTCGTGGAGCGTAACGAGGCCCTCAAGCCTGCCCTCTTCATTGACGAGGGGAATCCTCGAGATGGCGTGGTCGCGCATCGTCGCTAGGGCTTTGGCAACCGTGTCGTCCGGTCTGAGGGTGATGACGTCCTTCGTCATAAACTCCTCTACCTTTCTCTTTCCGAACTCTTCCTTAGCGATCCTGTCCAAGAGCATTAAATCGCTTATGACTCCGATTATTTCAGCTTTGCTCTCCCCAACCGGGAGGGAGCGCAGGTCAATCTCAATCATAAGTTTGGCGGCCTTGCTTAGATCCTCGTTCGGTTTGATAACTGGAGCGGTCTTATAAACGTCCTTAACCTTGGCTTTGGTTGGGTCCCACTTGAGGTGGGAGTGTATAATAAGGTCCTGGGTCAGAACACCCTTGTACACGTTTCCGTCGAAGACCAGAATAAGGTCAGGGTCTTCCTTCTCAAAGATGCCAATCGCCTCAGAAAGCGGGGCGTTGATGTCTATCTTCTGGAACTTGTCGGTCATAACCTCCTGCACAAGAATACCGACCATTTCTGCCACCTCCTTCATTTTATTGTTAGGGCGCCCAATAATTTAAACCTTTGCAATCCCGACCCGATAGGTTTTAGTTAAGTTAAGTTAATAAATTTTTCGCGGAAAGGTTTATAAAACTCGCACGAGAACTCCAAACCGCGCCGGGGTAGCCTAGCCTGGGAAGGCGCGGGACTCGAGATCCCGTGGGCGTCCGCCCACCAGGGTTCAAATCCCTGCCCCGGCGCCATCTGCCGAGCCCGTTGGGGTCTCTTCCTTCCTTACACTTCCTTCCAAAGCTATTCTTGGGGAAATTAAAGGGCAGAAAAGAAGCTTTTAGTTAGGTGGTTATGTAAGCCCCGTCCTTCTCGACTATGACAGTGTGCTCGAACTGAGCAACGAGACCGCCGCGGACTTCCCTCAGTATCGGGTAGCTGTATATCGCCCCCACTCTATCGAGCTGGGCTAGGGCTAACTTGAGCTGGCCTTCGGGCATAAACCCTTGGAGCCACCGGTATGCGAAGGGAAGACCATTGTACTCCCTCTTTATGTGCATGAGCACTCTTCTTGCCTGAACCATCCGCACTGGCCTGTCTCTGAGGTACATGAAAATCAGTGCCGGCGGAACCTCGATGACCTGTCCGGCCCCAGTTGTAGCGAAGGGCTCTATCGCTATCACGTCGCCCTCTTTCAGTACGTAGCTATCCGCTGGACGGTAGATGTTGGGGATTGAAATGCCAGCGTGAAGTTTATATCTCTCTATCTTGTGGCCGCTGAGGTTCACTATTGGATTGAAGCCGTATCCTCTAATGGTTTCTTCTACGGCCTTTCCAATCTCGTTTATCTTGATTCCAGCGCGGATGACGCTTATAGCGTTCTCGAGAGCCTCCCTCGCAGCCGTCATTAGGTCGTCCTCTTCCATTCCGACCCGGAAGGTCAGGGCGGTGTCGGCTATATAACCATCAACGTGGACTCCAATGTCAACCTTCAGGTAGTCTCCCTCCTTCAGAACAGTCTCGTCGCCCTTGTAGGGCGTGTAGTGTGCTGCTATCTCGTTTATCGAAAGGTTGCATGGAAATGCAGGCTTTCCGCCGAGCTCGATTATTCTCCTCTCCACGAACTCGGCTATGTCATAGAGCTTTGCCCCGGGCTTTATGAGGTTGATTACCTCTTTTTTGACCTGTCTGGCTATCTCTCCAGCCTTTATGAAGGCCTCCCTTTCATCCACTTTCTATCACCGGGATAAGAAAGCAGTCCCCACCCTTAAACCTTTCCACCCAGGAAAAACCTTTTATTTGGTGTAGACCCTACCTCTACGGTGGGCCCATGCTCGAGCTTGGCAAGTACATCAATGTATCAGACGATCTCTTCGTAGTCAAAAACCTGATAGGTGCAATCCTCCAGGGCGTCGGTCTCGCCTATCTCTTCCCGATACTGCTGGCCTGGTTTTATCCCGATGAAATCGACTACGTAATCTACTTTGCAATCCCTGGGGTATTTAGTATCCTCTTTGGTGCATGGCTCGCGAGGCACATGGGGAAGATTGAGGATGTCAATTTGAGGCAGGCAATGGTCTCAGCAGCTTTTACATGGCTCTTTGCGTCTTTCATAAGCGTCGTCCCCTTCATGGCTATTGGGGGAATGTCGTTCGTTGATTCTTACTTCGAGAGCATGTCTGCTTGGACTGGTACTGGACTCACCATGATGAGCAACCTCGAGAGCTATCCCCACATTCTCCTCTTCTGGCGCTCATGGATGCAGTGGTTGGGTGGAATCGGTATCGTCCTTGTCGCCCTTACTATACTCATCCGCCCGGGTGTCGCGGCGGCGAGGCTTTACAGAGCCGAAGCGAGGAGCGAGAGAATCCTGCCGAATCTCGTCAATACCTCGAAGGTTATCTTCGAGATCTACTTCGTTCTCACCCTGGTGGGCGTCTACCTCTACTATCTCAACGGCATGCCGCTTTTTGATGCCGTCATACACTCCATGACGGGCCTTGGCACGGGTGGTATGAGCAGCCACGACCTGAGCATAGGTTACTTCAACAGCACCGCAATAGAGGCAGTAACGATTTTCCTTATGATAATGGGTGCCGTTAACTTCACGGTTCACTACAGGGTCTTTCGGGACAAACACCTGAAGCCCTTCTTTGAGGACGTTCAGGTTCGCTACATGTTCGTGTTCCTCTTCCCGACAATAGCGATAATGGCCTTCAGCCTCACCCAGATCGGCGATACCATTGGCGATGCCATCAGACAGGCGGTCTTCCATGCGGTTTCTGCCATAACCTGTACCGGATTCGGGATAGCGGATCTCAGCAAATATCCCGAGCTGGCCAAGTTCATGATAGGGATACTCATGGTCATAGGAGGCGGTGCTGGAAGCACTGCGGGCGGTATAAAGCTCATCCGAGTCACGCTGATGTACGAAAGCCTCAAGTGGACTATTCAGGGTGCAATACTGCCCAGGGGTGCAATAATTAAGAGAAAGGTTGGGAACTACATATTCAGCGACGATGATGTTCAGGAGGTTATGAGCTTCACCATGACGTACTTTGCGTTCCTTCTCATAGGAACTGTCTACACTATGGTTCGCCTTGGGACGAGCCTCGTTGATTCTTTCTTTGAGGTGGCTTCTGCCCAAGGAAACGTCGGTCTCAGTGTGGGCATCACGTCCCCGAGTCTCCCTGTTGACATGAAGATTCTCCTTATCCTCCACATGTGGATAGGCAGGCTGGAGATATTCTCAACGCTGGTGTTCATAATAAGCGTCTTCTTCCTCGCCCCCAGGGTGGTGGGCAAGAGATGAACGTGATAACCGTTGAGAATCTCAGCTTCAGGTACAGAAGAGCAAAGGAGTATTCCCTGAAGGATGTTACATTTGAAGTCAAGAGGGGTGAGCTCCTTGGAATACTCGGCCCGAGCGGGAGCGGAAAGTCGACGCTCTGTCTGACGCTTAACGGTATAATTCCCCACTCGATAAGGGGTGACTTTTCTGGGGAAGTCATCGTTCGAGATCCTGGAACAGGAGAGGAGTACAACACCATAGAAACCCCAGTTGCGAAGCTCTCAACTATTGTCGGACTCGTTCTCCAGAACCCCGAGAGCCAGCTCTTCAGCATGACAGTCGAGGAGGAGATAGCATTTGGCCTGGAAAATCTCGGCTTGGATCGGAACGAGATAATGAGGCGCCTTCGCTGGGCGCTTGAGGTTTCTGGCCTTAAAGGTCTTGAGAGCGAGTTCCCTCCAAACCTGAGCGGCGGCCAGAAACAGCGCTTGGCGATAGCGGCCGTCCTAGCAATGAAGCCCTCAGTCCTGGTTCTCGATGAGCCAACCTCCCAGCTTGATCCCGTGGGGAGAAATGAGGTTTTGGGGCTCGTTTCACTCCTCAGGAAGGAGTATGGAATTACAGTCGTCTTGGTGGAGCATCATACGGATTACATACTCCGCTTCGCAGACAGGATAATCGTCATGGATAACGGATCGATAGTACTCGAAGGAAAGCCCCGGGAGATAGCGGAGGAAGCCGAAACTCTCAGGAGACTCGGTATAAATCTTCCCCCAAGCCTTGAGATATCTTACGAACTTAGAAAGAGGGGTTTAATAAGCCGGCTGGCCCTCACTGAGAAGGAGCTTCTCTCCGGGATAAGATCTCTCTGAGGTTGAAGGCCTCACCCAGGAGTGAGTGCTTCAGATCGTATAGCTTGAGCATGAGCTCGAACCTGGCGTCGGGGTCTCCCACTTCCTCCGCCAGTTTAAAGGCCTCTTCAAGTATTCTGAGAGCTTCCTCTCTGTTCTGTGTTCCCTCTATGGAGGCTATGTAGTAGAGGGCCATAGCCTTGTGGAAGGGGCTGGCAATGTGTTTAATTATCAGCTTTGCCTTCTCCACCTCCCCTGCGCGGTAGAACATCTCCGCCAGATATACGAGGACAACATCGAGCTTCTCCGGCTCGCGAACCATCTTCATAGCATAGCCGGCCTTGTCCAAGAGGCCCAGTCTTATCAGGTTCATTAGTATCTCCCTGATGATATCATCGTGGTTTCCTGCTAGATTGATAGCCGTGCGGAGAGCTAGATCTCCGTTGAGCTCGTCGTCGAGGCGGTAGAAGAGAATTGCTAGATCGGCCATCAGCAGTGCCCTGTATCGGGGATTGAAGAGGGCGTTGACAACGGGTATCATTTCCTTTATTCTCTCCTTAATCCTGCCAAGATCTTCCTCGTTTAGTGTGCCGGTTTGCTCCCACTCGTCCAGTTGCTCCACAATGGAGCGTATGACCATTCTCAGGGCCAGGAAGATGTTGTGCTCCTTTTCAAGGTTCTTTATCTGTTCTAGAGCCTCGTCTATCTCCCCCATTTTGAGGTATTCCTCAATCTCCTCTAGGATTTCGAGCTCAGACTTATCTTTCTTCCCGCCCATGAAGGATTTGAAGAAATCATCCAGCTTCCCCATGGTCCACCTCCTTCTCAAGCATTAGCTCAAGGTAGGAGCGCCTCTCGAACTTCTTGACCCCGAGGGAGGTCAGTATCCCCCTCAGTATCCTAACGGTCTCCTCCACGACATCCTCGCTCTCAGCCAGCGCCTCTATCTCGATGAACTTTCCGAGGCCTTCAACCTCGTCGAGTGCTATGACAATGCCCTTATCGACGTAGTACTTCTCCCTGGTTTTCTCGATGGTTAGCACCTCTTTGAAGCCTAGGCTCTCAAGGATTTCCGTATGCTTGTCCGGATCGCTCAGGGGGACCTCTATCTCCTTTCTCGTCTTCGAATTGGTATCGATTTTTGGCCCTTTGTAGGTCATAAAGGCCTCAAAGTGCCCATTGAAGCGTCTTATCCTGATCCTTAAAGCTTCGTCCGTCTCGGCAAAGTCCCGACAGGGGTGCTGGAAGTAGGTGTCCTCGTGGTACTCCCTTCTTATCAGCTTGAAGTTCTCTCTCACCCTCTCAAACACTTCGTCGTCTGCATAGCCCTTAACCTCAATCTCTATCATCTTCTAACCCCCAAGTTCCTCTCAAGCTTCCTCAGGCAGGTGGGGCAGTAGAGCGGCCCCTTAACGTCTGTATCAATAATCGAGTTTGAGAAATGCATGACGCATTCTCTGTTCGGACAGTGGGAAAGACCGAAGACGTGCCCGAGCTCGTGCATGGCCTCTTTGATAGCTCGTTCAACGAAGAGCCTCTCGTTAGGTAGCTCCCCGTAGAACTCCGGCCTGAGACGGAAGGTGGAGATAACCGCCGCCCCAAGCCTCGAATTGGCCAGACCGAAGATGAAGTTCAAGCCCTCCTCATAGAGGTCGAGTGATGTAATCCCGAGGACTGCTCTTGCATTTTTCATCCTTCCGAGCTCCGAGAGTGTCATCAGAAAAGCTCTCCCAAGGAACTGCCCCCTTGAGGAGTTGTATGCCTTCAAAAACGGTTCGGAGGGGATAGCGTCGGATATCTCAACAGTGAGGCCGAAACGTGAATAATACGAGCCTACGAACTTCGCTATCTCCTCGGTCGCCATCCCATCAACGGTGCCTATGGGCACGATGAGTATCACCCCTCAACACCCCTAAGGAATCTGAGGAGCTCCTCAACGTACTCGATGTATTCCTCCATGTTCCTGAAGGCTATCTCATCGTTCATGAGGTCATAATCGTAGATGAGTACCTCCCTCAGCTGGGCGAGGAATTCTGCTTTTTCGGCAGTCTCTTTTGGCAGTATTCCCTTCTCTTCGAGGGACTTGATAAGATCGGAGTACGAAAGGGCTATTATTCCCCTTTTCCGACCGAGCCCCGAGAGGCTGTCAAGGAGGGCCTGTATGGCGAACTCGAGCCTCTTGTATATTCCATCCTTTGCTAGGCCCATTGACTTGAACTCCTCAAGGGAATCCGGCATTGCTCCCTTTATCAGCTCGATGCTCTCGACGATGTATTCAACGTCCACGTCCCACACCTATAATAGGTTGGGGAGACAATGAAATAAACTTTTCCCAGCGGGGGACGGAGAAGAGAGCGAAAATAATCAAAGGAAAGGGCTGGATGCCGGGTTCTATCCCGGAGTGGGGTTGCGCCACGAACGTGGTATCACGGAGTGAGGTTGCTCATGGAGTGAGGTCCATTGGTCTGAGCTCCTCAAGCATGTACTTGGCGAGCTTTACCGTGAGATCGATGTCCCTAAGGTCAGCGGTCTCGACCTGGCTGTGCATGTACCTTATCGGTATGCTCAGAACGGCAGTTGCGACGCCCTCGCGGTTTATCTGCATTATGTTGGCGTCCGTTCCGGTTGGCCTTGGTGAAGCTTCGACCTGGAGCGGTATCTCGTACTTCTTGGCAATCTCATCGGCGAAGGCCCTTATCTTGGGGTTGATATTTGGCCCAACGTCCATAACTGGACCGCCGCCGAGCTTGGGAACTATCTTGCCCTTGTCGCCGACCTGCTTGGCGAAGGTGACGTCCATGGCGATACCTATCTCCGGGTCGATGGCGTAGCTGGCAACCCTCGCACCCCTGAGGCCGACCTCCTCCTGAACGCTGGCCACGAAGTATATGTCAGCCTCATGATTCTCAACGGCTCTGGCAGTCTCAATCATCGCGTAAAGACAGACACGGTCGTCGAGGTAGGGGGTTGCAATTCTGTTCTCGTTGAGCTGGGTAAAAGCTGGGGCAAACTCGCCGATGGTTCCAACCTTGAAGCCCATTTCTTCGGCCTCTTCCTTGCCCTCGGCACCGACGTCCACAACGATGGTGTCCCAGTTTGCCGCCTTCTTCCTGTCTTCGGGCTTCTGGAGATGCGGCGGTATGTGGCCGACCACTCCAAAGCGCTCGCCCTTCTCAGTAAAGAAGCGAATCCTTTGGGCAACCAGAGTCCTCGGGTCAACACCGCCAACGGGGACGACGTGGAGGTAGCCTTCCTTGTCGATGTGGTTTACCATGACGCCTATCTTGTCCATGTGGGCGGCGATCATTATCTTTGGTCCATTACCCTTCTTGTGGGCTATAACGTTGCCGAGCTTGTCGACGTAGATTTCATCGACGTAGTCCTTCAGAGTCTCAATAACAACATCTCTTATTCCGAGAAATTCGTAACCGGAAACACCTGGAGCTTCGACGACCTTCTTCAAAAGTTCAATGTTCACCATGGCTTTCGCCTCCTTTAGATTTCCCTCTGAAGGTATTCGGCCGCCTTAATAAGGTTTACGAAGAGAAAAAGAGAAGTCAGCCGAGGATGACCTGAAGGTAGGCCTCCTCGCCGGGCTCGAGGTGCTCTATCTCCCACACAACCCTGTTGTCCTCCACTTTCGCGCTTCCCTTCGTGGCCCTGGCACCTAGGGCAGTAACTCCCTTCTCGAAGCGGAAGTTGTCAATGCTCCTCAGTCTGGGGGCCTTAACTTTAACGAAGTAGTAGCGGTCGAGCCTCTCCTCCTGGATAATGGGCATGAAGAACGCTACGTAGGACGTTCCGGCGAGCAGGACGCCGGCTATGAGGAGTATTGCCGCGAGAGGACCATAATCCTTTGGCGGCTGCACGGGGGTGGTGGTCGTGTTCGAGGGCGAGCTGGTAGTGGTGGTTGGCGTTGGGGTGGGCGTTACTGGTGGGACGACCTTGGCACTGGCCTCGGCTCCCACGTACCTGCTGCTCTCGGCCTTGAGCATAATGGTTCCATAGCCCGTTTTCTCAAGGTCCACAACCGCTATTCCCGAAGAGTTCGTTACAGCGTAGTCCTTGCCGAGCGGCCCTGATGCGGTAACTGTTATGTTTGGAACGGGCTCCCCGGTGGAATCGACCACCTTCACTAGAAGTGTCTCGTTTTTCTGAAAATAGCTCAGAAAGAGCTTTTTCACCTCTACGAAGGTCGTAACGATCTTTCCGTCGAGATTGAGAACTATCTCGTAAGTCCCCGGCTGGTTCACGAGGTAAGAGACGGTTCCATCGTCGTCGGTTTTGAAGGGTACACCATTTATCCTGACGGAGATGTCGGAAACGCCCTTTCCGTTCTCATCGTACACGTGGACGTAGATTGCTCCGTCCCTGAAGTAGGCATCGTATCTCAGGTTTCTCTGGTAAACGCGGAAGGTTGCCGTTGCGCTCTTGAATCTGCCGCTGAAGTTGGCCCAGAAGTAGATCATGTAGTTCCCGACCTTCGGCGTGATGAGGGTGAGGTTCTTTATCCAGCTCTCACCTGGCTTCAGGTAGATTGTGGTCGAGAACGTCTCGAGAACATCACCATCGCGGGAGAGGGTATACCCTATTCTTCCTATGATGACACCGTTCGCCTGGGATGTTATCCTGAGGACAGCTGTGATGTTGCCCCCGTAAGTGTACTCGTCGCCTACGTCGATCCTGAGGGCGTAGTCGACAAAGGTCTTCACACTGACAGTTATTTGGGCCTCTGAATAGCTGGAGCCGGCCCTCGCGACGAGGGTGAGTGTGTATTTTCCGGGATCGACGTTGAGTATCTTGACGGAGAGCGTGTCCTGAATCGTCTCGTTCGGTTCAATTGGGTCTCGAATCACCTTGCTCTGGTAGAGAAAGCCCTCCGTTGGGCCGGTGACGTAAACCGTGACGTTTGAGAGCGTCTGGTTTCCAAGGTTCGTGAGCTTGAAGGGGATTATTATCACGTCCCCGGGAACGCCTGAGAATTCGTCGTTGAGCGGGATTATGACGAGAGGCGACTGGGCACTCACCACCGGAAGAAAAACCGGAATCATCAGGATTATCAGGAGCAGGCCTCTAAGCTTCACCCTTTATCACCCCTTCGAGGGACTTCTGCTTTCCAACAACTTCATCAAAGGTTAGATAGTTTGGTGTTTGCAGGCTAACCTTATAGTTTTTGCCGCCGCTCTCCAGGTTCTCCGGGTAGAAGAAGCGCCAACCGTTGTTTATGAACTTGACCGCAATTATAGGTTTTCCTCCAAACCTCTCCGCAAAGGAAATGAGCTTCTCGTAGTCTTCCCTGCTGAAGTAGAGCTTCTCGTCGTGGGTGCTCTTCACCTCTATGCAGAGGTAGAGCTTTCCGTTGCCGGCTATGATATCGACCTTCTTGCTTCCAGCCGAGCGAACGACCGCGAAGCCGGCCTTCTCGAGCATCTTTATGAGCTCCCTCTCGGCGCTCGCGCCTCTTCTGTATCTCATTGCACTCCCTCAGACTATCTTGTCCGGTTAGGTTTATAAGTTATGTCGAGGAGTTAAAGGGCGGTGATGGATATGGCGATTTACGAGTTCGAGGGGAAGAAGCCTAAAATTCACGAGACCGCTTTCATCGATGAGACTGCCTCGGTCATAGGAGACGTTGTCCTCGAGGCGAAGACGAGCGTCTGGCCATCTGCAGTTCTGAGGGGAGACATAGAGCAGATTTACGTTGGAGAGGGCTCCAACATACAGGACAACGTTAGCATACACACCTCTCACGGCCAGCCGACGATCATAGGAAAATACGTTACCATCGGACACAACGCCGTCGTCCACGGGGCGGAGGTAGGCGACTACACCATCATAGGTATGAGCGCGGTTATCCTTGACGGCGCCAAGATAGGCAAGCACGTCGTCATAGGCGCGGGTGCCCTTGTCCCGCCGGGCAAGGAGATACCGGACTACAGCCTCGTCGTCGGCGTTCCAGGAAAGGTCGTCAGGCAGCTCAGCGAGGAAGAGATTGAGTGGACCAAGAAGAACGCTGAGATTTATATAGAGCTCGCCGAAAAGCACTTGAAGAGCAGGAAGAAGATTGAGTGATGCCTGATGATATCCCGTTTGGTTTCACATATCCCTCACATTTTATTCAAGCCCGCCTACGACCTCTATGAAAGCTACCTCCTCGACAAGGTTAAGGGAGGTCGCATTCCGAAGCACGTAGCTATAATAATGGACGGCAACAGGAGATGGGCCAGAAAGCTCGAAAAGCCCCCCTGGTATGGCCACCTTTTCGGTTCCCGAAAGCTCGAGGAGATTCTGGAGTGGTGCCGCGAGCTTGGAATAAGAACCCTCACCGTTTACGCCTTCTCCACGGAGAACTTCAGGCGTTCTCCGGAGGAGGTAAACGCCCTCATGAACCTCTTCGAGGAGAAGTTCCGTGAGCTCGTAAATGATGAGAGGATCCACAAGTACGGCATCCGTGTAAACGTCATAGGCAGGAAGGAGCTTCTCCCCGAGAATGTGAGAGAAGCTGCTGAAGAAGCCGAGAGGGTCACTAGGAAGTACAACAACTACACCCTCAACATAGCTTTGGCCTACGGTGGAAGGAGCGAGATAGCAGATGCAATGAAAGAGATAGTGGACGACGTTCTGGCCGGAAAGATAAGCAGGGATGACATCGACGAGGATCTCATTAAGAAGTACCTCTACTATCCCAACATGCCTGATCCGGACATCGTGATAAGGACGGGCGGTGAAGTGAGGATAAGCAACTTCCTGCTCTACCAGATAGCCTACAGCGAGCTCTTCTTCGTTGATGTGTACTTTCCCGAGTTCAGGAAGATAGACTTCCTCAGGATAATCCGTGAGTACCAGAAGCGGCAGAGGCGCTTCGGAAGGTAGCGTTCTTTAATCGGGACCTTCTCCTGGCAGAACCACCCTTTTTAAAATTTTCCGCTAAAGCTTATTAACGTTGGGCGAGATTTTTCCACGGTGGTGATTAATGAACTACGAGGAGCTCAGTCCGAGGATCAAGAAAGTCTATGCGCAGGTGAGATATCTCGATGACTATCACTGGAAGATCGAGAGCGGCAGGATAATCGGAATCCACAAGAAGAGCAACATTAGAATCACCATAGACGTCGCCGACAACAAGGAACACGCCGAGAAGCTCTCAGAGGAGAAAGCCGATGGAATCAGGATAATCGCGATTCCTGACAAGAGCGTGTTCTACATTCACAACGGAGCTTTCATTCTCACCTACCGCTACCTAAAGGCCACTCTTGCAGACATAAACGACCACATAGTCTGGAGCGGCTTTAAGGTCGTCGAAGGGGAGGGCGGCCTTATTCAGGAAGACCTCTACGAATACCTTGGGGGAGTGCTGGTTCAGCACATAAAGAACAACATGCTCGCCGGCCAGGACTATATCTTCTGGCAGTTCTATAAGTGCGAGCAGTGTGGCAAGTACGTGGACATCGAAAGCCTTGAGAGGCACCTCAAGGGACACGGAATAAAGCACCACGAGAAGGGCGAGGAGAAGTACGAGGTCTTTGAGATAAACTTCCGGGAAGGAAAGGTCTACGACAAGTACGGCAAGGAAGTGCCCATGGAGAAATTCAGTGAAGAGGCCAGAGACTTCCTCGATGAAATAATGGCTGGCATGACGGCTCCCATTGAGTGATTCCTCCTTTTCTTTCTGTTGATACAATCAGCGAGCTGGAATCCAGTATACAGCGTTCGTGGAGGTGATGGCAGTGAGGGAGATGAACGTCATCGACATCTTCCGCAAGGAGGACTTTTCCGGTTCAACGGTTAGCATAATTTATGACGCCTACTCTTCCGCCTGGCAGATTTCCTTGTTGCTCCTGCGCTATGGTCTGGAAAACGGATACTTTGGAATCGTCTCAAACTACACCATCCCACTGAATGCGTTCATGAGAAAGGCAGGGACTGTTGGCCTCAATGTCATGGAAGCGCTGAAGAATGGGGAGATGGCAATAATAGACCTTTTTGGTTCAAGGTACCTCTCAAAGGAGGACATTCCAAACGTCTTCTACCTAGATAAGGTCGAGCCGGAAACTCTGAACCCGAAGATAGAACGCATATATACCACCAATTTGAAGGAATATCTCTCGGAGAAGCCAGTACTTCGTCTGATATATACACTTGACGGGGCTTCACTCCTCCTGGGGGAGGATAATACTCTGAAGCTCCTGAATCAGACTCTTGCCTCGAAGAGTGTTCAGTTCCCGAGTTCCACACTGGTCCTTGCCCTTAATAAGGATGTGGTCTCTCAGCGCTTTGTTGCGTGGGTAGCGAGCATAAGTGACTACGTTATTCTTGCAAGATCTCAGCTCGACGAAGATGGCCCAAGAGAGTTCCTTTATTTGATAACAGCTCCATACGAGGAGTTTGAACCAACGGCCTATTCCTTCAGAGTCACCAAAGACAAAGGAATAGAAAAGCTAAAGGTGAGAAAGATCAGCCCCTGAACTTGGGCCTCTTTGAGAGGAGAAGCGGCAGCGGCCTCGGCTTGTAGGGGAAGCCCTCAGTCTGGCTCCTTATCTCCCTTATGAGGTCCTCGAGCTGCATCTCGACCTGCTTTCCGTCGCTCCTTCTCCTGACGGTTATCGTGTTCTGCTCCTTCTCGTTCCTGCCGACGACGATAACGTAAGGAATCCACTCCTTCTCGGCCTTCCTTATCTTCTTGTTGAGCCTGTCGGAGGTGTCATCAACGTCGACGCGAATCTTGGCACCCTCGAGCTTTCCTGCAACGTAGAGCGCGTAGTCGAGAACTTCCTCGCTGACAGGAATGACACGAACCTGTATCGGGCTGAGCCAGAGCGGGAACATCGGCTTGACGCCCTTGGCCTGGAGCTTGGCCTGCTTTTCGAGGATTGCGTACATAACCCTCTCGATGGCGCCGCTCGGCGAGCAGTGGAGGATGAGCGGGTACTTCTCCTTGCCGTCCTCGTCATAGTAGGTTATGCCGAACCTTTCGGCGTTCTCGACGTCTATCTGGACGGTGCTAAGGGCGGCAGCCTTGTCGAGGTTGTCCACGAAGTTGAACTCAAACTTGAGTATGAAGTAGAAGAACCTCTGCTTCCACATCTCTATCAGGACGGGCTTGCCTATTATCTTTGCCAGCTCGACGATGAAATCTCTGTTCTCGTTCCAGAAGTCTTCGGTGAACCTTATGGCCACCTCGTAGTCTTCTGGGGTAAGCCCGACACCCTTGAGGACCTCCATACTGAGCTTGTACTGCTTCTTGAACTCGTCCATGGCCTGCTTGAGGTCCTTAGCGACGGTGTGCATATCTGGCATCGTGAAGGCCCTAAGTCTTCTGAGGCCGGAAAGCTCACCGCTCTTCTCGCGCCTGAAAGAGTATCTAGTCAGTTCATACATCCTCAGCGGCAGGTTGCGGTAGCTTATAATGGCATCCTTCTTGATGAGGAACTGGCCGAAACAGGCAGCAAAGCGGAGGAAGAACTTCTTGTCGCCGCTCTTAACGATGTACTGCCTCGCCGGGAAGCGGTTGAGGTACTTCTCAAGCGCTGGGTGCTCGAAGTCGTACATAATCGGGGTCTCGACTTCCATCGCGCCGTATTCGACGACTTTCTCCGTGACGTACTGCTCCAGCAGTCCCTTGATGAGCCTGCCCTTCGGGTAGTAGCGCAGGTTTCCGGGGTCGCTTCCTGGTTCGTAGTCAACAAGCTCCTGTTCGAGCATTATTCTGACGTGAGGCGGTTCTTTGTCGGCTATCCTGCTCTTGCTTATCTCGTAGTTGGCGAACTTTCTGAGGTTCTCGTGGCCGGTGAAGTCGAACTTGTCAACCTCTATGAGCTCACCTTCTGGGGTTAGGATGTACCAGTAGCTGACGAGCTCCTCCTCTTTCTTGAGTGCTTCTGGAACCTCTTCCTCAGCCTTGGCCTCGCCGCTCGGGACTATCGTCCTGCTGAGTTCGGCCAGGGGGTGGCCCTTGCAGCTCAGCTTGAAGGCCTTGTAGTAGCCGAAGGGGGCGCGCTTGACGTTGAAGCCCTCCTCCCTGAGCTTCTCTTCGATCTTCCTGAGAACCTCCAGGGCGACGTCTGGCTTGGCTAGCTCACTGCTGAGGTGGGCAAAGGGATAAACGAAGACATTCTCGGCTTTAACCTGGGAGGCAACATCTTTGATTTCGTTAACGGCCTTCTCGACAACCTCATCGGGATTGGTCTCATCGACCTTCTCAACGCTTATGAAAACTGCCAGAACCTCCTCCAGGCGGCCTTTCTTCTGCTCCTCGCTTATTGGCTCTGGGTTCTTCAAAGCATTGTCTTTGACCTCGTACTCCAAATAGTCGCTGTGTATTAGAAGCATTCTCATCCTTAACCACCACCATAGGCTCAATTGGAATTACTAAAACTTTTCCCCTTGGCTTTATAAATTCTCCCGCGTGGCAAAGACTTAAAAAATCCTGACGGGAACTTCCATGGAGGTGGGAGAATGGATGAAAAGAAAGGCGTAAAAAACGGCGACCTCGTTCTTCCCGGAGATTACCTCGGTGTCATCGAGGAATATTTCCCTGGTGAAGGTGTCAAGGAGGAAAACGGAGAGCTCTACGCCATCAGGGCCGGAAAGGTAAGGATAGACCCGGACAGGATGGAAATCAGCGTTGAACCTGTCACCGATACGCCCCCTCTCCCGCAGATAGGTGACATCGTTATAGCCAAGGTCATAGAGGTCAAGCCCCAGGCTGCGATAGTCCAGCTCGTTAAAATTGAAGGCAGAAACGACAGGGAAATAGCTACCTCGAAGCTCGCCGGAATACACATCTCCCAGGTCAGAGACGGCTACGTGGAGAACATGACCAATGAGTTCAAGATAGGGGATATAGTTCGCGCTAAAGTCATCGCCAACGAGAAGAGCCCCATACAGCTCTCTACGAAGGGCCACGACCTTGGTGTTATATACGCCCTCTGCTCCAGATGCAGAACACCGCTCGTTAGGAGGGGCAACCAGCTCGTCTGCCCGAGATGCGGCCACGTTGAGACGAGGAAGCTCTCCTCCATGTATAGAAAGCTGAAGGTGTGAACATGGCGAGGGCGAAGAAGGTAATAACCATCCACGTTCGCGACGATAGGGAGAAGGAGGAGTTCCTCAGGGAACTCCAGAGACTCCGCCTGCCGGCTTTCATCTACGTCCACGGGAAGCTCAACGACCTAAAAATAAACATCCAGGGCACGAAGGAGGAGATACGAGATGCCATCCACAAGATCAGGGAGATACACAACCGCGTTAGGGCCAAGCTCTATCCCGACAGGCGCGGACTCTACCGCTACACTATAGATGACCTGTTCAGAGAAGCTGGGGCCAGTGTCTCGACGCCGATACTCCTCAAAACCCTCGAGCTCCTCGGAGAGACTGTGGAAGTCAAGGATGGGGAGCTGGTAACGTCGATGCCCTGGGAGGAAATCGTGGAACTCGTTGAGACCCTCGGCGAGTACCTCTCGGATATATCACTCCAGACGACCAGACAGATAAGGGAGGTCATCCTGCCGGTTGCGGTGGTCTACGACATGGATCCCTCCGAGGTTACAGACCTGCTTTTGGAGCTCGGCTTGGCGGAGTGGAAAGAGGATAAGTTTAAATACGAACTGGTGAAGAACAAGGAGCAGGCGCTGGAGATACTGCTTAACCATCTGAAGGGTGAGGAAAATGAGGATTGAGGTCATCAAGCGTGAGGAAAACGTCCTTGAGTTCTACCTTGAGGGAGAGGACCACACCTTCGCCAACCTGCTCAACGAGGTGCTTCACGAGAACAAGCACGTCACCTTCGCGGGCTACACCATTGAACACCCGGTGCTGATGGCGAGGAAGCCGAAGTTCAGAATTGTCACCGACGGCAAGATAACTCCGGAGCAGGCCCTCGAGGAGGCAGCGCAGAAGATATTCGACAGGGCTAGGGCAGTTCTCGAGGCCTGGAAAGAGGTCCTGGGCGAGTGAGCCCCACTCTTTTTCCAACTTTCTAGTCTACATCCAAAACCCTTAAATCCTGGACTGTTCTAACTTTAAGTTGAAACATTTCGACCCTTCGTGAGGTGGAATGATTGAAGCATCCTCCGGCGGCGCTAATTGCTGTGATCCTCCTGGGGCTTGTGGTGAGACTCGTGCTTGCCCCTTATTCGGCCGGCAGCGACTTGGCCCAGTTCTACGGCTTCGCAGGAACGATGCTGGAGTATAAGGCCTGTTTCTATGCCTATGCCGATTCAATTAGCTACATTGGGAAGGGCTGGCCCTATCCCTGGCCCTACGTCTACGGTCCGGTTCTGGCGTACCTTCTCGCGCTGATCCGCTCAATTGTTGGGGGCTCTGTCGAGGCCTTTTGGAGCGGGGAAACATACTACGTTTACGTTGACCCAGCTTGGGCTTTCTCCGTCAAACTGGTTTTCATAGCTGCGGACACTCTCGCGGTCGTTACCTTGTACCTCCTTCTCAGGGGACGGGGCGAAAAAGTTGCCGTCCTGGGAACAGCCCTATACTATCTGAATCCGATAACTATTTACGTTTCAGCAGTCTACGGCATGTTCGACCAGTTAGCTCTCCTCTTCTTCCTGATTGGCCTCTACCTATCGACCAGGAGAGAAAAGCTCCCCTACGCGCTCTATGGCTTTACCCTAACCGTCAAGCACACCCTCCTTTTTCCGGTCCTCGTTTCCCTCTGGGATGCCCTTCTTGATGGGAAGTCAGGCGTTAAGAGACTTGCCCCCTTTTTCTTCGGTGCTTTGATTCCTTTCCTTCCGATGTTACTCCTATGTCCTTCGAGCATTTGGTCCCTACCGGAACTTTTGAGGGGAATGAACGTCTGCTACACGCTGCCGATTTCTTACAGCTTGAACGGAGTTTCGAGCCTCGCCACCTACCTCCACCAGACGAGGGGAATTGATACGCTGGTTTTTCTCGAGCGCTGGTACATCCCCGCGGCCCTTCTATTTGCACTCGTCTTCCTGAGGCATGCCTTTGAGAGGGATTTGTTCGTCTCGACTTCTCTCGCCTACATCGTTTTCGTTGCCACTTTCTGGAGGGTCAATCCCCAGTACCTAGCCCCTCTCGTGGCTTTCCTTGTCATTATTACCTTTCGGGGAAGGGGCTTCCTTTCGGCTCTAGCTCTGGGAACTGTAGTCTATGCAGGTTTCTGGCCCATAATGCAGCCCACTTCCTTCTGGTTCCACGTGCATCTAAAGAATCCTAACTGGGGGATGGTGGCCCTGATAGACCGTCTAACGCTTAGAATTTTCAGCGACGGGGCCTACGTCGCCTATAGCCTTGGCCTAACGGCCCTTCTCTACACTATAATCCTGACTTCAACGGTCCCATATCTCAAAAACCTTAAAGCCTGGCTCTCCGAGAAGGGATGGGTGAGAGCTTGAAGTACGAGAGGAACTTCACGGACAAGGGACTGTCAAAGTTCGGCGATTCACTGATCAACTTCGTGTTCTCGCTGGCCTTAAGCGAGTACCTTGGAAGACCAACAGGCGAAAGGGTCCCGAACGCTTCCCTGAGCATCGCCCTCGAGCTCTCCGGTCTGAGGCACGTGGTTCCGCCGAGGACAGATAAACACGGCAAGGGGGACATAGCGGAAGCCATCTTTGCCTACGCCTGGCTTGAGGAGAAGATAACGGTTGAGGAGGCCGTGGAGATTTTGAAGGAAAACTTCACCGAGGATGTTACTCACTTCTCAAGGAGAAAAGAGGCGATAGGGAGGGCTTTTGCTGAGGTTTTCAAAGTTATAAAGGGAAGGCTGGACTTATAGGCTCGTCAGTAACTCTATAAGTCCCTGCTTCGTCGGTACCTTGGCGAACTTCTCAGGGTCCTTGACCTTCAGCAGGAGCGGGACTTCGCCGAAGAGCCTGAGCACCTTTCCGAAGGGTATGCTTCCCTCCCCTGGCATAAGGTGTAGGTCGCCGACACCATAAGCCAGGGCATCCTCGGGTTCGACCTGTGGGAAGAACTTTCCGAAGTTGTCGTGTATCATGAGGATGACCGTCTTGTCGGTTCCGAGCTTGACGTCCTCGAGGAGCTTGTCAGCGTCTCCCTGGGCGCTCAGGAAGGCGTGGGCGACGTCGAGCGCAAAGCCAACGTTCTCTCTATCTACGTTGTCGACGACGTAGAGCGTGTCCTTGACGCTGAAGGTGTTCTCGAGGGCTATCTTTATACCGAACGGGGCGACCATATCCGCTAACTGCTGGATGGCCTCTATTTCGAGGTCGAGCCTTCCGGTTCTGCCGCTCTGCATGACGATGACCTTAGCGCCGAGCTTTATGGCGACGTCTGCCACCGCCCTGGCAACTCTGAAGTGCCGGGTATAGTAGATGTGGTCGCGCAGATTGACCGAGGTTGGCATCCTCACTATGTAGTCGATGCCAACGCCGCGGAGGGTCGTTTCTACGTTCCTGAGCTTCTTTTCGACGACGACACCGTTCTTGATAAGTCCAAGGGTGTGCGGGAATATCGAGACGAAGTCGTAGTTCTTTATCTTGACGTCGGCCAGAATCGAGGCGAGCGTTTTGTCCTTCGTGACGAAATGTGGGTAAACCGTTACGCCTATCTCCATGCTACCACCTACACAAGAGTAGAGCGCTGGATATAAAAGCTTAGCGAGGGGCAGAGTTTAAAAGTCTCAGTCCAGACTATACGTGGGTGAGCGAATGGGGGAAAACATCTGGAAATACGTCTCGGCAATTCTCATTCTTCTCCTTGCGGCATCCAGCATAGCGGTTGTTCTGCTCTACATGCAGAACTCCGAGCTCCAGAACTACGTACCTTCAAACGTCACAAGCACGGTCATAGTTGAAGGGTCCCTCAACGCAAGCTGCAACGTTACGGCCTACAAGCTCCAGATAGACGAGCTCCAGAGGCAGCTTGATTTCCTTAAAGTTCAGCTGAGGGAGAAGAACCTCCCTGAGGGCAACACCACCATAGCCATCGTTCCCATCTTCGGGCTTATCGACGAGTACACCGCCCTTAGCATTATCCCGGTTCTTAGAGACATCGCTGAAAATGATTCCATCGGGGGCGTCGTGCTGTGGATAGAGAGTCCCGGCGGCTACGTCGGTCCTGTGAGGGAGATATACGCCACTGTTAAGAAGCTCAACCTCATAAAGCCTGTCGTAGCTTATACCGGTGGGATAGCGGCTTCGGGAGGCTACTACATAGCGGTTGGGGCGGAGAAGATAATCGCCGACCCGCTTGCTGAGGTTGGGAGCATAGGGGTCATCTACGTCCACTATAACCTTCAGCAGAACTACGAGATGAACGGGATAAAGGTGGAGGTCTTCAAAACAGGCCCCTACAAAGACATGGGCGCCGAGTGGAGAGGTTTAACCGAAGAAGAGAAGGCTATGATAACCGCGAGTGTTGACACTTACTTCCAGGCTTTCCTCCAGGCCGTGAGCAGTGGCAGGGGCATGAGTCTCAACGAGACGAAGGAGTACGCTACCGGAAGGACGTGGTTTGCCATGAACGTCACCGGAAGCCTCGTAGATGAGACCGGCGACCTGGACTACGCTGTCAAGGTGCTTGAGGAGATGCTTAATGTGACCAACCCGAGAATAGTGATTTACAGCGGTCGCTCATCTTCGAATTTTGCCATATTCGGAAGCACGGCTCTCCTCCTCGACCCCCGCTATGTTGGTCCCTACCTGAAGACGGACTGAGGGGGTGGGAGCTTGCTGTGCGAGGAGAAGCTCGAGGTGTTTGAGAACGGCTTCGAGGATGGGAAGTTCAACCTCAGGATAGAGTTCTATGGGAGCGATGCCAGAAGGGTTCTGCTGGCCATCATAAAGGAGCTCTACCTGCCGGACTACGGCGAGGACTACGTCTACCCCTTCGAGTGCGCCAAGGAGTTCTGGGGCATCTATATGGATGCGGGCGAGATAAAGGCTGAAGATTTCAGACCAAGCCCGATAAAGTTCCTCAACCAGAGCGTCCTCAACAGGCTTGAAAAGGCTCTTGCGGAGATAAATGCTCCGGAAGAGGTTAAAGATGTCATCGACTTTGAGAAAGCCGAGATCCACAAGCTCAAGAAAGGTTTATTAGTCCTTGGGAAGAACTTCATCCTTGACGAGGGCAGGGGAGTGCTCTTCGTCTTCAACAAGCCGAGCGCGAGAGAGCTGATACTCAAGTACCTGGGGATGCTGGATGGAGCTTGAAGCTGCCGTATGGATAGCGGTTTCCCTCATAGTCCTTTACCTTGTATGGGAGACGGTTAGCCCTATCCTTTCCCCTATCATCATAGCCGTGACCCTTGCCTACATACTTTACCCATTCCATGAAAGGCTTGCCAGAAGGATGGGCAACCGGCTTTCTGCATTTACGATGACCATACTCCTGACAATCTTGACGTTTCTTTTCATAATAGGCTTTGCTTTGTGGATGAACGACGTCAAGCACTCGCTCGCTCACTACATAGACGGCTTCTTCACATGGCTCCTCACCTTCAACCTCCCACCCTCGCTCTACGAGCTCGTTCAGAAGCTCGCCGAGGACATACCGAAGCGCTTCGAGGAGTACATCCTCGGCTACACCTACTCCCTTCCCAAGCTCTCTCTCCAGGCAATAGTGATGGTCTTCGCCTTCTACGGCATCCTCGTCAACGCCAGGGCGATAAAGCGCGAGGTCTACTCCCTCCTGCCTCCGGAGAACCGAGAGCTGGCGATAAAGCTTCTCGAAAGGGCTGGCGAAACCCTCCACAACCTCCTGCGTGGCTGGCTCTCCCTTAGCGTTCTCAAGGGAATATTTGCTACTGCTGGCTTTTTGCTCTTTGGAATGGCTGAAACGGGCGGTGCGATCGCTGCGGGAATTTTCACAGTTATATTCGAGCTCCTCCCGGTATTTGGCGGATGGGTGGTCTGGCTTGCGGGAACTGTGTACCTCATCAATGAGGGTAACGTCCTTGGGGGCATTCTCTTCGCTTTCTACGGCATCGTTTTTATCTCGCCGCTTCCGGATGTTCTGCTCAGGCCGAGAATAGCGGTCAGGGAGAAGGGTGTAAACGCACTGGTTTCCCTTGTCGGTATTTTTGGAGGTTTTCTGGCCTTCGGATTCGTCGGCATTATAATCGGCCCTGTCGCGCTGTCCCTTCTGGCCACCCTCGTGGAGGAGTGGAAAGAAGTGAAAGCTAAGGCGCGAACCGCCTTATGAAGTCTGCTATCTTAACAGCATCGAGCGTTTCCTTCACATCGTGTGTTCTCACTATGTTAGCACCCTTGAGGATGGCTATTGCTGTGGCCGCCAAACTTCCCGGAAGCCTTTCCGAGGGGTCTTTTCTGCCGGTTATTGCTCCGATGAACGACTTTCTCGAAACACCAATGAGTATCGGCCTGCCGAATATCTTGAGGGCGTTGAGGTTTGCTATGACTTTGGAGTCCCACTCGTACCAGGGCGGCCACTCCGGGCGGAGGAATCCGATGGCTGGATCGACAGCAATTTCCTCAATGCCGTGCTTTTCGGCTATGGTTATGCTCTCCCCAAGGAAGTCTATGACGGTGTGAACCGGGTCGCTGAGGTTCCGTACTTCTCCGTGGGCGCAGACTATCACCGGGGCGCCGTATTCTTTAGCCACTTCGGCCATTTTCTCATCGCCTTTGAGGCCGGTAACGTCGTTTATGATGTCAGCACCAGCCTTGAGGGCTTCCTCCGCGACCTTCGCACTGGTGGTGTCTATACTTATCGGAACGTCAACGTGCTCCCTGATGGTCTTTATCGCCCACACTGCCCTTCTTATCTCCTCCTCAAGCGGAATTTGAGTCTCAAGGTAGGGAGCAGTTGATTTCGCCCCGATATCAATAAAAGCGGCTCCCTCCTCCACCATCTTCACCGCGGTTTCTATCAGCTTTTCTTTGTCATTTTTGACGCTTCCTTTGTAGAAGCTTTCGGGTGAGACGTTGATGACCCCCATTATCTTTGGCTTGCTCAAATCAACCCCTGCAAACTTCATGGTTTCACCTCGGTACTGAGCTTGATGCCCCAGAGTATAAATGTTAGGGTCGCGAGGGCTGTGAGCACGTGCCGTATTTCCCAGCTCATGTCGCTCCATATGAGGACGGCGTTCAGGAGAATAAATCCCCCAGGTACGGGAAGCTGGATCACGTCCCTGCCGTTCTTGGCCAGCACAAGAACAAAGTACACCTCGGCAAGCACGAGGAGGGCACCCCCTGCAGTAACTGATACAAAAAACGGCAGGAACGCCACCAGGTAAAGCATCCACACCATCAGCTCCTCGAGGCCCAGATTTTCACTCCCCTGCATGTTATCACCGCAGAATGTAATTAAATTCATCCTAAAAAGTTTTTGCCAACGGTTAAAAGCATATGCATCAACTTTCTCCGGTGGTGTTCATGATAATCCGTACTCCCAGGAGGCTCCACCTCGGGCTCATTGACCCTTCCGCTACATTTGGAAGACGCTTTGGAAGCCTTGGAGTTGCCCTGGAGGGTGGCTATGAGATTAAGATAGTCGAGAGTGACTCCATGGAGATAGCCGCTGATGGCGAAGACAGGGAGACGATAGAGTTCGCGATAAAGAGGATGAACTCCTACTATGAAACGGGCGTTAACTATCTCGTAGAGGTTAGAAAGGCCATTCCGAGACACGTTGGTCTTGGCTCAACAACCCAGCTAAGCCTCGCGGTGGCGAGCGGGATAGCAAGGCTCAGGAATCTAAACGTTTCCGTTGAGGAGCTTGCAAAGGTTCTCGGCAGAGGTAAAAACGGTGGAGCAGGCATCTACTCCTTTAAATACGGAGGTTTTGTGATAGACGGCGGTGTTAAGGGTGGCATACCCCCGCTCATCTTCCGCGAGGATTTCCCCGATAGCTGGGCATTTCTCCTCATAATCCCCGAGCTGGAGCCCGGCCTCGATGAAGAGGAAGAAAAGCCCGTCATGGCAGGAGTTGTTGGAAGGGTGGACGTCGCGATGGAGATATCCCATAGAATTCTGCTCGGTCTCCTTCCAGCGCTCAAAGAGAGGGACGTAAAAACCTTCGGCGAACACCTCTCGGCAATTCAGAGCCTCGTCGGTAAGCACTTCGAAGCCTACCAGGGTGGCGAGTTCAGGGAGGACATTAAGCTGATACTCGACTTTTTGGCTCAGAAAACCTACGGGTATGGCCAGAGCTCCTGGGGACCGACGGTTTATGGGCTGATACTCAAGAGTGAGTTCGCAAGACTGAGTGCTGAAGCCCACGATTACCTTCGGGAACACGGAATTAGAGCGAGGGTTGAGCTGGGCCTTCCGAGGAATAAAGGTGCCGAGATAGCCGGGGAGAACGTCTTTCTTGAAAGGCTCCTAAAGAATGTGATGGGTGGGGAAAGTTGACCCTCGACCGCTTTATCAGGGTAAAGTACAAAGTCGATGAAGCAAAAGTTGCCCGTCTAAAGGAACTCTTAAGAGAGCTTGGCCTCGATTGCGCAAAGACAATTGAGGAAAATGTTGACCTTCAGTTTGATGCTCTCAGGAACCTGCACGAGAACCTAGATGACGATGAGGTCTTCATAAAGCTCGTTATTGCTAACTCGATAGTCAGCTACCAGCTGACCGCTAAGGGCGAGCGGTGGTGGTGGGAGTTCTCGCAATATTTCTCTGAGAACCCTCCAACTGATAGCATAGCCGAGGCCTACGCTGAGTTTCTTCCGGTTTCGAGAACTAACAGGCGTCTCGTCGCTGGGAAGATAAAGCGGCTTGAGAAGCTCGAACCTTTTCTCAAGGAACTAACCCTTGACGACCTCAGAAGATACTACTTCAACGACATGGGAGCGCTCAGAGACGACCTGGCTATGGTGCTTGGTTCAAAGAAGAACGCTAAGACAATTGTCTTTGCTGTCAAGATGTTCGGCTATGCCGGGAGGATAGCCTTTGGGGAGTTCGTCCCTTATCCGATGGCCATAGAAATCCCCGACGATGTGAGGATAAACGCCTACACCAAGCGATTCACAAATGAGCCGCCGGTTAGCTTCTGGCAAAAGATAGCCGAGGAAGTTTCAATCCCGCCGCTTCATATTGACTCGATTTTATGGCCGGTTCTCGGTGGCAATGAGGAGGTTAAGGAGAGACTAAAAAAGCACTGTAACAAGGCCGAAAAGGTTCTGGAGCTTACCATTCTGTAGCCTTTCTTAGCCCCTTCGTTTTTATCAATCCCACCTAAAAGGCAAAATTTTTATACTTCTGAGATTAGTTGTCAACGTGATTGGAAGCTCTTTCACGGTAACACTAATAATCGGAGGTGAATTGTATGTGGTGGGGATTTCAGCTCGAGTTTAAGCAGAGCCTTCGAACGAAGAAGCTCTGGGTAATACTCGGCATAATGGCGCTTCTTTACATTCCTGTGTTCTACATCATGAAGAGCATGGGGGCGCAGGATTTCACCGTTGAGGCCGCCATGACGTTTCTGATACAGTTCGTCACGGGCATGGCGGGCTTCTTCATTGGAATACTCGCCCTTCTCATGGGTGCTACGGCAATAAACAGTGAGATAGAAAAGGGAACTCTCCGCGTTGCGATGAGCAAACCCATAAAGAGGCTGAGCTACATAGGCGGCAAATTCCTTGCCCATGCAGTGGTTCTCTTCATCGCCCTGCTCCTCTCAACGCTAATTGGCGTTCTAGGGGTTGTCTACCTTGGCGTTCCGCTGAGCGGCCAGCTCGTGACAGACGTTCTGCTCCTGAACATGTTGCTCCTCCTGGCGATGCTTCAGCTCGTTGCCCTCGGATACATACTCTCGACTCTCATAAAGTCCTCGAGCTCTGCCCTTGGAGCGGCCCTGGTTCTGGTCTTCGTGCTGTTCCTCATCATGCCAAACATTGTAGGCTACCTTGTGTTTAAGGAGATGATGGACAACCCAGATATGAGCATGAGTGACGTCAAGCAACTGCAGAAGGATTACACCACCAAATATCTCTTCTACGTGCCTACTTCCCAGGTAGGGGTAATCACAGGGGACGTTGGAACAACCATCGACGAAGGTGCCGGAAATCCTGAATACAGAGGTATGGCATACGCCATAAGCCACAACCTCGTGAATTTCGGGATAATAGTCGGGATGACCCTCCTCTATTTGATCGTCGGATTTTACAGGTTCAGCAGGATGGATCTGAGGTGATGCTCATGCTGAGGATTGAGAACCTGGTCAAGGTTTACAAGGACGTTAGAGCTTTGGACGGCCTCAACCTCGAGGTGAAGCACGGCCAGATATACGGTTTCCTCGGGCCGAACGGTGCCGGAAAGAGCACTACCATCCTGAGCGTCCTTGGTCTAATCTTCCCCCAGGAGGGAAGGATAGAGCTCTTCGGTGAGGAGGTCTTCAGGGACGGAAAGTACGACGAGAACAAGCTCGTCGAGGCTAAGAGAAGAATAGGCTACATGCCCGAGCACGCCACCCTCTGGGAATTCCTTACTCCAATGCAGACGCTTGATATAATCGGTGAGGCCTTCGGAATTCCAAAGACCGAGAGGGAGAAGCGCGCGAAGGAGCTCCTCCAGCTCGTCAACCTGTGGGAAGTCAGGGACAAAAAGGTGGGCAAGTTCTCCAAGGGAATGCGCCAGCGTCTGCTTCTTGCCCAGGCGCTCATCAATGATCCTGAGCTTTTGATCCTCGATGAACCTATGACGGGTCTTGACCCAACGGGAATAGCGGAGTTCAAGGAAATCATCAGGGAGCAGAAGAAGGCTGGAAAGACTGTGTTCTTCTCGTCGCACATCCTTGCCCACGTGGAGGAGATATGCGACACCGTTGGCGTCATAGTCAAGGGCAAGCTCCGCGTTGAGGACAACCTTGACAACATCAAGCGCGAGTTCCTCATGAGGGCCGGCTACACGATAGTCCTCGAGACAAACAAGTCCATTGACTTCAGTGGAGCTGAGTGGGCCGTCACGCCTCTGGGAGAGAGGAAGTACCGCATCGTGGCTCCGGGAGACATCAGGGAAGAAATCCATGACTTCGTAGCATCACAGGGTGCTAAGATACTTACGATGCAGGTCAAGGAGCCCAGCCTCGAGGAGATCTTTCTCAATATGATTGAATAACTTTCTTTTCCTTTTTGAGGGGGATTTTGGCCGTCTTCAGAAATAAAATAGAGAATCAGAGTTTTGCCCTCTCGAACTCTTCCTTTTTATCAAGCGGCTTTGTGGCGTCGATTCCCCACTTTGCGGTGAGGCTCTTTTCAGCCGAGGGGTCGAGGGAGCTTCCGCGGGCGTTGGGCACTACCACAAGATCTCTATCGGCCTGGAAGCGCGTCGCTATCGCCCACTCAATTTCCCTGTCATCGTATATGTTGATGTCCTCGTCCACAACGACGACGTGTTTCAGGCTCGGGTGTCCCGCAAATGCCGCTAAAATCGCGTTCTTTCCGTCGCCATCGTGCTGCTTGGTTATGCTGACGACCGCGTGGAGCCACATTGCCCCACCCTCCGTTAGGCGGACACCGTGAACCTTGGGGACGACCCTCTTCACGCTCGCGTATATCTGGGGCTCCTTCGGGAGGCCCATGAGCATGTAGTGCTCGTAGCCGCCGGGCAGGAGGGCGTGGAATATTGGATTCTCCACGTGGTGCATTCTCTCGAAGACCACTACAGGCTGCTTCCTTACGTAGTCGTAGGTCCCGGTTATGTCCACGAAGGGGCCCTCATCGGTGAGCTCCGGAAGTATCTTGGCCTCAAAGACGAACTCGCTCTCAACTGGAACGGGAATGCCACCAATCTCAATGACTTCGAGAGGCTTTCCAAAGGCCCTCTGGCTTATAGCCGACGCTATCTCGAGTTCACTCACGCCGTAGGCTACACTCGTTGCTCCGGCGAGGAGAAGGTGTATGGGATTGCCGACGACTATCCTAACGTCGAGTTCCTCTCCGCGCTCCGCTTTATCCTTCCACATCGAATAGAGGTGCCTTGGCACAAGCCTTATCGCGACGCGCTTCTCGTCGATAACCATCATTCTATGGAAAGACATGTTAACAAAGCCATTTTCGTCCTTAGCGATGACCATAGCAGAGGTAAAGTACTGACCGCCGTCCTTCGGGTAGTACTTTGGAATTGGGAGCTCCTTGAGGGAGAAGTCTCTGGTAGAACTCTCCATGAACGGGGCGTTCTTGACCATCTGATACGGCATGGGGTTTTCCATGGCATCTGCTATGAGGTGGAGAATTTCTTCCTTCCTGATCCCAAGATATTCCGCTATTCTCTCCCTCGTTGACCAGATGTTTCCTACAACTTCCCAGCCGTCCACGTTTCTGAAGAGAACGGGTGTATCTTTGTATTTCAGCAAATAGCGCGTTACCTCAAGCTCCTTGCTAACGGGCTCATCAATGACGACCGTATCATTAAAGTGCTCGATGATTTCCCTCAGCATTTTATCACCTTAGACTACTGTTCCAAAAGGTCTATAAAGCCTTTTTCCAAACTCCCAGCGATTGGCCATGCCCGTGGTAGTCCTTCGTATTCCAGACGGCTCTGCACTGGTCTACATCGAGAAAGCTGATCCTCAGGTGTACTTCAGAATCTACGAACTACTGACCTACAAGAAGGACTTTGGCAAATGGGAGAAGCCGGAAAGCCTCTACGACCCATACGAGAAGACATTTCCGGTAGGGGTTCTTCCCAGAGTCAAGAAATTCCTCAACTCCAAGGGTTATCGGGTCAGGGTAAAGGATGAGCGCCAGGTTAGGGGAGTTAAGCTCAACTCCACCTGGAACGAGAACTACATTATGCGCAAATACCAGCAAAGAGCCGTAAAGAAAGCCCTGAAGGAGAAGATAGGAGTTCTCTCCCTTCCCGTTGGAAGCGGAAAGACGGTCGTTGGACTGAGGATAATCCATGAACTTGACCTATCCGCATTGATAGTGGTTCACACGAAGGAGCTCCTCTATCAGTGGGCCGACAAGGTAAGGGAAGTCCTTGGTGTCGAGCCCGGAATAGTGGGCGACAACAAGTGGGAAGAAAGGGCTGTGACCATAGCGATGATACAGACGCTCCTCTCCAGAGGTGCCGATAAGCTGCAGAACGACTATGCGATAGTCATGTTCGATGAATGCCACAGAACATCTGCAGCCGAGAAGTTCTATCAGCTGGGCCTTTCCTTGCCTCAGGTGTACCGCTTCGGTCTCTCTGCCACTCCCTGGAGGCGGATCAGGGGGGAGGAGATAAAGATAGAGGCCGTTGTGGGTCCGACGATATTCGAAGTCCGCGCCGAAGACCTGATCCGGGAAGGTTTCCTTGCAAAGCCTCGCTTTGAGATAGTAACTTACGAGTCCAGCATGCCGTCCTTCAGTGAGCGCTACAAGGAGCTCTACGAGGATATGATAATGAACAACGATGAGAGGAACAGGGCGATAATTAGAAAGGCCGTTGAGCTTGCTAGGAAAGGCCACCGTGTTCTCATCGACGTTAAGAGGATAGAGCACGGCAAGATACTGAAGGAGATGCTTGAGAAGGAAGGGATAAAGGCCGAGTTCCTCAGCTCAAAGAGTCCGAACAGGTGGGAGATACTCGAGAACTTCAAAGAAGGAAAGATTCCCGTTCTCGTGTCCACGCTGCTCAAGGAGGGCGTTGACATACCGGAAATCTCTGCCATAATCCTCGCCGGCGGCGGTAAGAGCGACATAATGACCATCCAGACCATAGGCAGGGCTTTAAGGCCCAAGAAGGGCATGAAGGCCGTTATAGTTGACATCCAAGACGACGATCCGCTGCTCTTCACGCACTTCCTTGAGAGGCAGAAAGCCCTGAAGCAGTACTACGGCCGCTATTATGACAGGGAGATGAACCTAAAGACCAAGAAGAAGGTCGCCAAATAACGCGGCTCTAGTTAATGCCTCTGAATAGCGTTCGAAGAGGTCGCGTTTTGCTTTTCTGATTCCTTTCTCGTCCCCTCTGAACTCGATGCCCTCGTATTCTATCCTCCACAGCACCAACCCCTCCGGTCTCGCCGGCGGAATTTTCCTGGAGTACTCGCCGTTGAGCATCCTCTCCACTTCTTCCCCCGTCAGGAGACCCAGTCCACAGAAGCGGAGTGCATTTACTATTCTTCTGGCCATCTCCCACAGGAAGCTTTTGCCTTCGAGCTCAATTACGTAGTATCCCTGACGTTTAATGATATCAATTCTAATCAGTTCTCTCACGGGGTCTTTGTGGGGCTCAAGCCTTGCAAAGGCCGAGAAGTCGTGGGTTCCGACGAAGAGCTTTGCGCACTCTCTCATAGCCTTTTCATCAAACCCCTCATCAATGAGGTAATAGTGGTAGGTCTTTGACTTGGCCCAGAAGCGGGGATGGAAATCCTCCGGAACCTCGGCAACTCCGAGAACCCAGACGTCCTTCAGGTGAAAGTTGAGCACCTCAGGCCTGACTAGATCCGGCCTCGAAGCGACGTCAAAGGCCACAACGTTGAAGAACGCAGAAACGCCACGATCAGTTCTTGATGCACCCTTGAAGTTGGAGCTCTCAACATCCTCTATTATGCCCAGCTTAGTGAGAACCCTAATGATTTCCCCCTCAACGGTTCTAAGGTCTGGTTGCCTCTGAAAGCCATAAAAGGCAGTTCCGTCGTAAGCTATACGAAGGGCAAGTCTCATGATGGGAAGTTGTTAGGTAAAGTTAAAGCCTTTTTGGTGTTCAATTTGTTGGCATTATGACAACAATATGTGTAAAAATTGGGCAAATTTTGACAGATATCTTCAAAACTTTTCGAAATGTTTAATAAAATGGCCTTAAGATTATCAACTTAAAAAGAGTTGAAGGAGGTGATCACCAAGTGGAATCAGCAATTGAACCTGAAGTCTTCATAAACATCGTAAACTTTGATATCATGTGGCAGTTCGTTCTTAAGAACTTGGGTGGGAACTCAAAAAATGTCGGAAAAGACGCCAACCCGATATTTTCATCACACTTTTCTATTCAAAACGAAAAGATAGATAATGAGAAAGGTCAGAGATACGGCTCCCTGTAGAGCGGCCTCAGAAAGATCTCAAAGGCCGCTACCGGCATTTCTATTCCCCAGTTTTCCAGCACCTGGGGATGTATCTCCCCAATTATTCCTATTTCCTGGCCGTTCACGAGGATTTTTCCGACCCTTCCTGAGATGAAGCTGCTGTGATCGGTCTCTTTCAGCTCATACTCGAAGCCGAGGTGGTGCATAACGCTGTCGAGAATCTCTTTAACTTCCGTGAAAGTTACACGTGGATGGGCTATGGCAACTGCAAGCTTGCTCTCGCTTACGGTCTTTGTCTCCCTGTTCTCGTTTATGAGCGTGGTCTTTCCGACCTCGAATATTCTCTGCGGGTACTCCTCATGGGTGTTCTGGCTCAGGAACTCCATTAAGCTGGGAATCAGCCATGCCCTCAAAGCGGACCACTTGGGACTTATGGGATTCTCTATTTCCACGAGTCTCGCCGGCGGGTGGTTGCCGTACTCCTCGGGGAGATGCTCTCCGAATTGAAGGTTCATCTTGGTGTACTGAGCCTCCCTGTTGGTCAAGTTGAAGGTCATGACCTCCTGAAGGCCGTAGCCAACCATGAGCTCCCTCACGACGTCTTCGAACTCAACGAACTTGTCTCCCCTGCCCTGGACGGCAAGCTTCGGCTCCTCCGGTTTGATCTCGTTGTAGCCGTAGGCTATGAGGACGTCTTCGAGCACATCGCGGGCGTGCATTATGTCATCGCGGAATGCCGGATACTTGAGCTTGGCCTTTCCATTTTCGAGTTCCACCTTGTAGAACGTCTTCTCGAGGAGCTCCTTGATTTCTTCGTCGCTCAGAGCTATCCCTGCGAGCTTCCTGATGTACTCGAACTCAACCTCGAACTCCTTCGGAGTTAGGTCGGGTGTCTCTATCTCGAAGTCTCCGTAAACGACCTTTACACTCTTTATCTTCCCTCCGCGCTCGGCCAGAGCAGTGACGACAACGTTAAGGGCGAGCATAATCTTGTTTAAGTCCCAGCCAGTGACGTCGACGAAAACGTTCTTGGTCTCGGTGGTTACCCTTCCGGTGAGCTCGGAGTTGATAATCGGTGGCATGGAAAGAACGTTGCCCTCGCTGTCAACGAGGAGCGGATAATATGGCTTGTCCTTTATCAGATGACCGTATTCCTTGCCCTTCTCGTGCTTCTCGAGGATTTCTTCGAGACTCATCTCCTCCTCAAAGCCCAGCGGAACGAACTTCTCAGTCTTCTCAGCGGCACGGTAATAAATTGGCGGCTTGACCTTGTCGAAGTCGAAGATGCCTATTGCAACTTCCCTTCTGCGCCTTCCGAACGTTAGCGCCACCTTTTCCTGGAGGTTGATCATCTGCTTGAGGGCCTCATCGTCGAGGCTGAGGCCCTCAACGATGGCATAGACACCGTAGGGTCTGATATTTTTCAGCTTTTCATCGACGTAAACAACGACGTCGCTCTTTTCGACCTCATACTTCGGCAGGCCCTTCGCCATCCCAAGTGCCCATCGTATCTGCCTCGCTATTCCCTCAGCGCTCCAGAGGTCTGGTCTGTTGGTGTCCTTCGAGTCTGCCTTGAAGTAGATCTGACCGTTCTCCTCCCAGACGTCGTCGAGCTCGCATTTTGCGTAGAGGAATAGGTCTTCCCATTCCTCAACGGTGAAGCTCTTTCCGACGAGTCTCTCTAAATCCGCCTTCGAAACATCGAACTTTGGCATGAGCATCACCCCTTTACCAGACCAGCCTCGCCTCCCTCAGCCACCTCAGGTCGTAGCTGAAGAGATACCTTATGTCGTCGATTCCGAGTTTGAACATGGCAAGTCTGTCAATTCCGATTCCCCACGCTATTACAGGAACGTCTATGCCCAGGGCCATCGTCATTTCCTCTCTGAATATTCCAGCGCCGCCGAACTCGACCCAGCCGAGCTCGGGATGGTAGGCGCTCATCTGTACGCTCGGCTCAGTGAACGGATAATAGTCTGGCAGGAACTTGACTTTCTTGGCTCCGGCGATCTCAACGGCGAAGCGCTTGAGTATACCTAAGAGATGCCTGAAGTTGAGGTCTTCGCCAACCACGAAACCGTCCACCTGGTTGAACTCTATAAGGTGCGTCCTGTCCAAGACGTCGGGCCTGAAAACGCGCTGTATCGTGAAGTATTTACCTGGGATCTCGACACCTTCAGCAAGCTGCCTGCCGCTCAGGGCGGTACCGTGGGCTCTCGGCATCAGCAGCATGGCCCTCTCCGGACTCCAGACGTAGCCCCAGCCGCGTGAGCCAGCTATGCCTCTCTCGTGGGCGGTCTTAACCCTCTCGACGAGTTCTTCATTAGGTAGGTAGCCACTCTTCGGGTATTTGAGCTGGTAAGTGTCTGTCCATTCCCTCGCGGGATGGTTCTGGGGCTGGAAGAGAGCGTCGAAGTTCCAGAACTGCGTCTCTATGAGGCTGTCAACAGTCATCTCAATGAAGCCCATCTCTATGAGCCTTCTCCTTATCTTGTCGAGGAATGCCCTGTAGGGCTGCTTCTTGCCGGGATAAATCCTTCTCACCGGCGCTTGGATGTTGAAGCGCTTGAACTCGACCTCACGCCACTTTCCAGACTTTATGAGCTCCGGCGTGAGTGTTGAGACTTCCTCCTTGAGCTCAAGGCCTTTATTTACGAGCTCCTCTCCTTCGGGTGTTATCTCGACGGTTCTTTCGGTTACGGTGTCTTCTTCGGCTATCTTCCTTCTCTTGAGGTCGTTCACCTTGATGATGTTCTCAATCTCCCTGACGGGGATAGCTTCTTTCTCGGCGAGGAGCTTCAGTGCCCTGTCAATTGCCCTCTCCTCGGCTTTAAGGCCCTTCTCCGTTATCTCGAGGACGAGCTTTCCATTCTCCTTCCTAACGCTTGCCCAACCCTCCTTCTTGAGGAGGCCAACTATCGGCTTCAGCTCGTCCTCGCTGAGGACTTCTTTGAGGTCATCGAGTGTAACTTTGCCCTTCTCCCTGAGGACTTTCAGAGCTCTCCATTCTGGCAGTCCAATTTGGGCATATTTCTTACCAGTCCCGGTTAGCTTTACTATCCTCTCACTCTTCTCGTGGAGCCTCGCCAGACCTTTGCTCTGAAGCCAGAGAACGGCTCTCATGACTGCGACTTGGTCGAGACCGGTTTTTTCAACGAGCTCGTCGAATTTAGCCTTCTTCAACTCGTTAAGTTTTATGAGCGTCAGCTTCTCTTGGTAGCTAAGCTCCATAGGGCCACCTCCTTGGGTTGAGTTTGAGAAGAGTTACTTAAGAATTGCGGTGAAAGAAAAAGGAGAAAAACTCACTTCTTGTGGGGGAAGAAGACGACCTTTCCAGTCTTGCCGGCGCGCATGAGCTCAAAAGCCTCCTCAAACTTGTCGAAGCCCTTGTACTTGTGGGTTATTATTGGATCGAGGTTGAGCTTGCCACTCTGGATAAGGCTCGAAACGGTGTACCAGGTCTCCCAGAGGTGCCTTCCGGTTATTCCGTGTACTTCAAGGGCCTTGAAGATTACGAGGTTGTTGATGTCAAAGGTAACCTCTCTCGGGAAGAGGCCGAGCAGCGAGACCCTTCCTCCCGGCGTTACCGCCTGGAGGCCCTGTTCAAGGGCCTTAGGAGCGCCGCTGAACTCGAGGAAGACCTCAACACCGGCTCCATCAGTTATGTCCATAACGAACTTAACTGGATCCTCCTCGAAGGGGTTGACGACGTAGTCCGCACCGACTTTCTTTGCCAGCTCGCGCCTAAACTCGCTCGGCTCGCTGACGATGACAGGATAAGCACCGCTGGCCTCGGCAACGGCTATGCCGAGGAGACCGAGCGGACCGGCGCCAGTGATGAGCGTGCTCCTTCCGGCTATTGGGCCAGCAAGAACCGTATCAACGGCGTTTCCAAGGGGCTCTTGGAGGGTTGCGTACTCGGGAGGCATGTCCTTTGGGTTCTTCCAGGCGTTCTGGGCAGGAACTATCGCGTATTCGGCAAAGACGCCGTCCATGTCAACGCCGAATATCTTTGTGTTCTGGCAGACATGGTAGCGGTTATGCTTGCAGGCATAACATTTTCCACAGACTATGTGAGTCTCAGCTGAAATGTAGTCCCCAACCTGGATTGTATCGACGCCGGGACCAACCTCGATGACCTCTCCGGCGACTTCGTGACCCATTATCTGGGGAGGTTTTATCCTGCTCTGCGCCCATTCGTTCCATTCGTAGATGTGCAGGTCAGTTCCACAGATGCTGGTGGCGAGAACCTTAATGAGAACCTCTCCAGGACCGGGCTTGGGGATGTCAACTTCAACGAGCTCCGCACCGTAGGCGGGCTTCGTCTTAACGATCGCCGGCATCTTTTCGGCCATAGCAACCATCTCCTTAATGTTTACATGCTTATCTAAATGGCGGGGCGATATAAACCTTTTGCGAAGGTGCAATGATGTAAACAATAGTTTTCCTGATGGATTATCGGAAACCTTATATTCTCCTTTGAGTATTTTCCAATGAGTAAAGGGGGTCTAAAGATGGCGCTGATAGTCGTGACCGGGCGAGGAGGTGCGGGAAAAACTACCACTACGGCTAACCTCAGCACTTTCCTGGCCATGAGGGAATACCGTGTTCTTGCCGTTGATGGTGACCTGTACCTGCCTAACCTCGGTTTTCACTTCGCACTTGACACTGTAAAGTACACTCTCCACTCGCTTCTCAAAAATCCCGACCTTGATCCTGAATGGGCCATCTACAAACATCCTCAGACAGGAGTTCACGTGATGCCAGGAAGCACACAGCTTCAGGATGTTCTGGGCATCTCTCCAAAGAGACTGGTGGATATTCTGGATAGAGTCAAGTACAAGTTCGGAGTTGTTTTCGTGGACTCACCCACGGGAATTCCATTTGACACGCTTCCTACCTTTGAACTTGCCAACTACCAGATTATAGTAGTTGAAATAGAGCGCTCTCCAATATACTCTTTCGAGGTAATGGTTAAGAACGAGATAGAAAAGCTGAAAGCCCTCGGTGAGAGATACAATCTCAACATTGGTGTGATACTGAACAAAGTCAGAGAGTCCGAGGACATAGTTGACAAGATTATAGAGGCCGTTGAGGAAGACCTCAATGTTCCAGTTCTTGGATGGATACCCTTTGATAACAAAGTTCCGGAGGCCATCAATGTAGGTGTCCCCATCATTAAGTACTATCCTAACAGTGATGCTGCCATAGCCTTCCGGGAAACCGGGGAAGTCCTCGAAGAATGGATATTCGGCTGATTTCTGGAGGTGTTGGAATGAACATGGAAGAGCTCGTGGAGAAGGTAGCTGGCGGAGAAATAAAGCTCCATCAGGTTGAAAAATATACAAACGGCGACAAGAAGCTCGCCACTGAAATAAGAAGGAAAGCCCTCGAGAAAAAGTTTGGGATAAGCCTCGAGAACATTGGACATTACTCCATAGACCCCAACCAAGTCATTGGAAGGAACATCGAGAACATGATAGGCGTTGTTCAGATACCGATGGGCGTTGCCGGACCGCTCAAAATTAACGGTGAATACGCCAAGGGAGAGTTCTACATTCCGCTCGCAACGACGGAGGGTGCATTAGTCGCTTCAGTCAACCGCGGTTGCTCTGCATTGACGGCGGCCGGCGGTGTCAAGACAACAATCATAGGCGATAAAATGACCCGTGCGCCGCTCCTAAAGTGTCCGGACGCGAGAAGAGCAAGAGAGGTTGCGGAGTGGGTCAAGGCAAACATTGACTATCTCCAGGAAAAGGCTGTCTCTAAAGTTACGCGGCACGGGAAGCTCCGCGACGTTAAGCCCTTCATCGTCGGCAATAACCTCTATCTGAGGTTTGAGTTCGAGACCGGCGACGCCATGGGCATGAACATGGTCACCATCTCAAGCGAGGAGATAATGAAGGTCATCGAGGAGGAGTTTCCGGACGTTAAGTATCTCGCCCTCTCAGGAAACCTCTGCGTTGACAAGAAGCCCAACGCAATGAACTTCATCAATGGAAGGGGCAAGACTGTGATAGCCGAAGCGGTGATCCCGCGCGAGATCGTTGAGAAAAAGCTGAAAACCACTCCGGAGCTCATAGCAGAGGTCAACTACCGCAAGAACCTTGTGGGGTCAGCCCAGGCTGGCTCCTACGGCTTCAACGCCCACTTCGCCAACATTGTGGGCGCGATATTCCTTGCAACGGGCCAGGACGAGGCACAGATTACGGAAGGAGCCCACGGCATAACTCTTGCGGAGGTTACCCCAGAAGGGGACCTCTACATCAGCATAACAATGCCAAGCCTCGAGATAGGAACCGTCGGTGGTGGAACTAGGGTTCCGACCCAGAGGGAAGCCCTGAGCATCATGGGAGTCGCCGGTGGTGGTGATCCACCTGGAACGAACGCCAAGAAGTTCGCAGAGATAATAGCAGGTGCCGTCCTTGCTGGCGAGCTCTCCTTGTTAGCGGCAATAGCGGCGAAGCACCTCGCCAAGGCTCACAAGGAGCTTGGCCGTTGAGCTCCTTTCCATTCTTACTTAACGCTTAAAAATCCTCGAAGAAATGTGTTCTGGGGATGATGACCATTTCCCTCACTCTGAAGAGTGATGAGGAGCCGATGCTCTGACCCAGCTATTCCCACAAAACTATTTTAAAGAATACCTC
Organism: Thermococcus sp. LS1; assembly: GCF_012027395.1. Lineage (NCBI taxonomy): Archaea > Methanobacteriati > Methanobacteriota > Thermococci > Thermococcales > Thermococcaceae > Thermococcus > Thermococcus sp. LS1. Next base: position 182,725 of record NZ_SNUJ01000002.1, read on the forward strand.
TCTAATCCATATGGTGTTATGAATGATCAGGGCTAAAACGGAGTTTGATGCCTGTAAAGAAGTTTTTATAAGCTCCACCCCAAAGCTTTTTGAGCTTCTGTTTGAGGACATTCCAATCCGTCATCCAGAGTATGCCACGTTCTTAGCTGATAGGGGAGTTTATATAATTGACTCAAATGGTTACAAGTTGCTCCGTCTTGAATGTCGAGAGGGGAAAAAATTGCTACTTCAAGAGCTCCATGACAGGAACATTGAGCCACAAACTGTGTTGGATACTTACCTCGGTACTCTGTTCGCAGTTTTTGAACAGGCAAATATAAAAGAAAAAACCACACTTGCCTACTACACAGGGAATGAGTTCGTAGAGCCAATTGAAATAAAAGTGATCGGTCATCCCTCGGGATTTATGAAAGGGTCTTTTACCCTCTTTGACGAGTTAATATCAAAGAATTATCGCAGTATACGGCTTGATAAAGTGAAAAAGCCTCCAACGCTAACCTACGACCCCCTCGAAGCATTTGATAACAGAATTTCCAACAGTTCGATACTAATATTTGAAAAAGATACTCTAAGGGAGCTCGCTGTTATGAGCTTCGAGAATTTCCTAAAGGTAAAAGAGATATTCATACACACAACTCATTTCCATATCAATGCAGTTTTCTTTGGCTATCTGAAGTTTAAAATAAGAAAAATGCAGGGGATTTAGGTGGTTACCAAATCCTGAATCTTTTTCTTCACGAGCTGGCTCACGAGCTTTCCGTCGGCCCTTCCGCGGAGCTTCGCCATAGCGCGGCCCATTATCATGCCCATCGCTCCCATACCCTTAGCCTTTATGACTTCGATGTTCTGCTGGATGACTTCGTCTATTATGCGCTCAACTTCCTCCTCGCTGAGTAGCGTCAGGCCCTTTTCTTCAGCAACCTGCTGGGCCGTCTTCTCCGGGTGAAGCGCGAGTTCCTTGAATATCTCCTCGAAGGCCTCCTTGGCTATCTTGCCGTTGAGATAAAGCTCGAAAGTCTCCCTGATGTGCTCGTCGGTGATGTTTTCGATGGGAACCTCCTTCTTGAGACCCTTGAGTACGACGACGAGTATTGATGCAGCGAGGGACGGCTTGACGCCCTTCGCTATGAGCTCTTCGAAGAGCTCGTCGCGTTCGTCGTTCACGAGGGTTTCAGCAAGGCTCTTGTCGATCTTGTACTCCTTCACATAGCGCTCGACCCTCTCCTGTGGGAGCTCTGGCAGGTTGGCAAGTATCTCGTCCTTCAGCTCGTCGGTGATGAGTATTGGAGGTATGTCCGTCTCAGGATACATCCTCGCCTTACCGGGAAGCGGGCGCATGTACTGGGTGTTTCCATCGGGCAAAGCTCTCCTTGTTTCCTCCGGCACGCCGTCTATAGCCTCCTTCGCCCTCTGGAGAACCTCGCGGAGTGCTTTCTTGGCAGTTTCCTCCTCTGCGGCGACGAGGACGAAGGCGTCATCCTCGCCGAGACCGAGTTTTTCGATAACTGCATTAACCTCTAATTCTGTAATTCCATAATTCGGTAACTCATCAATGTGGAAGATGCCCTTCACGTATTTCTTGGCTCTGTCGGCCATCTCCGTTCCGAGCCTCCTGCCGGGCTGAATCTCTTTCCCGATGAGCCCGCGGAACTTGGGGAGCTTAACGGCGAGGACCTTTCCACCCTTCTTTATCGTACGCGCTATTATCTTAGAGCCGGTGTTCTCGAATATCTCAGTGACGTCGTAGAACTCCTCTTTGATGTCCTTGGGCTTGACTCCACGCCTCCTCAACTCATCACGAATTTCGAGGAGCTTGAGCTGCCTTTCGATTTCTCTCTCAATGATGATTGGTATCATGTCAAGCTCCTGGACACCCTTGATCTCTACCCTAGCACCGCCCTTTATCGAAACGTTGAGGTCCTGCCTGATGGTTCCAAGGCCGCGCTTGACTTTCCTCGTCGCCCTCAGAGCGTCGCCTATGTATTTGGCGACTACCTTTGCCTGCTCCGGGTGGTGTATGTCCGGAGTCGTGCTTATTTCAACGAGAGGAATACCTAGCCTGTCGAGACGGTAGATTACTTCCTTGTCTTTCCTTTCCACTATTCTACAGGCATCCTCCTCAAGGCAGACTGTCGGAATTCCAACGCTTCCCCAGGGCGTGTCAACTTTTCCGTTCATGGCTATTATCGCTGTCCTCTGGAAGCCGGAGACGTTGGAGCCGTCTATGACGATTTTACGCATGAAGTGAACCTCGTCAACGGGAGTGGCGTTAAGGAGGTATGAAATCTGGAGGGCGACCTTGAGGGCTTCTTCGTCCGGCATATGTGGTGGTTCTTCGTCAATGTAAACGAGGTCTGCCAGCTCGTAACTGCCCTCGTAGATGTAAGTCCTCCCTTTCTTGAACTCCTCTAGAGCGGCCGGATCAATCTCTCCGAGCTCGCTTATAGTTGGCCTTAAACGGCGCTGGAAGGTGAACTCCACCTCGTCGCTCAGCTCGCTCGGAACGGGTGAGAATAACTTCTTGGTGTCGAGCTGTCTGTGGATTTCAAGACCGACTTTAAGACCGAGCTTCTCGTAATCGTACGCCATTGTCATCACCTCAGGAACGTGTCAAACCTTGTGTAGGGCGTTATTTCGCCTGCGTAGTTCGTGAGCATCATCTCCCTGACTTCTTTTGGATCATCAGTGTGGCCGAGCACCCACATGAGCTTGACGTAAGCCGTCTCTGGAAGCATATCTTCGCACGGAATAACGCCCGCCTTGAGGAGCCTTCTTCCAGTGGAGTAAACGTTGAGATTCACCCTGCCGTAGAGGCACTGACTCGTCATGCAGACGGCAACGCCTTCCTCAGTAGCGCGTTGTATTGAGTCTATGACATAGGTCGGCACGTGGCCGAGACCGGTTCCCTCTATGACTATGCCTTTGTAGCCCTTGTCCACGAAGAAGTCTATTATCTCGGTGCTCATTCCGGGGAAGGCCTTTACCAGAGCGACCTTCTCCTCCATCTCGTCGTCGACCCAGACCTCGCTTTCAGTCCTTCTGCGGTAGTCCTTTCTGAGGAACTCGACCTCACCGCCCGGCCATATTCTGGCTATCGGTATATCGTTTATGCTCCTGAAGGCGTCCCTCCTGCTAGTGTGCATCTTCCTGACCTTGGTTCCCCTGTGAGCGAGGCAGTATGTGTCGCTAGTCTCTCCATGCATTACAACGGCGACCTCGCCGAAATCAGCTGTTGCCATTCTGACGGAGCATATGAGGTTCATCGCCGCGTCGCTGCTCGGCCTGTCCGAGCTTCTTTGGGCGCCGACGAGTATGACCGGCTTGCCTAAATCCCTGAGCATGAAGCTCAAAGCCGATGCGGTGTAGGCCATCGTATCCGTTCCGTGGGCTATGATGACGCCGTCCTCGCCGTTGTTCAGCATGCCCGCAACTTCGTGGGCTATCCTGACCCAGTACGCAGGACGCATGTCCTCACTGAGAATGTTCATGAGGAGCTTCGGCGTTATGTTGGCTATTTCAAAAATCTCCGGAACCGCTTTGGCAAGTTCCTCCGCAGTGAAAGCCGGGTGGACGGCGCCGGTCTTGTAGTCTATCCTGCTCGCTATGGTCCCGCCCGTTCCGAGGATAGCAACGTTTGGAAGCTCCGGTCTCTTCGGAAACACTTCCTCGAACTCTACTTCTTCCCTTGGCTTAGCCTTCTCGATGATTTCAACTGAAACTATCTGGTCAACGAGGATTCCAATGTTGTATCCATTGTCAAGCTTGAGCGTAAGCGTCTCGCCGGTGGAGAGCTCGTAGGGGTTCATGACTATTCCTTCATATATGCTCTCGTTTCCGTTCTCCTTTTCGATTATTCTGACGTAATCTCCAACATTGAGGCCCTTCTCCTGCATAAACCGCTCAACTTTGCGCATAGCCTTTCCCTCCGCCCTATACTGGTGGAAGGTTAATATAAACCTTCGGGCTGAACGAATGACAATAATCTCCCAAAAATTGGTATAAATCCTGTCATAATGACAATCACTTAGGTGTTATCTTAAATCTCGGCTCCTCTATCCACTCTGACTTGCACCTCGGACAGCGGGAGGGTATGTTTATCTCCGGCCTGAAGATGAAGCCGCACTTTCTGCACTCGGCGGGCTTTATTAGAAGCACCTTTCCCTCATGCTTGAGGGTCTTTTGTATGGCCTTCAGGTCTTCGAGGATTACCTTCTTCGCCCCTCTGCCGCGGAGTTCTAATGCTACTGCCAGCTCACCCGGTGAGTAATCGCGCTCCTCCAAAAGCTTTATTATGCGCTGCCTACGAGTCATCATCGCGAGATTGTCGAAAAGGTGAGATATAAAGCTTAGGGTGGGAACATGATAGTCGAGAAGGCCGAAAAGGTTCTTGAAGCACATAGCCTCTGCGACCACTGCCTCGGCAGGCTCTTTGCCCGGCTTGGAAGAGGTACTAACGAGGAACGCGGGAAGGCAATAAGGTTCGTCGTTAACATGGAGCGCTCCGCGAAAGGATTAGAGCCAATAGAAGAGGCTACGAAGTGTGAGCTCTGCAGGAACGTTTTTGAGAGGATTCCCGAACTCGTTGAACTCATGGAAAATGTGAGCGAAGGGATAGAGTTCGACACTTTTTTAGTCGGTTCCCGCTTCTCCGAGGAGATAAAGGAGATAGAAAAAGTCCTCTGGGAAGAGTTCGGTATAGACACTGGCGAGCCCATAAACAGAGAATTCAACCGCGAGCTTGGCAAGGCTTTTGGCCTCGCAACTGGAAAGGATACTTCAAAAACTCCTGATGTTGTTTTCATAGTCGAGCCATATTCGGGGAAGATCGAACTTCAGATAAATCCCCTCTACATTTATGGCCGCTATAGAAAGCTTGTTAGGGGTATTCCGCAGACGCCCCTCCCGGAATTCGAGGAGAGCGTTGCGTCTATAATCTGCCGTCCATTCTCTAGGGCCGCGAGAGGAAAGTGCGTCTTTAAGGGCGCCGGCAGGGAGGATGTTGACGTTAGGATGCTCGGCAATGGCAGGCCCTTCATCCTCGAGATAAAAGGTCCAAAGAAAAGGAAGCTCGATCTCGAGGCTATAGCAAAGGAGATAAACGCGAACGGAAAGGTAGAGGTTCTTGACCTTCGTTTTGTGACCGCTAAGGAGGCTGAGGAAGTTCTCACAAAGAACCACCGGAAGGAATACCTCGCCCTGGTTCTCGTCGAAGATGGTGTAACTCCTGAGGAAGCCGAGAAAGTGGCGAGAGAGCTTAGAGGGCTTGAGATACACCAAAGAACACCTTGGCGCGTGAGGAAGGCAAGAGCCGACAAAGTAAGGGTCAAGAGAGTTCACGAAGCGAAGGCAAGATGGATAGACGAGAAGCACTTTGAGCTGAGGTTAATCACCGATGGCGGCCTTTACATCAAGGAGCTCATCTCGGGTGATAAAGGAAGAACCAGGCCTTCCGTCAGCGACCTCCTCGGGAAGCCATCTTGGTGCGAAAGGTTGGATGTTCTGAACATCCTCGATGAGTGAAAACTTTATAAACGCTTTTCGCCGATTGGGTAACGAAGCCATAACAGGCTTAGTCTATACGCCGAAAAGGTTTGAAAGTCTGAAAAAGCCCTAATGGATGTCTGTATGCCCTTTGCGGGATGGGTAAAAATCTGTGAGGTGATTGGTATGGTTCAGAAGTCCCACAGCTTTAGGAGGAAGACCAGGGGGAAGCTCAGCAAGAAGCCGAGGAGGAGAGGTCTCCCGCCGCTCACCAGGTTCCTCCAGGAGTTTGAGGTCGGGCAGAAGGTTCACATCGTCATCGAGCCGAGCTACCACAAGGGCATGCCCGACCCGAGGTTCCACGGAAGGACCGGAACCGTTGTCGGCAAGCGTGGCGACGCCTACGTCGTCCAGATTAGGGACGGCGGCAAGATAAAGACCTTCTTCATCCACCCGGTCCACCTCAGGGCTCAGAAGGGATGAGCATGATAGGAAGGAAAAAGCTCGAGGAGCGTTATCTTACCATAGCGGAGACCAAAGAGCTCCTCGAGAGGCGTAAGGCCGAGGGTATGGAGGAGAACCCGGAGGAGCCAATGTTCTACGAGGCCAGGGTTAGCCTGGAACATGCCGAGCGCTTTGCCAAGCTCAAGCCTGAGCAGGCCGTTGAGCTAAAGGAGAAGCTCATAGGCCTCTTCGAGTGGCTCGACGAGAGGCTGGCAGCTAAGCTCGTTGACCTCATGCCAGAAGACTACTTCGACATCCGTGTTATCTTTACCAAGGAAGACTACATGCCTACCCGGGAAGAGGCTGAGGAGATAATAAAGCTCCTCGACGACTACAGGGAGTGACTCCTTTCTTTCCCTTTTCTCGACAAAGTATAAAAACTCCTGATGGGTATAATTTCTGGGGGAGAGAAAATGGATAGGTACCGGAGACATTCTTACAGGGAGAGCCTCGAAAAGAAGAGGCGGAATGTTGAGTATGAGGAATACGCCTACGTGCTGGACTATCTGCCGGAAGGATACACTGATCTGAAGACCGGTAGGAGGACTGGAAAGCCTGTAGCGCAGGTAATAGGTGAAAAGGCATTCACGCTTCTCGAGGTGGCTCCAAAGGAGGATCTGATGCTGTACGAGAGGGTATTCATAGGCAAGGGGCAGAGGGATAAGATTCTCATGATTAACAAGAAGATCCATTACGATGATCTCACTGCTACCGCTAAGGCCGAACTCCCCTACGTTGTGGAAGAGATAGTCAAGAACAATGAAGAGCGCTTTGTCCAGTTCTTCAACGTCGCCCCGCCGATAACCAACAGGCTCCACAGCCTCGAGCTTCTTCCGGGAATAGGTAAGAAGCACATGTGGGAAATCATAGAGGAGCGCAAGAGGGAGCCTTTCAAGAGCTTTGAGGATCTGAGGCACAGAGTTAAGGGTCTTCCCGATCCAGCAAAGATGATAGCCAAGCGCGTTGTTGATGAGCTTGAAGGGAAGGATCGCTACAGGCTCTTCGTTGGTTCCAGGAGGATATTCAGGGTATGAGGGAGCGCCTCTTTTCTCTCATTTCTAAATACGGATTAAGGGCAAACTCTGACCTTGGACAGAACTTTCTGATAGTGGACGACATCATCGAGAGAAATGTTGAGAGGGCTGAACTTAGCGGGAGAGATGTCGTTCTTGAAATCGGCCCTGGACTTGGCGTTCTCACGGATGCACTCAGCAAGCGTGCCGGAAAGGTTTATGCCATAGAGAAGGACTCACGTCTTGTTGAGATACTACGAAAGGAGTACGACTGGCCCAACGTCGAGATAATAGAGGGAGACGCTCTAAAGGTCGATTTTCCGAAGTTCAACAAGATAGTCTCAAACCTGCCCTATCAAATTTCCTCCCCGATAACCTTCAGGTTCCTTAGATACGGATTCGAGAGGGCTGTTCTCATCTACCAGCTTGAGTTCGCACAGAGAATGGTGGCAAGGCCGGGCGACAGGAACTATTCCCGCCTCTCACTGATGGTCCAGGCCAAGGCCTACGTTGAACTCGTCGAGAGGATTGGAAGAGGTGCGTTCTATCCCCGGCCAAAGGTTGACTCTGCAGTCGTTGTCCTTGAACCCAAGCCGAAAAGTGAGGCCATAGAACTGAACGAGGATCTCGTTAGGGCTCTCTTTCAGCACAGGAGGAGCACGGTTGCTGCCGCATTGAAGAAATCCCACCACATGCTCGGTCTCAGCAAGGCTGAGTTCAAGAATGTTAAAGATGTGATCTCCTTGGCACCTTATGCAGAAAAAAGAGTCTTTCAGCTCTCTCCTGAGGAGGTTAAGGAAATAGAAGCATACCTAAAGGTTAACAACATCATCAGGTAAAAATTAAGGCGGAAAAGGTACAGAATTATCTCATTCTTCTTCCTCTTCGGGGTAATCTCCGAAGAGTGTCACATAGAGCCTTCTCAACTTTTCGTAGTGTCCATTCTCAATCTCCGCCAGCCAAATGAGAGTTGCTCTTGCTTTTTCATCGGAAGTGTGATCCGCCAGGTAGCTATAAACGTCGTGTGCAATTTTCTCGGTACCCATTAGGTACTCGAGAATATCCCGGAGGTTTCCCTTAAACACCATCTCCCTAAGACGATCTTCAGACAGCTCAACCTCTAGGGCGGGGGCATTAACCTTAACAACTTCCTCGCCTGGATACATAGTACGGTACAGTTTTAGCAGTGTTTCGGCGTGTCCCAGGCAGTCTTTATACATACTGAAGAAAAGCTTTGGAACCCGCTCGTCCCAGTTGACCTCTTTGCTCATTGTGTAGAGCTTGTAGTACATTTCAGCCTCCTTCACTTCCTGATCTATCCAATGAGCCATGAGCTCCTTGGTATTGAGCTGGGAAAGTGCTTCGAGAATTCTTTTAAATTTGGCTTTTTCTCTTTCTTTCGTTTTGTAAAGGGGACTGGTCATAGTTACCCTCCCATATATACTAGGAAGCAAACCGTTTATACTTTTCGATTTGATATCGATTGATTTTTAAGAGGCGCAATCGACTCATCCACCATGATAGTTGCTATCATCGATGGCTATACCGATGAGCCGGCTGGATTGGGTGTTCCCCCGTACCTTGGTATATACCCGCGCTACGCCTATGGTGCCATTAAAAAGGCACGTAAAGACGTTAGCGTGTTCTATTTAACCATAGATGACCTTCGGGCAACATTTGAGGGCGAAAAGGGAGTTGCCACTAAAAACAAGACCCCAAATTTCCCAAAGGCGAGAGAGATACTCGAAAGGGCTGGCGTTATAATCTACATCGGGGGTCTCCACACTCCGGGTAAGTATCTCTCAGCTGTCCCATCTCAGGTTGAAGAGGTTGCCCGGTTCCTAAAGCCCTTTAAAGGAGTTAAAATACTCGGCGGGCCAGCTTTCATGGGTTCTGCCCACCAGGGTGGGATAAAGATAACCTCGCGGGAGCTGATGTTGGCTCAGGCGGTCTTTGACCACATTGTTTACGGTGACTTGGAGGCTTTTCTCTATGATTTCTTCAGGAACCCCAGAGAAGCCGACCCTTTCAGGTTTCGAACCTATGACGAGCTTCGCGATTACGCCCTCCTGGGTGCAGAGGTCGTAACGCAATTTCCCGACTTTCCAGATTTCGTCATAGTTGAGATTGAGACCCAGCGTGGCTGTCCAAAGGCTATGGGCATAGGCGGCTGCTCCTTCTGCACGGAGCCTGTGAGATATAGAAAGGTTGAGGACAGACCCATTAAGGATATTGTGAGGGAAGTTGAAGTTCTCTATAACCTTGGCGTGAGGCACTTCCGCGTTGGCAGGCAGAGCTGCATCTTCTCCTATATGGCAAAGCCGAACGGTCGCGTTCCAATACCCAACCCCCAAGCCATTGAAAAACTCTTCCGAGGAATCCGCTTAGTCGCTCCCGACCTAAAAACCCTCCACGTGGACAACGCGAATCCTGCTGTTATAGCCAACTATCCGGAGGAGAGCAGGAGGATAGCGAAGGCGCTCATCGAGTATGGTACTCCTGGAAACGTCGTGGCCTTCGGACTTGAGAGTGCTGACCCAAAGGTGGCCAAACTCAACAACCTGAACGCCACCGCTGAGGAAACCTACGAGGCGGTTAAGTTGCTCAATGAAGTTGGGGGAAAGAGGGGCTACAATGGAATGCCATGGCTCCTCCCAGGGATAAACGTACTCTTTGGTCTTCCGGGAGAGACAAAGAAGAGCTACGAGCTGACTTTCCAGTTTCTCAAAAAGCTCCTCGACGATGGTCTGATGGTCAGGCGCATAAACATACGTCAGGTGGTTGTCTTCCCCGGAACTCCTCTCTGGCATATGAGAAATAGAGTAAAGACCGAGAAGCACAAGAAGCTCATCCAGCACTACAAGTACAAGATAAGGCATGAAATCGATCTTCCGATGCTTAAGAGGGTCGTGCCCGTTGGAACGGTTCTCAGGGACGTTAGGGCTGAGGTTTACGACAACGGCCTTACGTACGGCAGACAGATAGGGAGCTATCCACTGATAGTTGGCATTCCTAAAGAAGTCGAGCTCAACAGGTTTTACGATGTTTTAATAGTAGATCACGGCTTTAGAAGCATAACAGGCATCCCGGTGCCCATAAATGTGAACCGGGAGAGCCCCAAGGTTCTTCAGTACATTCCTGGTATAGGTAAGAAGAGAGTTGTGAAGATTCTGTCCAGGAGACCTTTCAGAGATGAAAAGGAATTCTTTAATGTGGTTGGGGATGAGGGAAAAAGAATACTGAAAGATTTAATCAACCTGTAGTGTCTCCTTCTTTTGGCCATGAGAAGCCTATGATGTTCTCGATAAGCACAACCTCAGCCCTCAAAGTTTCGTCGGTGACACCCTCTATTACCAGCACTCCTTTGCGGGGGGTAAATATCCTGTTTTCCGTTGCTCCCTCCGCCGGACCTATCAGAAGCACGACAAGGTGGCCTGGATTCCCTATCTTGCCGCGACCGATATCGATCTTAGTCCAGAAGTTCAGGTAAGTCTTTCTGTATCTCAGCCACGTCTGGTTGAAAGCGTACTGTTTGGCGGTTACGTTGTCGTAGCCCATTTCGAGGCCCTTAATGTAGTAGTTTGTTGTGAAGATGTTGGACACCACTCCGGATATCTCGGAGACTGTGAGTGTTCTGTATCTGCAGTCCCCGACATACAGCTGGGGGTTATCTTTACAGTTATCTACGGAGGGGTCGCCGATGACTATCGTGAAGTACTCATAAAAGCCTCTGATGGTTATATTCAGGTCAACTTCAGGGCTGCCTGTAATGTAGCTCTCCACGGTAATGTTGAATATCTTGGAGCCCGCTGGGGGGGCAGTTCCCTGCTCGATGAGCTTCTGGTACTGCTCAGCGGTGAGGGCGTAGAACTGAGCAGAGGGCGTGTATATTACAACGTATTGGGTGGATGCTTTGGGTGGCTTTGGGCTGATGACGTTGTTGAAGTTATGATACGAGTACATTACATAGCTGATTGGAGCAATGACTATAAGGAGAACTACAAGAACGACTGCGAGCCTCTTTTGATTCAAGGCTAAAACCCCCAGAAGAGAGAATTAAAAGAGAAGGAAAGGCCTTCAGAGGCCAGCGAGGTACTCCATAAGGGCCTCAGCGGCAGCCTTGGTCTCGTCCCTGGTGGCGCCAGCGACGATGACGACGTCGTAGCCGCCAAGGGCATCCTGGATGTACTCGATGTCGCCTGGGCTGTTGTACCAGTCAACCTGGCTGATGCCCTGATCGACGAGGTACTGGGTAACGCTGTTGGCAACCGGACCACCAACGAGGATGAGGTTGCTTCCTGGGTCGTCAAGGTTGACCTCATAGTCCATGACGGTTATCGGGCTGGTGACCGGCTTGACCATTACCTGGTCGGCGTAGATGCCGGCAACGTAGTAGTCGGTGTCAAGGACGTTGTCGCCAACGCTGAGCTCAACCTCGCTGACAGTACCCTCCTTCTCGGTGAGGGCTATGTATGCGTAGGCAACGACGCGGTCAACGTCGTCGATGGTACCGTTTCCGTCGATGTCGTAGCCGACAGCAGCCTCATTGAGGGTCTTGAGCTCAAACCAGTACTTGAGGTCGTAGGTGCCGAAGATGTCAACTGGGTTGCCCTCGAGTGTGTCGAGGTTTGTGAGGGTTATGTTGGTTATGTAGGTACCGTCGGTCTTGATGGTCATCTCCCAGGTCTTGCCGTCGTAGGTGATGGTGCGACCGCTGGTGTAAGTGTCGACGTCAACCTGAGCCTCAATGGAGGCTATGAGGTGGCCGTCGATACCGACGAAGGTGTCCCTGAGAGTGAGGATGACTGCGCCGTCTCCGAAGACGTCAACTGGGGTGTCCTTCTCAAGGATCATCTGGTCGCTCTCCTGGCCGGTGACGGCGTTCTTAACGACGACAAGGGCCCTCTGGTCGATGATGCTTATGTCAAGGACGGTGACGATCCAGTCAGTGCCCTCGATGGCCTGCGGCTGGCCAACCTGGTACCAGGCCTGACCCTTATCGAGACCTGCGGTGAAGGTGTCGTTTCCGACGCTGAGGACGTAGTATGTCTCGCCGAAGACGGTGAAGGTTCCACCGGCAGCGACACCTGGGCTGTAAACACCAACCTGGGTTCCACCATCGGCGGCCATGTTCTCAGCGTCACCGATGTACCAGTCAGTAACAGTTGCAGTCTCAGCCGGGACGCCCCACTCTGGGTAAGCTGGCCTGACCTCAGTGGTGTATGAGACAGTGTAGTTGTAGAGGACGTAATCAACGAAGACGGTGACGTTGCCCGGAGTAACTATAAGGTCAGCGTCCTTGGGCGGCCTGCTCTGGTCCCAGGTACTCGGGTCCTTGGAGCTGAGCTGGACGTTCTTGAGAGTGATGTGCCAGTCGATGAGCTGCTCGTCGCCGGTCTTGTCCTTGTCGGCGATGGTGGTAGTGACCATGAAGTTGCCCACCCAGTCAGTGTAAGTACCGTTGTAACCAACGCCATTGTACCAGTAGTCGCCCGGAAGCTCCTCGTACTTGGTTGCCCAGTTCTCGCTACCGTTGATGGTGAGGTTGTGGTCAACAGTCATGGTGTCAAAGTTGTAAGCGTAGATGGTCCACTCATCGAGGGTGGCGGGTGGGTACTCGGCCTTGATCTTCACGTAAGCGTTCTGGGCCTCGACTTGCTCGGTGGTGTAGAGCAGGCTTCCAAGGGCAACGGCTATGTCAGCGGCGCTGGCAACGTCCATGGCAGCAGCATTACTTCCAACAACGATTTTAACGTTCGGGGTTCCATCGGCGTTAACAAAGAAGTCCTTCGGAATCTCCGGAACGGTCGGCTGGGCACTGGCAAAGCCGACGGTGGCTCCAACCATTGCGGCACCAATTGCAAGGGCCGCGATCTTCTTCACTTTCATTTCCCAACACCTCCTTGAGTTTGGGCTTACGCCCTAGGATGGTCTAACATGTGTTGTCAATCACTCTCTACCGGATAAGGGTATATATACTTTTCGCTTTCAGACCCTTTCTCTGCTTAAAAAGAGCACGCTAATTGCCGTAAAAATGAAAGGGAGCTTAATTAAATGCCTATAGGGTATTCGCCTTTTGCCGATAATATCATGGGTTGAGCTTGAACTCGGTGTTCTTTTTCTCCATGATCCGTCTTTTTATGGGCCTTGTAACGAGTTCGTTGACGAAGCTACCCAGGTCTGTTAGTGTGTTCTGGAGCTCATTGGCTGTGACGTCGATGATCTCGGGCTCCAGGATAGAAATTGCTACTGGAGCGTACTTTGCAGTCAGCTGGACGAGAGTTTCGAAGGGGGAGAGAAGCTCTGCCGCCAGAAGTCCCTTAAACTTGCCCTCTTCCTCCTGCCCCTGAACGGCGAGCTTGTTTATCCTGCACCCTTCAATCGTCAGGGCCTTTGCCATCGTGGTTTTTATACCTTCCTCGTTCTCCCCGAAGACTTCTATGACGAAGCGGCAGAGGATGTTCCTGTCTTCGACTATAAAGTCCTCGATTTCCTCCCTTGAATAGCCGATTCTTGGTTCTGGGAGGTCGTCGAGCTTTGGATAAACTGCCAGCCCTCCGAACTCTTTCATGAGCTTGCCCATAAAGAGTGAGACTTCTCCGAGAATTTTCATGAGTCTCTTGGACTCTATCTCCATCTTTCCGGGCCTGAGAACCTCGACGATGGCTGGAGAATATTTCAAGGCCAATCGGATTACGTTTTCCAGATCTCCGGAAATTCCGGCTTCTATAACTCCGGAATACTTAAGGAGCTCCTCATCTTCGTTTTCCAGCACGTCTTCGACGTTTACGTATTTGATTTTGACACCCTTCTCGTTTTTGAGGCTCCTGGCGGTCTCCTCCAGAGCCCTTTCTAAAACTTTCTTGTCGTTGCCAAGGGCTTCTATGTAGAAAATAACCTCAATCTCCGCCAATTTCACCACCACATCCAATCATATCGCTTTTTCATGTAAGTACCAACTATCGGAATCGGTTCACCGCAGTACTCACACTTCCCGTCCTTCACGTGGTACTCGGTGATTTTGAATCCCCAGCGGACTATTAAAGGTTTGCCACACCTCGGGCAGTAGGTGTTCTCCCCTTCGTGTCCGGGCACGTTGCCAGTATAGACGAACTTCAATCCCTCTTCCTTTGCCACGCGATATGCCATCTCGATGGTCTCGAGCGGTGTTGGCGGAAGGTGAGTCAGCTTGTAGTGCGGGAAGAAGCGCGAGAAGTGAACGGGCGTATCGTCACCGAGGCTCTCGACGACCCACCGGGCGAAGGCCCTTATCTCCTTTTCCCGGTCATTCAGCGTCGGGATTATGAGGTAGGTAATCTCGACGTGAATTCCGAATTCTTTCTTGGCTATCTCAGCGATTCTCTTGCTGGGCTCACCGCTCGGTACGCTGGCTATCTTCATGTAGAACTCATCACTGAAGGCCTTTATGTCAATATTCATAGCGTCAATATACGGCGCCAGTTCCCTGAACGGCTCCTCGCTGATGTAGCCATTGGTGACGAGGATGTTGTTCAGGCCTTCTCTCCGCGCTATCTTTGCAGTGTCTAGCACAAACTCGTACCAGATTACGGGATCATTGTAGGTGTACGCTATGCTCTCACAGCCGTAGCGCTTGGCTAATTCAACTACCTCGGGAGGAAAAACGTTCCGTATATATGGGAAGCTCTCATCTGCCTGGCTTATCTCCCAGTTCTGGCAGTGCTTGCAGTGCATGTTGCAGCCGACGGTTCCGATCGAGAATGCGCAGGAACCAGGCCAGAAATGGAATAGGGGCTTCTTCTCAACAGGGTCGGATGCCATTGATGAAATCTTTCCATAGTTAAGTGTATAGAGCTTTCCACCCATGTTCTTCCTTATCCTGCAGGAGCCCCCCTGGCCATCGTTGATGATGCAGTTAAGCGGGCATAAACGGCATCTCACCCTGCCCCCCTCTAGGGGCTCCCAGTACATCGCTTCTCTCATCTATCATCACCTAAGGAGAAGTAGGCTTACTTCCGTTTAAGCTTTTGGTATCTATCGTAGTACTCACGCATCGCCAAAAATTCGGCGCCCTGGCTCTTGTAGTAATCGATCAGCTTTCCGAGTAGCTCTATAGCTTTATCGCCCGTGTTGAATTTACAATCAAACCTTATCTTTTCCTTCTGCATCGGCACGAATTCCCAGGGATGGGCAAAGTAAATCTTTGGTTCGCTTAGTTTTGCATGTATGAGCTTCTGGACGCCCCAGGGGAGCCTTATAACGGAAGAAGTCGTCGATGCCGGGACTTCAAGTACGCTTCCAAAGAACCTGACCCCGTCTCGGTAGCCCTTGTACCTTGCCTTGGAGGAGTCAACTAAGATGCCGTTCTTTTCCAGTATATCATAATAGTAATTTGGGAACTGCAGATTGGGTGCCCTGAAGGAGACTACTTCGCCAAACTTCCTGAGAACCTTGAGAGATTTCTCTATGGCCTTTCTTCCTTCGTCTCTGGATAGCTTATCCAGCCTCTCGTGGTTGTAGTTGTGGCTGCCTAGCTCGTGACCCTCATCAATCACTCGCCTGACCAACTCTGGAAAGCGCTTCGCCATCTCGGCCGTGAAAAAGAATGTGGCTCTGATTTTTTTCTCAGCCATAAGGTCCAGAAGCTTTGGCAGGCCTTCCTTCATTCCCCTCGTTGTCGTTAGGTACGGCGGGCAGTCATGCTCAACGTCGAAGGTTATCGAAACCAGCATCAGCTGCTCCTCCTGATGAGTTTGTACAGCAGGTATCTTTTGTCAGTTCCATCGGCACTCTCCATCGTGACTCTGTAAACCCTCAGGAGCTTTTTAAGTATGATATCCCAGGAGAACTCCTTTTCCGCACGTTTCCTGGCCTCCCTTCCCATCTTTTCTATGAGGTCCTCGTTCATGAGAACCTGCGCAAGCTTCTGTCCAAGCTCTTCCTCACTGTTTCCAAGGAATCCTGTGACGCCGTCCACTATAAGGTCCGACAACCCGCTCTCGTTCCTACCAACTATTGTTCTCCCTGTCGCCGACGCCTCGAGACCCACCATCGGGAACGCTTCAAGCATTCCGGGCATCAGCACTATATCTGCCGCCCAGTAGAACTCCATTACCTTCTCTCTCGGCATGAAGTCGAAGAGCGTTGTGCGTTCGGCCAGTCCAGTTACTTGGAGATTTTCCTCGAGTTTAGGTCTCATAACACCGTTTCCGATCGCTATCAGCCGTATCCTCCTCTTGTCGATCCCCGAAAGCTTGATGGCCGAGGAGATGACGAAGGGCAGCCTGTGGGCCTGTTTTCTCTCCGTCATCCTGCCTATGTAAAAGAGGACTATCTCATCGGAAAGTCCAAGGGCTTTTCTGGCTCTCTCCCTCTCCTCTGGCTCCGGAGGCCTCCATTTTTCGACATCGATGCCGTTTGGAACGACGACCACTGGCCTACCGTTCAGCTTATTTCCGAGCAGATGCTTCGTGTCCTCGGCCACAGGGGTGCTTACGGCGATGAAGGAATCGATCCTCCTCAGGTGATACCTTAGCATAGGACCCAGAATCGGATCGATCCTGGGATTCCCGTAGAAGGAGTGGTTCGTGGCAACGACTGGAACTCCTCGGATACCCTTAGATAGGTTGGCGACGGCTATTGAAAATGGGGAATAGATGCTGTGGACGTGAGTTATATCGAAGTCAACCTCCTTATAGAACTTGTTTATCTTCCACAGCTGGCCGGGACCCACGCTGATGTGATGACTCTTCACGTAAATGGACGCTGGGAACCTCCTAACGGGATATGGAAAGCCATCCCCGTAAGGTTTCAGATGGCGATAGTCATGAGTAATGACATAGGGCTCGTGACCGGCCTTGAGGAGGTTACGGGCGAGCTCATCCATATGGGTCTCGATTCCACCGATTTTAGGAAAAAACCAGTCGGAGGCTATTGCGATTTTAAGGCTTTCCATACCTCTCGCCCTCCGGACGTTAGCAGTACGATGAATCCCACGAGGCTGCTGAGCACGTAGGAAACGAAACGCTCCAGTAGAGTTATGGAAACTGCGAAGCCTACCGGAATGCCGAAGTGGGTTAGCGTTCCAACAAGACCCCCTTCGATGATGCCAATGCCCCCGGGAGTAAAGGCCACAAGGCCCAGGAGCAGGTTGGCTATGGAGATAACCGCGATCAGGCTCAAGCTCAGGTCAAATCCAAAGGCTAGTGTTATGAGCTTGAGCCTTGCGACGTCGAGTATCCAGACGGCGGAGCTGAGAAGGATTCCTGCCAGGGTTATGTTGTGGCGGTCTCTAAGGGAGAGGATTTTCTTCATCTCCTCCTCGCTCACGGAAGTCTTGAAAATCTTGAGGGAGAGGCTCACGAAGGAGTCCCATTTAATCCATATTGCCGCAACGCCGGCGATTCCTATCAGGAACAGAACATCCGGCATGGCTGAGAAGTAGAGCATTCCAATCAGAAACAGGACAAAAACTGGCACTGTCTCGAGGATGCGCTCGTATATTATACTCACCGTGGATATTCCCACGGGAACCTTGCTCCTCCTGCTTATCCAGGTAATCCTCAGCAGTTCACCGCCGCTGCGACTCATGGGTGTTATGTTGTTCATAAATATGGACGCCAGAATGGCTTTTACCAGCTCGAAGAGCGGGACCTCTTTCCCCATGCCCCTGAGGACGAGCTTCCAGCGGATGGCGTAGAGCACGACGCTTATGTAGTATGTGAAGAGTGCCAGGGCTAAGTAATGCAGGGGAATTTCTCCAATGAGGGTTAGGTACTGCTCAGTTGATGCGGCGATGTTCTCGAACATGCTCTCGCCAACCTTTACTCACGATGACAGTTTATAAATCTTATCCGAGTTCTGGGGGTAAGGGAGAAGAACAAAGCGAGGATGCCCACTTCAACGGCTATCAAGGTGTTCCCAGCCTAGGGAGGGCATTTCCATCCGTTTTTCCTCAGTGGTAATGAACACTCCGGCTCCTTTATGGACGCTACCTATGACTGTGAAGTCGAAATCCAGTTCCTCGGTGTATTCCGGGGGAACAGTGAAAACCAGCTCAAACTCCTCACCGCTAGCAAGGGCTATTTCGAGGGGATCCCTCCTGAGCAGTTCGGCCACTTCAAAAACCTCCTCCATTATGGGGAGTTTTGAAGCATCTACCTCTATCCTAACACCGCTCATCTCTGCCATGAGGTGGAGCTCCTTGGCAAGGCCGTCACTGATGTCTATGGCCGCGTTTGCGTAATTTCCTAGCCTAATTCCCTCCTTCACCCTAGCTTTAGGCTCAAGGAGCTTCTCGTAGAGGATCTCTTTCGTCGAGAGCGAAACGTCGAGATCGTTCTTCCATACGAGGAGTCCTGCCAGCGACCTGCCGATATCCCCGGTGATGCAGACCAAGTCTCCCGGCTTTGCTCCGCTCCTTGTTAGCAGGCGCCTGGTTCTTCCGAGTGCCATTCCGTCTATTATCAGATCATCTGCCTCGTTGGTATCGGCGCTTAGGACGGGAATCTCGTAGAACTCAAGGGCCTTTCCTATTCCCTTCGCCACTCCCTCAAGATATAACCCATCAAAGCCTCGGGGAACACCTAAAGAGAAAAGAAAGCCTATTGGTCTCGCCCCCATAGCCGCGACATCGCTCACGTTCATCGTCACGGCCTTAAAGCCAACCTGTTCAGGCGTCATTATATCTGGAACGTCCGTCTTCCTCACGAGCATGTCGTTTGTCGCCACCAGCCATTCATCACCGATCCTTAGTGCTCCTGCATCATCGCCGAGTGGCAGATCGCCTTGCTTTTTGAGATGTTTCATGAAGAGTTCGATGATTTCGCGCTCCATGGACATCACACCAAGGTTCAGATGGGGTAGTTATTAGGATTGCCTTCGGCATCCGTCGAAGGTTTGCTAGACAAAGCGAGAAATTTATAAATGAAACCGTGATAATTTGATTAATTCACCCAACTTCGGAGGGGGAATAAGATGTTAAAATATCTGCTGCTTGCGGTGTTTTTTCCAGTGCTGGCGATAGCGCTGACGAAGAAGCTGGGAGAAGACTATGCGTGGATAAACAGGAAGATAATCCACCTCAGCAGTGTTCCTGCAATCCTCATGTTCAGAGAAGGCCTTGTTTCTGGCGTTGAACTTGCTAGTGCCGTCATGGTCTTTGCTATCGTCCAGCTTATAACTCATATAATGAAAAAGGAGCTCAGCTGGTACCAGATAAGGGACAACTACGGCGAGGTCTTTTACTGCATCATGTTCAGCGCCATGGCGGTCTTTATGGATGTCAACTATGCCTCCGCAATAATGCTCGTGATGGCCATCAGCGATGGTATCACTGGTGTGCTCAGGTTCTACTATTTCAAAAAGAACGGCTTCAACGTCAAGCTCAGAAAGCACTGGATCGGCAGTGTGGGGTACATCCTCAGCGCCCTCATCATAGCCTTTGTAATGTTGCCTGATCTGAACGTTGCCATGAAGTTTGCTTGGTCTGGCATACTGATGCTCGCTGAGTATCAGAAAGTCATCGATGATAACGTTGCCGTTCCAGTAGTTGCGGTTCTGATAAAGCCCCTCTTCATGCTTTGATTTCCTATTACTTTTTCAAAAATTTCATCAGCGAAGTCTGCTTCGGCTTGTATTCTTCCTTCGGCACTTTCACCTCAACACTCTCCAGCTCGTCTATTCTAGCCTTTCTTATTTCCTCGGGCAGTCTTATCTCTCCGTACTTTCCGCCTCCACCGGGGATCACTATCAGCTTGCCCTTCCTGTAGGCCCAGACCGCTTTTGCCACATCCTCGTGAACCTCCGCGAGACTCTCGATAGGCACGTCAACGAGGACTTTAATCTCGCTTCCGAACTCCTTCAAAAAGCGCTCCCAGATGGCCTTCACGGCCTTCGTCTCGACACCTTTGCCGATTACCATCGCTATTATCTCAGCCAGCGGGGCAAGCCTCAGGTAGGGCGGCCTGTCTTTGGGCCTTTCTTCTGTATCCGCCAGCTCGAGAATTCTGTCGTGGACACCCTTCTTTATCCTCCCGCCGCACTTGGGACACTTCCATTTGAAGGCTTTGGCTTCCTCTGGTGAATACTTGGCGTAGCAGCGAGAACAGGCGGTTAAATGGTACTTCCCGAGCCTCGGATCAAGCCCGGCGTTGAGGACTATTCTCCTTCCTCCGCGCTTCAAGATGGCTTTTCTGACCTCCTCAAAGGTGGCCTCTTTGATATTGAAGCGGTTGAACTCTCTTCCGAGTCGGTGTGGCATCGGTGAGTGGGCGTCTGAATTGCTGAGGTAGGTGAGTCCGTGATGGGCTTTTATTCTATCTGCCATCTCAGAATCAGCGGAAAGGCCGAGCTCGAGGAAGTGGATTTTGGCCCCCTGATAGGCCTCCTTCAGGCTGTTGTACTCCTTGTAGAGTGCTGTCCATGGGGTAAAAGCATGGGCCGGGCCGATTAGAACGCCGAGCTCGTTCGCAATGTCAGCTATTTCAGCGGCCGAAAGGTTGAGGTGCGGCCTTCCCTCGGTGTCGATATCGTTTGAATATGGTCTCAGCGCCTCCCGCATCTCGCGAATGGCATCGATGCTCGGAAAGATGAGAACGTGGTGGACTCTCTTATTGTCCTCGACCTCCGTCGTTAGCAGAAAGCGGATTCCCTTTCTCTCGTAGGTTCCCTCATCAATCTTTTCGGTGTACTTCAGAAGCTCCTCCTCCCACTTAGGGTTCAAGATGTCTCCCGTGCCCACCAGACCGAGTCCCTTGAAGCGTGCATTTTCCGCCAGCATCGGAATGGTCATTAGCTTCGAGACCGCCTTCGAGTACCTCGAGTGAATATGAAGGTCCGCATCAACCAGCATGAAACCACCTCAGTCTATGTACATACCCTCCAGTCCGCGGTAGTAGGCGCGGTATATGTCCCTTTTGGTGACGACTCCGACGAGCTTCCTGCTCTGTGGGCTTTCCAAAACAGGAAGGAGGTTCTGGTCGTAGGTCATCAGCTTCTCAAAGGCATCCTCCGCTGTTTCCGTTGGATATGTAACACCGTAGGCCCTGTTCGTGAAGCGCTTCACGCGCATTCTCTTGAGGGAAATCGGCTTCTTCAGAATGTCCTTTATCCCAATGACACCAACGACCTCGAGGTTGTCATTAACGACGGGGAAGCAGTCGTGGCCGGTTTCACCTATCAGGTGCTCGACGTCGAGGAGTGTCTGGTTCTCGTGGACGTAAACGGGCTCGCGCGTCATTATCTCGCTGACCGAAATGGTTTCGAGGATTACCGGCCTTCCTGTTCTGACGCGGTAACCTTTCCTGCGGAGCTTAAGGGTGTATATAGACTCTTCCCTGAGGAAGAACCTCGCGGTCAGGAAGCCTATCGTCGCGGAGGTCATTACAGGGGGCAGGACGGCGTAGCTCCTCGTTAGCTCGGTCACCATGAGTATCTGCGTCAGTGGCGCCTGCGTCATCCCACTGAAGAAGGCAGCCATTCCAGCGAGGGCGTAAACAGTGGGATTTGGCTCCAGCGCTGGCAGGATTAGCTTTACCAGCTGGCCGAAGGCGGCGCCGAACATCGTCCCAATGTAGAGACTCGGCGCGAAAACACCACCGCTCTGGCCAGAGCCTATGGTCAGTGCGGTTGCAAGCATCTTTGTGAGCCCGAGAACTATGAGGAGCCATATCGCCAGCTCGCCGTAGAAGGCCATCCTCATGCCCTCGTAGCCTATGCCGAATATCCCGTAAGCTGGAAAGAGCATTCCAAGGAAGCCAACGCCGATGCCGCCGATGAGGGGTTTTGAGAGTTCGGGGAGCTTCGACTCGCTGAACCTGTCAACGACGGAGTAGAGGAAGCGGGCGTAGAATGCCGCAAGGAGGCCGAGGAGGAGACCTAGGAAGAAGAAGAGCGGCAGTTCTGGGAGCGTGTGACCTATTTTGTCTGGAATGTCTATTTCAACCGCCCTGTTGAGCACTGCCAGAGTGACCGCGTTGCCTGTTACGGCCGCTATAAAGATTGGCACGAGGTTTATCGAGAACGCCCCCATGTAAACAACCTCAAGGGCGAACATAGCTCCCGCAAGAGGCGTGTTGAAGGTCCCTGCTATCCCTGCGGCTAAGCCGCAGGTGACGAGGAGCTTCTTCATTTCCTTTGAGAGATTGAATCTGCGAGCGAGGAGGGAGGTAAGCGAGGCCCCGATGAATCCTATTGGGCCTTCCCTTCCTACGCTTCCGCCTGAGCCAATTGTTATCGCCGTTGCGACGGTCTTGATGACCGCAAAAGCTCCGGGGATGTTGCCGCCCTTGAAGATCACCGCCTCTATAACTTCGGGAATGCCGTTGCCTTTTATGTCGGGGTATTTAACGATGAAGAAGCTAACTACGAGGGCTCCCAGGGTTGGTAGGAGGATGTAGCCCAGGTTGAAGTCTCCCACTTGGTAGGACACCTTCGGCAGCAACCAGACAAAGAAAAACTCGTGGACGAGCCCGATTAGAATCCTGAATGCAATCGCCCCAATACCCCCAGCTAAGCCAGCAAGTATCGAGAACGCTATTACACCTCCCCACTTCTTGATGTAGCGCCCGTTTTCTGAGGCCATCAATGGTAGTAAGTATCACCAATAAAAAGCTTAAGCTTTTATACCTCCTCGAGAACTTCCTTCGGTGGAAACTATGAAGGTTGAAGGATTCGTCGCTTCCCTCAGAAACGCCGAGACAATCGGCGAGCTGTTCAAGATACTCCAGGAGAAGGGCGCCCCCATAGTTGAGCTCGACGGTCAGAGGTTTCTGATAGTCGTTGAGGGGGACTTCGAGGGGAGGAAGTTCTGGACCGAGATAAACGGCGAAAAAGCTAATCAGGCTCTCGGAGATGCCATGCTCAACTCCTCGAGCTTCCCCTTCAAGTGCAAGCGCCCGTACACGGGCGGAAACGTCATCTTCGTGAACTTTGACGACATCGAGGTTGATGACTTCCTCGTTGCCTATCGTGAGGAGGGATACGGCGTCTTCTACCGCGTGAAAGGCGGAAAGGCCGAGGAGATAACCGCTGAGGAATATGAAAAGCTCAAGACCGAGATGCCCGAGTTCAAGATAAAGTCCATGAGCGAAGAGCAGATGGACATGATGGGAGCCTTCTTCGGCTGAAAAAATTGAAGGCTCAAGAAGAGCCTTTAATCTCCTTTATCTTTCTGTGCGTCGTCTGTATCCTCTCGACCTTTTGGGCTGCCTTGACGTTTCTGGCCTCTTCTATCTCCCTCTTGAAGGCCCACTTTAGGAGGGGCGGCGTTATGAGTACTGAGACGGTTATGAATATCAGCGTGGCCGCTATGAACTCTGGTGCATGCTGCTGGCTTATTGCCCCTCCATGTATCGCCACCATCAGGTCAACAAGCGCCACTTCGGTTCTGGGGACGGAGCCAATTCCCATCTGGAGGGACATCCAGAAGTTCTCCCTGGTAAAGAGGAACTCCCTTCCGCGGCCCCAGGCGGTAATCCATGCTCCGATGCCCCTACCGAAGATCTTTCCGAAGACTGCAACGGTAGTGAGAACAGCGGCGAGAACGAGGGCCTGGGCGTTCTCGAAGACTGTAAGATTTAGCATTGCTCCCGTGTGGACGAAGAAGAACGGTATGAGCAGGCCGTAGCCTATGGCCCTAACGTCTTCCATCAGGCGCTTTCCTTCTGGGAGCTTTGAGAGGACGAGTCCCATCATAAAAGCTCCTTCGATTGCAGCTGCGAACCAGCCTTCTGCCAAAGCCGCGAAGAGGAACATCACGCCAAGAACCATCCCAAGAATGCCCTTCTCGACATGCAGCTTTTCCGCGAACTTGATGTAGTAGTCAACGAGGAACCACCAGATAACGCCCGTTATTATGAAGAAGGCCACAATCTTAGCGCTTAACTCAATAAGACTGCCCGTTCCGACTGCGAAGATTACCAGCGCTATGCCAAGGAAGTCGTCCATCACGCTCGCGCTCAGTGATGCCGCTCCAACTTCGCTCTTCAGCACGCCCAAGTCCATCATGACACGGACGGTGAGACCTATGCTCGTGGCCGTGAGCAGAACGCCGCCTGCGAAGGCCTCCCTGCTGTCGTAGCCCATCTCCATGAGGGCAAACCAGCCAAGAACGAGCGGGACGAAGACGCCAAGAAGAGTCGAAACTGTGGCGGTGAGGCCCGTCTTCTTCAACTGCTCGAGGTCTGCATCGAGGGCACCGAGAAAGAGCAGAAATATTATACCCAGCTTGGCGAGGAAGTTGGAGACGACTGTCAGGTCTGTGGTGAATTCCTCGCCGCTGACTATTGGGAGGTACTGGGGAGCAACTATGCCGAAGTAGACGAGGTTTCCGAGAATCATTCCCATGAGCAGCTCTCCGAGGACTCCTGGTAGTTCATAGCGCTCGATTATGCTGTCTCCTATCTTCGCCAGGATGAGCGAGAGACCTATCGCGAACAGCAGCCATGTCACTGTTTCCATTGGGCACCACCTACCCTGAGCAGTCTAAGTAGCTCGTCAATCAGTATGCGAAGACTCA
Source organism: Thermococcus sp. LS1 (assembly GCF_012027395.1). Lineage (NCBI taxonomy): Archaea > Methanobacteriati > Methanobacteriota > Thermococci > Thermococcales > Thermococcaceae > Thermococcus > Thermococcus sp. LS1. The sequence goes on from NZ_SNUJ01000002.1 coordinate 207,220, forward strand.
CTTCTCCGACCAGCTTTCCGTCCTTTACCACAGCCAGCACCTGAATCCTGTACTTGCGCATCTTCATGAGGGCTTCAAGTACCGTCGCGTCTTCTTCTATGGTGAGCACGTGCCTCTCGGCTATATCCTCTGCCTTCGTCGCCCCGCCCAGCATAGAGCGCATCGTCCTGCTGGTCATTCCGAGCTTGAACTTGTGGGCCTCTGGCGGCAGGAGGACATCTATCACATCGATGTAGCGGATGATACCCACGAGCTTCATGCTCTCCTTGTTCTCGACGACCCAGACGTGGTGCCTTGTCCTCAGTATCTTGAGTACGCTCATCAGGTCAGCATCAGCGGTAACGACTGGCATGGTTTCGAACTTGGGCATTATATCGGTCAGCTTGAGTGAGTGAAACCTCTCGAGGGCTGACTCGACGTTCATGACCACCACCAATTCTGAAAGATGAAAAAAGTTCTATTTAAGGCTTTGTGGGTCTAGAGGGGCATTGGGGAAACGTTTAGAACATTGTACCAAAAGACAACTAAAGCTCCACCGCTTCCTCAACCAGCAGGAACTGGCAGAAAAGCCTTTCGGCACCATAATAACTGTGCTCGCCTCTGTCATTGTGGAAACGCTCTGGGTTCCCTTCCTCAGGGAGCGGCTTCTCGAGGTAAGGAGCATTGAGAAAGAGATGAGGGAGGCCGGCTACAGGCCTTCCTCCTAACCCTATAGCCCCTTCCCCATAGCCCCAATGAAGTAGAAGAGCAGCTTTGCCGCTGTGAGTGCAGTTACATCCCCCAGTTCGGTTCCGGCGACTTCCATGATATCGAAGCCAGCAATTTTCTTGTTTTCTGCCAGCCACTTGATAGCCTCGATGACGTCCCAGAAGGCCAAGCCGCCAGCTTCGGGTGTTCCAGTTGATGGAACGAGCGGGATGTCGAAAACGTCGATATCGATGGATAGGTAAACCGGCTCCGGCAGGGGCTTCACGAGTTCGACGAATGCATCGAAATCGTAGTCCCTGGCGTGAACCCAGGCGATGCCGTTCTCTTCGGCGTACTCGACTTCCTCCTTTGTCCCGCTCCTTATGCCAAACATTGCCTCCTTGACGCCGAGTTCGCTTATTCTTCTGGCAACGCAGGCGTGGTTGTAGGGGTTGTCCTCGTACTGGTCGCGAAGATCGAGGTGGGCATCGAAGACAACGTAGCTTGCCGGCTTCAGTGCTTTCACTGGACCGAGGGTTATTGAATGCTCACCGCCGAGGGTTATCGGTATCGCTTCCGGATTCACTCTTTTCAGCTCCTCGATGGTCTCCCTAACACGCTCGGCAGTTTCTTTTGCATCGCCTGCTATGACCGCGACATCTCCTATATCGGCTATTGGAAGCTCGGCTATGTCTACGTCATAGTCAAGGATGTAGCTCTCGAGGTTGAGCGTAGCGTGCCTTATGAGTGTGGGCCCGAATCTTGTTCCCGGCTTGAAGCTCGTGGTTCCGTCAAAGGGGACACCGAGGAGGACGAATTTTGCTTCTTCGGGCTCAACGAGGGGGAATTCGAGCTTGAGTGTTTCGTAAGTGTAGAGGAAGTCCATATCCTCACCTCCGGAGAGAATTAAATAAGCTGTTTAAAAGGTTGCGCAGAAATGGAAGGAAAGACGAGAAGAGAATCACTCGCCCTTTATCTTCATGATCTTGATCCTGCCAAGGGTCTCCCAGTACTCGACGTTGATGCCCTCCTTGAGCTGGTCCTTGACCTCGTCGGCGACGCCGGTCTCGATCGGAACGTCGTAGAGCTCGTAGGTCTCCATGTCCATAATCTGGACGGTGTCTGGAGTCATGGCGATGATCTGGGCGGTCCTCTTGTCAATGATCGGAACGTCAACTTCAGCGCTGGTGGGCTTAACGATGCTCCTGACCTTGCCGTCAAAGATGCCAACGGCCTCGATCCTAGCCTTGGCTGAACCGTGCTTGCCCGGTGAGGAAACGGTTATGTTGGCTATCCTGCAGGGCTCTCCATCGATGAGGATGTACCTTCCCGGCTTGAGCTTGCTAACCTGAACCTTGGTCTTGTCTCCCATTTTTCAGACCTCCATAAGCGTTCTAAGGGGGATTGGGAAGGGTCTTTAAAAAATTTTTGAATAAGGGAAAAGACCTCAGCGCCTGCTCTTCAGCAGCATGCTGTTCATAAACACCGGAACGAAGAGGACGAGGCCAAGCAGTGCACCTATCTTCACGGTGGTGGCTGGTGCTCTGATGGCGTAGTAAAGGGTCATCAGGCCGGCGAGGAAGAGCACTCCTATAACTGCAGCTACTATTCCGTTGTTGCGGGTCAGCTCCGATGAGAGGAGCGGGTAAGCTTCTACTGCAGCTATGAGCGCCCCGACGCTGAAGGGCACAACGAGGAACATCGTCCTGATGTCCCCCACCATCATGACGCCGGCTAGTATCATGCCGAGGACGGCTACAAACGTGAGGCTTTTGTTCCTGTCCAACTGCATGACCTCGGAGAGTATCTGACTGCCCATCTCAATGAGGACTATTATCGTAGTCAGGCCAGCGAAGTACAGCGAGAGCATGAGGAGATAGATTAACCTGTCGGCGTGGGCTATGTTGCCCCTGAGAACCTCCGGAATGGAGTAGAAGACCTCAATGGAATCCATTGGGCTCTTCTCGCTGTTGATGGTGTACTCTTTAAGATCCTGGAACTTGAGATAAAGGTTCATAGACTCTTCCGCGGGGATGTTTGGGTTCTGGAAGGCCTTTCCAAATCCCTGATAGGCCGCACCGAGGGAGTAGGCAACGGTAAATGCGGCCGCGAAGCTGAGGATTATCTGAAGTATGAACACTATGCCAAGAACCTTCTTGAGGTCGAGCTCTTCGGGAGTGAAACTTCCTATCACGTAGTAGACTCCAGCACCAAGGCCAAAGGAAACAAGCACGGAAACGAGCATGTAGAGGACTCCTCTGAATGTCAGGGACTGGTCAAATGAAGTTATCGATGACACTGCCATCTTCATGTACTGGACGGCCTGTGGGGCTGTGACGGTGCTGAGAGCCTGGTTCCTAACAAGGATCGCCGAGACTATGGCGAATAGCATGAAGAGGATAGACACGACAGAGATGAACTCTAGGGTTTTGCCCTTCGCCATCAGGAGAAGAATTACGGAGAGTATGATTGTGCCAACTGCAATAACTGGGACGTATTTTGCTCCGATTCCAAAGATGTACACGAGGCTGTAGGCGGAGTAGTAGGTAGTTATGCCGAGCATTATCAGAAGAAACATCACCAGGGTGAAGATCAGCGCTGGGGTTCTCGCTATCTTAAAAAACAGCTCGTAGATGAGGTACCTCGTCCGCTTGGTGCTCTCAGCTTCGCTGTAAATCAAGAACAGCGCTATCAGCATCGGAATCAGCGAGATCAGAAAGCCCTTCAGTCCGAAGGTTATATAGTATTTAGGCAAAACAAGGAAGTTCCATATCCCAAGAACATAGCCCGTTATTAAGAACGCCATAAGGACGCTTATTTTCCTCATCGAATTACACCCCCGCGGAGATAGTTTCTAGTTGGAGTTGTTTCAAGAGGCCTAAAAGAATTAAACATCGGCAAAATATAAAAACATTATGTCGCTCTTCTACCCTTTTCAGAGAACCCAATGCTCAAAGTTGATGATTATCTCGTTCACAACTGTCCATGCCATCAATGGAGCTTTGTAAAGGCTTATCTTCTTTCCGGGAATTTCACTCCTGAAGTCTCCGTGGGGAAATCCTCCGACAACCACCAGCGGACTCTGGAGTCCTGCAAGGACCTTTCCAAACTCCTGAGGCTTCATGGACTCCCCGTTCTCGTGCATGACGAAGACTCCGTCCGGTTTTATTTCGTCGATGAGCTCAGCCAGGCTCTTCTCCTCCATGCGAAGCAGCTCAAGTCCCTCAGGCACAACGCGGTTCTTGAAGAGACTTTCCATCAGACCAACGAAGCGGTTGTAGTTCCTCGGAATCCTAGTCTCTGGCTTGATGTAAATCACTTCGTCGTTCCTCGTGTGGACGTAGACGCGGAGCTTACCCTCCTTGTTCGCTATGCTCTCGAGCGCGTTGAGGAGGCAGACGTGTACTATGTCCGGCCTCCCGCGCCTCTCGCCGTCTTCGAGCTTCTTGAGCGCCGAGTGATGGTAAGTGCTGTCCAGGAGTACTTCCTCTGGCTTCTTGTTCCTCCTCTTGGCGTAGTTGACTATCGCCGGGTGATCAACTATTGACTTTGGAGCCAGCTCCAGCTCGGAGTCAGCTATCACCAGGTGGAGCATTCTCCCACCTCTCCAGCGTTATTCCCCTCTCAGCGAGCTCCTCAGTGATCCGCGTGAAGGTGTCTATGCGCATTCCGAGTATCTCTGGGGGTATGACACCAAAGATGCAGCCCTTCTCGGCGACGAGGCGCGCTACTATCGCCGCGGTAAAGCCTGTGACCCGGGCCATGGACGTGAATCCCTCTTTCTCTTCGTCGTAGAGGAGGTAGCCGATTTCCTTCTTTTTGCCGTCGAGGATTCCCCTTCCAACGACCTGCATTATCGAGAAGTCCGGGCTCTCATAGGTCATCAGGGGAGTTATAACTTCCAGTGTCTTGTCTATGTGCTCCGGCTTGAAGAATCCCAGCTCCCTTAAAACTTTCATCTTCTCAAGATGTCCCGGCCAGCGGAGTGTCCACTCTTCGAGCTTTTCAGCTTTAACGCTCTCTAATAAAGAGCGCAGACCGTCGCTCACGAAAGCCTCAAACTCGAAGTCACCAACGGTTACTCTCTCGATCTTCTCGAACGGGTCAACTGCCGTAACATTTCCGTTTCTTATCACTCTTGCCGGCCTCGTGTATTCTTCAATTAGATCTTTCGGTGACCATGTAATTCTGTAATACAGCGGTGGGCGGGGCTCCTTGGGAAGACCGCCGACGTAGATGTAGCCCTCCTTAAGCTCGTCTATCTCCTGCCATATCCTTCCCATCAGTATGTGGCTCAAGCCCGGAGCAAAGCCCACGTCAAAGATGACCGTAACCTGTGCTTTCTCTGCCTCCTCACGTAGTTCCAGCGGGTTCTCGGGCATGAAGGAGACGTCCACCATGTCAACGCCCGCCTTTATGGCGGCCTTGACCGAGGAGTAGCCAAACCTCCCGGGCAGAGCTCCAACGACGAGCTCAAAGCTCTTCATGGTTTCCACGAGGGAATCGAAGTTCGAGGCATCTATTTTTACAGTCTCGGCGAAGTCTTTAACGGAGTTCAGCCTTTCCTCACTTCTGTCCCCTACCCAGACCTCGAACTCGTCTCTTAAATCCCAGGCTATTGCCCTTCCAACGTTTCCAGCTCCAAGAACGAGAACCTTCATGGTAACACCCGAGAGAACCTTGGCGAAGTTATATATAAGCCCTGCTCCTAATTCCTAAGATGCCCATCAGACTCCCAACCTTCCGGAAAAAGGTACTGGAGCTGCTCGCGTCATCCGACGAAGTCAAAGTCATGCACGTAAGCGATACTCCGGAGAGTTCCTACCGCTTCATTGAAGAGCTCATCGAGAAGACGAAACCGAACTACCTGATACACACCGGAGATTTTGCGGACAACATAAAGCTCGAGAGAAGGCCCGAGTTGAAGCCCCTCTATCGGGAGGCGCTTAGAAAACTCGCAGGAATTTTAAAGGGCTCTGATGCAGTAATCTACGTTGTTCCTGGCAACGAAGACGATCCGGAGATAGTACGCGAGTTTTTCGGAGAGAGCATCGTCGAACCGGGGAGCATCGTGGAGATAGAGGGCTTCCGCTTCGCCTTGGGTCATACTTGGAAAGACGTCGTCAGCCTTGAAGCTGACTTTAGGCTCTACGGTCACAACTTCAAGCTGATTGGGAGGGGCTTGAACGGTGTTCTTGGGGTTAACTTTGTCTTACTCCCGAGTAGGAGGACTTACCGGGTGAAATATCCGTTGGGAACAGATTTTGATAGGGGTTACAAACTTTGGAGGGGTATGTGATGAGGTTCCTGCGTTTTGGGCCCTCGATAGTGTTTTTAAGAACTAAGGACGTCGGGGCTTTAAAGTCCCGTCTCGGCGAGATTTTTGGCGTTGAAGAGATATCCACCGATGATGCGATACGTGAGAGCAATGAGTTTGAGACCGTAGTCTTCGTCACAGACGAGTGGAAGAAGGAGACTATTCCGCCGGAGACGGCTTTTCTCATCGATAGACACTCTGCTGTTGTCTTGAGCGAGGTCATAAACCGAGCCCTCCCTGTGGAGAAAGTCCACATAGAGAGTACCATGATAATGATACGCATACCTGCCAACGTTAAAGAAGGCCTCAAACTGCTCGCGGAGAAATACGACGGGGAGATAATGGACATCAAAACGGCACTCGACAAGGGGGAAGCGGGGGACACAATAATAGCAGTAACGGAGAAGAAGCTCAACTCCCCAATAGGGCCGGAGGATATAAAGGGAGCCGTTCTCATAAAGAAGGACTTTCTCAGCGTTTATCGCGAACTCAGCATAGACGCTCCGGTACTGCTGATGAAGTTAATGCCGGAGTGGAAGGACATCACAATAAAAATCTACGACACAGACAAGCGCTACGATGAGAACATAGAGAGGCTCATGATGGTCATAGAAGACCTCGACCTGGGATTCATAGTTGCGGAGGGCTGGGACTGGGACTACCCGAGGCCGTTTATGCGCGTTCCAATCTATAAGCTCAAGCTGTTGACGTGGGAAGACCCCCTCAGGGTGAAGTTCCTACTGAAGGGGCTTGAGTACGTGGGCTACCAGAGGCTGTGCGACATAGATGTCTTTCTTGAGGGTAAGAAAATAAGCTGGGTAAGTGTTTCAAAGGGCTTGGAGAAGTTCGAACTCGCAAAAAAAGCGAGGGAAGAGCTCGAATCCCTGCTAAGCGATGAAGTTAGGGGGAGGCTTAAGGTCCTTGATGAGGTACTGACTCGGTAACATAGTCCATGGGCACAAGTATCTCGACTCCCTGTTCTTCGGGTTTTATGCTCTTCTTGATTTTTACCAATATGCCGTTGGAGCACTCTACCGAGATAACCCTCGTGGAGAGCTCCTCCACCTGAGCTCGTGCACGCTTGCTGATCAGGCTGGGGTTGATGAAATAAACAGCGATTCTCTGGGGGACGTTGAGGAAGGATCTGAGAAGATCCATGAGAAACATCTCATCTCTAATCCCGGCACTGCTCTTTACAATGAGCTCCTCCAACCCAAGGACAAGCAGCACAGTTTTAGAGTGGGAACTGAGGTACCTGCGGAACGTATCCCGGTACTTTCTAATGTAAACCCTCTCGTCGTGGGACACATCAATGTGCGCTATTATGTTTCCTGTTCTTAGCTTACCCCCACCTTTTATGACGTCAAGATTGTCTAGATCAACATCAATGCCGACGCTCTTAAGGTCTTGGACAACAATTGCCAGCCGGTCAAATCCGTCTAGGATCAGAACGTTCATACCTTCTTCCTGTGCGGACTTGAGGACACCATAGAAAATAAGATGAAGCGGTGAACATGACGACAGTTCGATGGTTACGGTTTCTCCCATTTCGAACGATCTCACGAAATCTTCCAGAGCTTTCATGGTACCACCTCCAAACCAACGAACTCCGGATGAACATGCTTAAGAATCTCGGCTTTCCTTCCGCCCTCCTTGAGCTCAAGGATAATTGGGAGGTAAAACTCCAGCTTCTCGAAAGTTTCGGGCCTTAGTACCCCTACATTGGCAAAGATAACACTGCAGAATCTCCTCTTGATACGGGTTTTCATAACGAGCTCAATAAAGAACCTGCTCAGGTCGTAGGGGTTGTTCTCCCAGATTGATAAGAGCTTTCCGGCCCCGAGGAAGAAAATCATGGTCTCCGGAGTCGCAATCTCTTCCATTTTCTTGGCGAACTCTCGAGCAAAGATGGATACATCGTTGAATGGATTGATGGTTGATACGACCCTTCCCTCCTGGGCGATGCCCCCGATTCTAACCGTGGGTATGTCCCTCAAGAAAGCGACGTCCCTGCCGCTCAATGTAAGGAGTGTAGTGAAAACGTGGAACGTGCTGAAAGAATCTGCAATAATCATGTTCTCTCCCTTTTCAAGCGCATACCTGACGGCACTGTAAAACAGGAGCTCCGGATGGTCGGTTGGGAGGTATCTAACTAAAATTGTATCTCCTAGAGTAAGGGGTTCCAGAAACCTATCGATTCTCAATTTCATCAATGACCCCTCCTAGTTTAACTACTTTATCTTTGTGACCATATCGGATAAAAACCTTCCCTAAAGCTTCCTGAGCTTTGCCACGAAGAAGCCGCTGGTTCCGTGTCTGTCTGGATAGAAACGCCTTGCCTTCTTTATTTCATCACTCAGTTCAACTCCAAAAGGAGCGGTTAGAGCCGGCTCCCCGTATCTGAGGGGCAGAAGCTCGACGTCAAAGCTGTCCAGAACCCACTGAATCACAAACTCGTTCTCTTCCGGCTCGAGGGAGCAGGTGGAGTAGACAAGTATTCCGCCCGGTTTGAGGTTTTCGAGGGCGACCTTAATCATCTGCATCTGTAGCCCCTGGCAGAACTTTATATCCTCCATGGTCCTGTTGGACTTACGCTCCGGGTTTTTGTGGATTGTGCCTGAGCCGGTACAGGGAGCGTCGAGGAGTATCTTGTCGAACTCCACTCCAAGCTCACCTATGTGAAGCGAGGACTTGTGGATGAGAACTGTGTTGGTGACGCCGAGGCGCGAGAGGTTAAGGCGCGTCTCCTTAAGTCTCTCCTCACCGACGTCGAAGGCGTAAATGATGCCCTCGTTTTTCATCAGCTGGGCCATGTAGCTCGTCTTACCTCCGGGAGCGGCCGCCATGTCGGCGACAACTTCACCCGGTTTAGGGTCAAGGGCAACGGGGGGATACATCGAACTGGCCTCCTGAATGTAGAGCAGTCCGCTCAGGTATTCGGGCGTTGAAGTTATCGAGAAGGGCTCCCGCGTAAGGCAGAAGCCTTCCCGAGCCCACGGAACGCGCCTGAACTGGAAGCCCTTCTTGTTGAGGAGTTTTGTGAGCTTGGGAACCTCTATCCTGAGGGTGTTTACGCGAAAACACCTCGGTAGGGGCCTTTCCATGGCCTCGGCTATCGCTAAGGCCCTCTCACCCCATAGCTGATAATACCTTTCGGCGAAGGTCTTGGAGTAGCCGAGGCTGAAGAGTTTCTGGAGCATGACTAAAGTTAGAATGAGGATTTTAAACCTTAACCCCTAGAAACAAAGGAAGAAATGGTCAAAAATAGGAGGTCAAACCTTAATTCCGCCCATAACCAGGGCCATCGCGGCCTTCTGGGCGTGTAAGCGGTTCTCGGCCTGGTCGAAGACGACGCTGTTGGGGCCGTCGATGACGTCGTCAGTAACTTCCTCTCCCCTGTGGGCCGGGAGGCAGTGCATGAATATGTAATCCGGCTTGGCGTGTTTGACGAGCTCCTTGTTGACCTGGAACGGCATGAAGACCTTCCTCCTCTCCTCGGCCTCGGCCTCCTGCCCCATGCTGGCCCAGACGTCGGTGTAGATAACATCGGCGTCCTTAACGGCCTTGACCGGGTCGTGGAGGAGCTCAAACGAGCCGCCGCTCTCGGCCGCGTTCTGTTCGGCCCACTTGATGACCCTCTCGTCTGGCTCGTAGCCCTCTGGAGTTGCAACGACGACGTGAGCACCAAGCTTGGTTCCGGCTATCATGAGGGAGTGGGCCATGTTGTTACCATCGCCGACGTAGACAATCTTGAGGCCCGCTATGCGGCCTTTCTTCTCGAGAATAGTCTGATAATCGGCCAGAGCCTGGCAGGGGTGGCTGAAGTCGGAGAGACCGTTGATGACCGGAACATCCGCGTACTTGGCGAGGTCAACGACGTCCTGGTGGTCGAAAACACGGGCCATTATTCCGTCCACATAGCGGCTGAGAACGCGCGCGGTGTCGGCTATGGTCTCGCCCCTCCTCAGCTGGAGGTCGTTGGCGTTGAGGTAGAGACCGTAGCCGCCGAGCTGGTAGATTCCAACCTCGAAGGAAATCCTCGTCCTGGTCGAGGGCTTCTGGAATATCATGGCGAGGGTCTTGCCCTCAAGAACGCGGTGCGGCTTGCCGATCTTGTTCCATATCTTCATCATTTCGGCGGTTTTGAGAATGGTCTCAATCTCCTCCCTCGTGAAGTCCTGGAGGCAGAGAATATCTCTTCCAGCTAAGCTAACCACCATGTGCATCACCGTTTAAAGCTGGCGCTCGGTTTTAATAACCCTTTCGTCGAATAAATCTGCTTCCAGCTGAAATCTTTTGAGCATTAACGCTCGGGAGCTTTCCAAACGTAATGGACATTAATGGATTACTTATGCCATCGGTGTCTTTCCGAGGGAAATGTGTCCAAAAATTTATGGTTCGAAGTAGAAAGCCTTTTATAAGATTGAAACCACAAATACCTTGAGGTGTAGCTCATGGGGGAGCTTAGCAATGCCAAAATCCTCGGTGGGGTTGGCGCCCTGCTGGGTATCGTGGGACTTGGCTTTATAGGCTTCATACTGAAGCTGCTGGCCGTGAAGAATATATCCGAGGCTACGGGGAACGAGGAGATATTCAGCAAGTACCTCTGGGCGGCGATCTTAAACATAATAGCTGGCTTAATACTGTTCGCGGCGTTCCTCCCAATGATGGGCGGCCACGAGAAGATTGGCATGGCATCGTTCGGTATAGGCGGCATAATAGCGGTTGTCCTGATGATCGTCGGAGTCTGGTTCATGAAGCAGAGCTACGACATGATAGCAGAGGAAACCGGTGTTGGCATGTTCCACACTGTGGCACTTCTCTACATAGCCGGCGCAATCCTGCTGCTGATAATGATAGGAGCCCTGCTGATAGTCATAGCGGCCATCCTTGAGGTTGTGGCCTTCTTCTCCCTCCCGGACGAGGTTCCGGGGAAGGAGACTACCATGGCCCTCTGATTTCCTTTTTCTTAATACTTTGATCCCAGTATCTTCTCGAGTAAACCTAATAAACCTGAAGCGGTTTTACCTTCGGTGGCGCTCATGGGGGATGGAATCAAGGTCAGGCTTGTCAATTATACGAAAAAACCCCTCGAAACTGTCACCTGGGCAGCACTGATAAGCTACTGGAACGAATGGGAAACGGAAGCTTTCGAGAGACTGGGCGAAAAAGACGTTGAGATGCATCTCCCCAGGATTCTCGGCTATGGTCACGAGTCGATTCTTGAACACGCGGTTCTGACGTTCGCGATAGAGGGCTGTTCTCGTGTGTGCAGCCATCAGCTTGTCCGCCACAGGATAGCTAGCTACACCCAGCAGTCTATGAGGTACATCAAGATAAATCCCAGGGATGTTGAAGAGACCTTTGTTATCCCGGAAAGCGTTAAGAGAAACCCAGAACTCTACGAGAAATGGAAGAAACTTATGAGGGAGACGATTCAACTATACGAGGAAACCTACAAAGCTGGGATCCACCAGGAGGACGCGCGCTTCATCCTTCCCCAGGCGGTGAGGACCAAAATCGTCGTAACCATGAACCTTCGCGAGCTAAAGCACTTCCTCGGCCTTAGAGCCTGTGAGCGGGCCCAGTGGGAGATAAGGGATGTCGCCTGGAAGATGCTGGAAGAGATCGCCAAGAACGAAGAGCTGAGGCCGATAATCAGGTGGGCCAAGCTCGGGCCGAGGTGCGTTCAGCTTGGCTACTGTCCCGAGGGCGAACTCATGCCGCCAGGCTGCTGGAAGAGGACGAGAGAGAAGTGGAAAGAAGTGGCTCTGGGGTGAAACCCCCGTTAAATTTCTTTTACAGGGTCAGCTCTTGGTGGGTGAAGCTTATGAGTGATGAGAGGAGGAGTATAACCGACGTTATACGGGAAGAGATAATGAGGAGGCCCTTTGTGAGGGAGTGCATGAGCTTGGGAATTGTTAACTATAGCGCCCTTGCGAGACTTCTTGCTGAGGAGCTTGATCTTGATTCTTCGATTCCTGCCATTAAAATGGCACTGATAAGACTCGGCGAAGAGCTCAAAAAAGAAAAATCCCTCTTGGAAGGCAGGGTTAGGGAGGTTATCGGGAACAGCATCATAGAGTTACAGTCAGATGTGAGCGTGATAACGGTTTCAAAGGAGAGCATTACAGGAGTTATAAAAGATATCTCCGAGATAATGAGTGAGTCACGATTCTTCCAACTGACCCAAGGGAGAGAAACATTTACAATCGTTATTGCAAGTGAAGATGAGGAAAAAGTGTGTCACTTGGTGGGAGAAACCGTCAGCATACTGAGGGATCAAACGGCACTCACCATAATAAGCCCAGGGAGAATAATTGAAACTCCTGGTGTAGTGACCTTCATGACATCAGCACTCTCATCAAACGGGATAAATATAACTCAAGTGATTTCCTGCTACAAAGACACGATCTTTGTAATTGACCGAAAAGACGCCCCAAGGGCATACCAAATTCTGGAAGAGCTGATAAGAAGGATGCGGTAAATCGTTCTAAATAAACTGTTTCAAATATAACAAAACTTGACTATTTTGAAATATTTGTTACAGAAAACATAAAAACGTTTCGATTATTCCTCGAGTGCTTCCATTTCAGGACTTGCAGGATAGCGGATGGTTGTTGGCACTGTAAGGGGGGATGGCCATGTCAGACTTTGGAGTGCTCTCACTCTTGCCGCCTCTGGTGGCTATAGGCTTGGCAATACTCACCAAAAGGGTCCTATTCGCTTTGTTTTTTGGAGTGTGGGTAGGTGGACTTCTGGTTGCAGGTGGAGATCCAATAGGTGCAACTACTGAAACACTGAAGTGGATAGTCTTCAACATAGCTTCAGCATGGGAAGAAGACGGCCAGGTCATGACCGATCTGTGGAACACTAGAATACTGTTGTTCGACGCACTCATTGGTGCCGGTGTCGCACTTATATACAAAGCGGGTGGAATGAACGCCATCGCCAAAGCCGTAACTCGGAAGGTCAAGACTAGCAGGGCCGCTTCATTGATGGCGGCTATCTTTGGTACCATAATATTCTTCGACGACTACACGAACACAATCATTGTCGGAAACACCATGAGGCCCATCACTGACAGGGCAAGAGTTTCAAGGGAGTTCCTGGCTTACGCTGACGATTCCACCGCCGCTCCGGTGGCAGTTCTGGCCGTGGTTTCAACGTGGATAGGCTACGAGCTTGGACTCCTAAAGGACGCCATAGCAAGTGTGGGCGAAAACATAAGCGCTTACTCGGCTTGGTTCGCGAGCTGGCCTTACAGGTTTTATCCAATCCTCGCGGTCATCCTTGTCTACCTTGTAGCAGCTACCCACAGGCACTACGGTCCGATGTTGAAGGCAGAGTACAGAGCCAGAAAGGAGGGTAAAGTGCTCCGCGACGGCGCCCAGCCGATGATGACCACCGAGGTCGATGTTGGAATGCCTATAGGGGGCAAGGAAAGCGTCTGGGTATTCATACTACCCGTCCTAGCACTGGTTCTCATGACCTTCCTCGGCCTGTGGATTACCGGAGGTGGAAGTGCTGCCTATGCAGAGGGAGGATTCCAGAAGGTTCTGTCGAATGCAGACTCGACGTGGGCCCTCGTGTGGGGTTCGTTCTCAATGGTCATAGTTGCAATGGCGCTCGTCTTGGCTATGAGGATAATGACCCTTGAAGATGTCGAGCACACCTTGGTCGCAGGAATGAAGCAGATGCATTTCGCCATGATGATACTCATCCTCGCGTGGAGCATCAAGAGTGCCTGCGACGCCGTCGGAACTGCTGACTACATAGTCAGGGTGGCCTCAAACGTGCTCTCCCCTGGACTGGTTCCCTTCGTCATCTTTGTGGTGGCAGCGTTCATATCGTTCACGACTGGAACGAGCTGGGGAACCTTCGCGATAATGATGCCTATAGCGGTTCCGCTCTCCTACCAGCTCAGCGGAAGCTTTGGCCCGATTGTTTACGCCAGCATTGCCTCAGTCTTTGCGGGTGGAGTATTTGGTGACCACTGCTCCCCGATCAGTGACACAACCATCATGAGCTCGATGTTCTCTGGCTGCGACCATATCGACCATGTGAACACTCAGATACCCTATGCCCTCACCGCAGGTGTCGTTGGTGCAGTGATGCTTCTGCTCTTCGCCGCCGGACTAAGGAACGGCTGGGTGCTACTGGCGATAGCGGTGCTCCTTCTTGTGGTGCTTCACCGTGTCCTCAGCGAGTGGTACGGCAGACGGGCGGGTATCCCACACGGCAAGGTTCCCATCTATATCGTAGAGGAAAGCTGATTTTTCTATTTCTTTTTGTGTATGCAGTCGTTGACGGGTTCCAAACCAACGGTTTAAGAAATCCTTTTTATGCCTTCTTCTCTACGAATCCTCGGTGAGGACACTGTGAAAACGAAAAGCTGGGAAGTAGAAATACTTCATCCATGGGAGAGTCTCGAAGTAATCCTCAGCGAGCCTGAAAAAACGCTTCCGTTCTTCCCATACTTCGAGAGCATCAGCGGGGATACCGTCAGGTTCAAGGTACCACGCTTCATCTTCGACTTCGGCTACGAGTTCAAGCTTGCCGTTGGATTCCGGAAAATGGGTGCAGTATATACCTTCACCGGCGATAAGGGAGTACTCACCGTTACTTTCGAGATGATTGGGAACAAACTTAAGATCACTGCCAGCTGGTCGGGCTTTGGCGAGATGTTCATGGGAAAGCCTCTGGAGATCTTTGCCAAGGGCATAGCCGAGGCCATACGTGACTTCTGCAACGCTCAGGCAGCCTGTCCGGTAGTGGCGATAGCAGGAGAGGAAGGTATTGTAGAGCATATAACTCCTGAAACAGCCCCCGCTTTAATAAAAAGGATTTCGTGGGAACTGCAAGGGCAGGATTTTACCATTGAGGGAGTATCTGAGGATGGGACGATACTATCGGCAACGGTGAAAAATGGCTATCTTGTACAGCTTGCGGTTAGGGACGCCCAAGGAATGGAGACGACGATAGAAGCTGAGGTTCCCGTACTGGAGCTCACGTCTGAACTCTTTGAGGGACTACCTCTCCGTGAAAAGTTCAAAATAAAGGTGGAAAGGCTTTAGGGCTTTTCTTCTTCTCTTAGAACTTCTTCCAGAGCTTTCTTCAGTTCGTCGTAGGCTTCTTCGAGTGACTCTGGAATTACTTTAGTGTCAGCTATGACGGGCATGAAGTTCGTATCACCGTTCCACCTCGGCACGATGTGGAGGTGCACGTGGTCATCTATGCCCGCCCCTGCAACGCGGCCAATGTTCACGCCCATGTTGAAACCGTGGGGATCCATAGCTTTCTTCAGGGCCTTTATCATGATCTGGGAGAGCTTCATAATCTCGAGGAGCTCCTCATCTGTTAGCTCTTCCCACTTTCCGACATGCCTGTAAGGAGCGATCATGACGTGACCCGGATTGTAGGGGTAGTTGTTCATTATTATGAAGCTGTGCTTTCCGCGGTAGAGTATGAGCCTCTCCCTGTCGCGGTTCTCCTTCGGGAAGTCGCAGAATATACATCCATCATGCTTGGGTGAGCGTATGTACTCTATCCTCCAGGGTGCCCACAGGACTTTCATTCCTTCACCTCCAGTGGGAGAAACGGGATATGGTTAAAAGCTTTTTTGAACAATCTGGCATGCAGTCCAGGGTTCAGAAGCGCCCAACAAAGCTTTTAACGGTTGGCCGCTAATCACTCCCGGTGATAGACATGAAGAGGAAGGGACTTCTGATAATCCTCGATGGCCTCGGAGACAGACCAATCAAAGAGTTCAGTGGAAAGACCCCGCTTGAGTACGCTAATACACCGAACATGGACAGGCTCGCCAAGATGGGAATCCTTGGCCAGCAGGACCCGATAAAGCCGGGCCAGCCAGCCGGCAGCGACACCGCTCACCTCTCGATATTTGGCTACGATCCATACAAGGTATACCGCGGCAGGGGTTTCCTCGAGGCGCTGGGAGTTGGCCTCGACCTTGACGAGGACGACCTCGCTTTCAGGGTTAACTTCGCCACCATCGAGAACGGCATCATCACCGACAGGAGAGCCGGAAGAATAAGCACGGAGGAAGCCCACGAGCTCGCCAAGGCCATTCAGGAGAACGTCAAACTGCCTGTTGACTTCATCTTCGTTGGGGCGACCGGCCACAGGGCCGTTCTGGTGCTCAAGGGCATGGCCGCCGGCTATAGAGTCGGCGAGAACGACCCCCACGAGGCCGGAAAGCCGCCCCATGAGTTCACCTACGAGGATGATGAGAGCAAGAAGGTGGCAGAAATCCTCAAGGAGTTCGTGAGGCAGGCCCACGAGGTTCTCGAAAAGCACCCGATAAACGAGAAGAGGAGGAAAGAGGGCAAGCCGGTAGCGAACTACCTCCTCGTCAGGGGCGCGGGAACTTATCCGGACATACCGATGAAGTTCACCGAGCAGTGGAAGGTTAAGGCCGCGGCAGTCGTCGCCGTCTCCCTCGTCAAGGGCGTCGCAAGGGCGATAGGCTTTGACATATACACGCCCGAAGGAGCGACCGGAGAATACAACACCGATGCGATAGCCAAAGCCAAGAAGGTCGTTGAACTCCTCAAGGACTACGACTTCGTGTTCCTCCACTTCAAACCTACCGATGCTGCCGGCCACGACAACAACCCGAAGCTCAAGGCTCAAATGGTAGAGAAGGCCGACGAGATGATAGGCTACATCATCGACAACATCGATCTCGAGGAGGTTGTCATAGCAATAACCGGCGACCACTCAACTCCATGCGAGGTTATGAATCATAGCGGCGACCCGGTTCCGCTCCTCATCGCCGGCGGTGGCGTCAGGGCCGACCACACTGAGGCCTTCGGCGAGCGCGAGTGCATGCGCGGTGGAATAGGCAGGGTGAAGGGTCACGACATAGTGTCTATGATGATGGATCTCATGAACCGCTCCGAGAAGTTCGGAGCCTGAACTCTTTTCCTCTTTTCTCTTCCGTGTCGCTTGAAATGAACTTCATTTTAACGTTCAAATGAAAAACTTAATAAGATTCCGGGACGAACCCCCAAAATAGGTGATAGTGTGAAGAGAGTTCCGGTTTTTAACGACCTCAAGAGGATAGGAAGTGACAGAGTTACTGCTATAGGCATAGGTACGTGGGGCATCGGCGGCTACGAGAGCCCTGATTACTCGCGAGATAAGGAGAGCATCGAAGCTCTCAAGCATGGTCTCGAGCTGGGCATCAACCTCATTGACACGGCGGAGTTCTACGGTGCCGGTCACAGCGAGGAGCTAGTGAGAGAAGCGATAAGGGAGTTTGAGAGGGACGATATATTTATCATCAGCAAAGTATGGCCGACGAACTTCGGATACGAAAGCGCGAAGAAGGCCGCCAGAGCGAGCGCCAAGAGACTCGGCACCTACATAGACCTCTACCTTCTCCACTGGCCCAGCGACAGCTTTGAGAAAATCAGGAAGACGCTTCACGCCTTGGAGGAGCTCGTTGATGAAGGATTAATCCGCTACATAGGAGTGAGCAACTTCGACCTTGAACTTCTCAAGCGCTCCCAGGAAGTCATGAGGAAGTACGAGATAGCCGCCAACGAGGTGAAGTACTCCCTCAGAGACCGCTGGCCAGAGACAAGCGGCCTGCTCGACTACATGAAGCGCGAGAAGATTGCCCTGATAGCCTACACGCCGCTCGAGAAGGGTTCCCTCGCAAGGAACGAGTGCCTGGCAAAAATTGGTGAGAGATATGGAAAAACCGCCGCTCAGGTCGCTCTGAACTACCTCATCTGGGAGGATAACGTCATAGCCATCCCGAAGGCCGGGAGTAAAGCCCACCTTGAAGAGAACTTTGGAGCCATGGGCTGGAGGCTCTCGAAGGAAGACCGTGAAAAGGCCCGGAGGTGCGTCTGATGTATGGCTACCACAACAGGATAGCACGCGTGAACCTGAGTAAAGGTAAAGTAACCTATGAGAAGCTCGACGACGAGACGATTAGAAAGTTCATAGGAGGAAAGGGGCTTGGCTACTACATCATCTACCGGGAGGTTCCGCCGGGAACCGATCCGCTCAGCCCGTCGAACAAGCTCGTCTTCGCTCCAGGAGGAATGACAGGCTTAGTCCCGGGCTCGAGTAAGGTCATAGCCGTGAGCAAGAGCCCCGAGACTGGGTTAATAAGCGACTCCAGCGGTGGAGACGCCTTCGGGCCCAAGCTCAAGGGCCATTTCGATGCCCTGATAATCGAGGGGAAGGCGGAAGAGCCAGTCTACCTCTACATCCATGATGGCGAGGTCGAGATAAGGGACGCTAAAGGCCTATGGGGCAGGGGAACCTACGAAGTTGCTAAGGAAATCTGGAAGGAGCACCCAAAGGCCAGCATGGCCATGATAGGGCCAGCTGGAGAAAAAACTGCCAGGATAGCGAACATAATCTACGACACCGAGAGGGCCAGTGGAAGGGGCGGTCTTGGAGCGGTCATGGGCAGCAAGAACCTCAAAGCCGTTGTAGTTGAGCCCGGCGAGAAGCCGAAGGTGGCCAATCCGGAGGAGTACAAGAAGCTCTGGGAGAGCTTTTACAACGAGTTCGCCACCAATCCGAAGTACGGGCACACGAGGAACTACGGAACCACCGATGCCCTCAGGAGCTCGGCGAGCCTCGGCATGAGTCCTGCCTACAACTTCTCGAGGCCTTACATCCCGGACGAGCTGGCGAGCAAATTAGCGGGCGACGAGGTCAAGAAGTACGAGATCGAGCCGGAGTGGTACATCCACGGCAAGAGCTGTCCGATAAAGTGCGCTCGCTACGTTGAGGTCGAATATAAGGGGAGGAGAATCCGCGTAAAGCCAGAATACGAGAGCATAGCCATGCTCGGAGCAGCAACAGGAGTCTTCAACTTCCCAGCTGTTGCGTACTTCAACTGGCTTGCCAACAACCTTGGGCTGGACAGCATCGCCGCTGGAAATACCATAGCCTGGCTCTTCGAGATGGTCGAGAGGGGCCTAATCGGCGAGGACGAGATAGGCTTCCCCGTTAAAGGCTGGGGTGACGAAGAGGCCGAAGAAAGACTTCTCAGGCTCATGGCCGAGAGGAAGGGCATCGGTGCGATCCTTGCCGATGGAGTAAAGCGCGCCTGCGAAAGGCTCGGAAGGGGCTGCGAGTTTGCAGTCCACGTCAAGGGCATGGAGTCACCGGCCTGGGACCCGCGTGGAAGGAGAACCTACGCCCTGAGCTACGCCACAGCCGACGTCGGAGCGAGCCACTTGAGGGGCTGGCCAAGGCCGCATCAGCTGCCCAACCAGGGGCCAGCTAAGGAGCTCGTGCCGTCCCTTATCGAGGGCAGGGACGAGAGCTACATCACCGACATGCTCGGTGTCTGTAAGTTTGTGCCCTACAGGATGGAAGACCTAGCGAGGCTCTACAGCATCGTCACTGGCGAGGAGTGGACGGTCGAGAGGCTGAGGAAAGTTGCCCAAGCGGTGGAGAGCATCGCCAGAATCCACGACGCCCTCGACTGGGTCACGCCGCCGTACGACGACACCATACCGCCGCGCTGGTGGGAGCCTGAGCCAGAGGGGCCAGCGGAAGGCAACGCGGCCTTCATTGATTACAACGACTTTCTTGAGGCCAGAAGGGAGTTCTACAGGCTGAGAGGCTGGCACGAGGAGCTTGGCGTCCCGCTACCTGAGACGATGGAAGAGCTTGGCTATCCTGAGTTCAAGGAAGATGCGGAAAGGGCCCTTGAGACGGTGAGGAAAAGGATGGACTTCAGCCGGCCTTGAGCCACCCCGTGAGGCCGATAAGGACTAAGTCAAAGAAGAAGCTCGCGAGGAAGAGCAGGACGAGGGGCCTTTTGATTTCCCTCTTCTTCCTTATTAGCAGAAGTGGAATCGAGACCAGCGCTGTGAAGATTAAGGAGGCCAGCAGAATCACCGCCAGTATTCCTACCGGGTCGGGCAGGTGCCTATCGATGCCGAGACTATCTATTACGGCGGCACTCACGAACGTGAAGTAGAACGATGATGGGATGAGGAATAGGCCGTAAAGAATCACCGCAATGAGGTCAGCCTTTTTCCGAGGCATCTCATCGTAGATAACGGGCAGAAGGAAGAGCAGCCCGTAGACCACCAGAGGGGTGATGATTATCTCTATCATCGGCAACACTCCGTTGGTTATGTTACCATTACACACTAATCAAGTTGTCTTATAATATTTTTGTCTTCTTGAAGAGTAGTTAAAGTTTCAGTCTCCCGTCGTGTTCCACACCCTTCCGCAGGTGGTGATAACATCATCGACGACGCTCCCATTTGCGGGCTCAAACTCGATAACGCGCCAGTCGGTCGTGTTGATGACGACGCGGTAGTAGGTTCCGTTGACCGAATAGCAGGTGATGCCAATACATTCTATCGTATAGTTGGCGTAAACGATGGCCGTTGCAGTGCCGTTGGGCCAGGAGCAGAGGGTAATACCGGTGCATCGCCAGTCCGGATTGTGTTGGTAGCAATAGCCTAGGGCAGTTGTGGTTATATTGTCGATGAACTATCCTCGGGAGAAAGCGGACTCTGGAAGGCTTCGCTTGGCGTTTTGTGATGAAGGTAAATCCCCATGAGCAGGATTGTCACAACTATAACCAAAGTCAGTACCTTCTTCGTTGAACCCACCGCAGGATTTACGGCAGAACTTTTTAATAAGATTTACTCAAAAAGAATGTAGTGAGGGATTCACCCCTTCAAAAACGCCTCTACAAGGTTCCTTGTCTCGTTGAATGCCTCGAGCGGGATTCCCTTTGGCAGGCCGCCGATCTCTCCCTTGACGTCCTTGAGGACGCCCTCGCCAGCGCCGAGGAACATCCCCTCGCTGACTATTCCGCGGAAGTTCGCCGGTGGGAGCAGGGCAACGGCAACGCGGTTGCCCTCCTTAACGGTGAGGTCGTTGGTGACCACAGTTATTGCCCTCTCGCCGATGTTGACGTTCGTAACCAAAAGCCTGTCCGCGTTGGGGTGCTTCCCGACGCTCATGACCTCGCCGACCCTTATGTCCACCGCTATGACCGGATCGTTTATCTTACCTAATGCTAGGCGCTTGTCAAGGTTGAGGATAGTGTTGAGGAAAAACCTGATTTTTGCCACAGCCTCCTCAACCTTCTCGCGCTCGCTCTTGTCGGCCAGGCTGAGGAACTTGTGGTGCCAGTCGTCTCCACCAAGAGCCTCGATTATGCCATTGGCCTTCTCCTTCAGAGCCTGCATCTGCGGCGTCTCTATGAGTTCCTTCGGCTCGATGTAGGAGTAGCGCATGGCCTGTATCTCAGGGATCATCTCCTTGGCAAGCTGGATGGCCTTCTTCTTGTCCCACTTGCCCTTGAACTTTGCTCCCTCAATCGTCTTCAGGAACAGCTCCACGCTCTTCTCCGCCACCAGTAAGCGGTAGTCCTTGCTCGTGTCCCACATCTTCTTCACCCTCCAGAGCTTTCAGAACGCGGTTCTTAATGCTTTCGTCCCTTATTCCCTCGGCTATAGAGCGGGCCTTCGCTTCGTCTCCCCAGCGTGCGTAGGCGAGCGCAACCTCGCCGAGGAGCTCCGAGGCCTTTTTATCGTCTCGGATAACCCCCGCGATTATCAGCGGCTCCTCGAGGAAGCCTATGCGAAGGAACCTCCTTGCGATGCGCTCCAGCTCGGCGTCTGTCGGTCTGAACTTGCCCACGAAGACTATTTCAAGGGCGTCGTCGAAGACCCTCCTCCCGAGTCTCGGCTGCTCGTGGAGGAAGAGCCAGTAGGCAAGCTCGAGCATCGAAATGGCCCGGCTCTCCAGCGGGAGGAAGCGCATCATTTCTATCGCCAGCTCGACTTCACCCTTCTCAAGGAGCTCCTCAACTGCAGCCTTACCCCGCTTGAGGACGTCCCTTATCAGCTCTATTTTGTCCTCCAGGTGCTTGGCCTGGAGCTTGAAGAATATCGACGTGTAAACGTCCCTCGCCAGCTCGTAGAATTCAATGGCTATCTGGTTTGGAATCTCGTCCGCGCTCTTCTCTATGAGCCTCGCTATTCTTATCAGGGAAGAAGTCGCGGCGGAGGAGAGCCCCCTTGAGGCCTGGAGGAGCTCAACCGCTTCCCTGAAGAGTCTGAGCGCGTCTTTATACCTATCGGAGAGAACGAGGTTTCTCGCTATCCCCGCTAGAGCCTCTCCCCGTATCCTCGGGGAGTCTATAGAGTTTGCCAGCTCGATGGCCTTTTCAAAGTATACCTCTCCATCGCGATCCCTATCAAGTGTGTACAGTGCCCTTCCCAAAAGGGAGTATGCCAGCGCCCTCTCCGGGGTGGCGCTTATAGACTCGAAGGTGTCGAGCATGTTTGCGAGAACCTCATCCCTCGGGAAGGCTGTTAGAATCTCGGTTAGGGCAACAAGCCTCTTTATTGGATTCTCTATCCCCAGGGCGCTTCTGAGGGCACCCTTGTAATCTCCCTTTGATAGGTAAAGCTCCACCGCCTCCGCCACGAGAACCACCGACCGCTAAGAATGGGAAACCAAAGTAAAAAAGGCTATCGCTAACCCTTTACCTTTCTGTCCCACTGTTCGAGCATCATGTCAAGGGCAAGCAGACTGTTGAGTCTAAGGCGAACTTTCTTATTCTCCCAGTCTATCGAGCCCTTGAACTCATTAAGGAGATCAAACACCTTCTCTGCTTCTTTCGTCGGCAGGTTCCTGCCGTAGAACTCCTCACCGCAGCTCGGACACTTGAAGACGAACTCTTCAAAAGCCTCCATGAACCCATCCTTATCGCTGAAAATCTCCCGAGCGTTCTCCATCGGGAGCATCTGTCCAATGAGCTCGGCCCAGTCAAGAGTTGCTCCACAGAGCGGGCACTTGGCCATTTTCAACCCTCCAGATTTCTCAAAAATTTCTCTATTTCTTTCAAAATCAGCTTAATCCCCTCATCGAGGTTGGCTTTGCCGTTGGCTCCCGCGGCCCCGGCGTGACCGCCACCGGAGCCCTCTATAATCGGCCCGACTTTTTCCATGATCTTACCTAGGTGCAGGCCCTTCTTCACGAGGCTCTCCTTCGCCCTCGCAGAAATTCTAACGCCCTTCTTCTCGCTTCCAACTATTGCTATATCCGCGCCAAGCTGGATGAATGTCTTGCATGCCAGGGACTCGTAGGCCGAAACCTTGGAGACGGCGATTATATACTTCCGGAATTTCCTTATCTCCAGCCTCTGACAGGCCTTTAACACGGCCATCCTCTTGGCCTGGTCAATGTTCTCATCGCTAACCGGGGCAACAAGCTGGAATATCTCTCCCATCTGAATTGGGAACCTCTCCAGAATCTCGCTCACGGTTTTGAAGGTTTTAGCATTGGAATATCGGAATGTCGCTGTGTCGGTGACTATTCCCGCCAAGAGAGCCTTAGCTGAGGTCTCGTCATAAAAGCCGAGATATTTAAACAGCTCCCAGACGATTTCAGCGGTCGAAGTTCTTGAGGAATCAACAATCATTATATTGGCCCTTATCGGATTCTCTTTCTCGGCGTGGTGGTCTATCACGATTATGAACTTGTCCTTGGGAATTTCAATAGGTTCGAGCTGCTCAATCGAGGACGTGTCAAATATCACCACGACGTCCTCGCGAACCTGTGGATCCTTCTCGATGGGAACGGGAGAAAGAGTCAGAAGCCTTTTGGTGTAGGAGGATATGCTTTGAGCCACGCCGATTCTGACATCCTCTATTCCAGTGGATTTAAGGTAGAGGGCGAAGGCTATCGCCGAGCCGAGGGAGTCCGGGTCAGCGTTGTGGTGGCAGAGCAGGAGGAAGGACTTGTCCCTTGAGCTCTGCAGGAAGCGCTTAAGCTTGATCTTTCCCTTCATTGGCTATCTCCCTCAGCTTCCTCTCAACAACTTCGTAGGCCCTCTCGACGGCCTCGTCGATGAGCTTATCAACGTCCACCTTGACGAAGATTGGAACCTCCAGATAAACCTCAATCTCAAGATCGAGGGTCTCATCTCTGTTTATCCTCATCGTAACCTCAATGTCCTTGACCTCGCTCCTCGTGAGGTGGTCGAAGACGTAGTCTATTATCGTCTCCTGGGCCAGTTCGCCTATCTCGATGAGCTGTTCCTCGTTCAGCTCTGGAAGACCTATGTGGATAACCCTCTTTCCGCTGCTTCCCTCGTCCATCGCTACCACCCCAAAGGAAAGAGAAGAGGTCAGCCGGCGGTAGGCCTTAGAGCGGCCTGTATTTTCTGGGTGAGCTCCTTGAGCTTCTCGTTGAGCTTCTTCTCTTGCCTCTCGAGGGCGTTGAGCCTAACTTCGAGGGTCTCAACTTTCTCCTTCAGTTCCTCGAGGGCCTTGGCCTTGTCGGTCTTAACGATGAGCGTTCCAACGGTCTTGTAGATGACGGTTCCATCCTCAACCTTCTCGATTTCCTCCAGAGCCTTCTTTGCCTCGGTGAGCTCGAGCTGGACCTTCTGCTTCTGCTGGATGACGAGCTGGAGCTGCTGCTGGTAGCTCTCAAGCTGTCCCAACATAGCCTGAACCTGCGGCGGAATGTTCTGCATGACAAACACCTCCGTAATCGTAATGTCGGGTTAGAATAAGGGCGGGGCTTTAAATAGTTTAGGCTAAACTTCCAGAGAATCCATAGCGACCTTAATCCAGCGGAGGTAGGAGTTGAGGGTTCCCCTCAGGGCGGAGTTGTCCTTCGCCAGAAACCTGATTATCAGCCTGTTTCCTTCGAGGAGGAAATCGATCCTGCTCCTCCTGTAGGGGACGCTCTCGTGCTCGTAAAGGACACTCTCATAAACTACTCTGGCCGTCTCCTCGTCGGGGAGTTCCAGTTCAATCACTCCCTCGATTGGCCAGGCCTCTTCCTTATTCCCAGCGCCTCCTTGTAGTCCCATCTCCTGCCGTCCTCCATTATCCATATCTTGACGCTTATGAGCGGGCCGACGGCCCTCTCCTTGGATACGTCGAGGCGGTAGAAGTTGACCGCCATTCCGCGCGGGTGTCTCTCGATGACGCCGAGAACGTCTGTATTGTATCTGTCAGCTATACCTAGAAGGGAGCGCTCCTTTCTGGGAACGAACTTCCCGCCGGTCAGCTCAGCGAAGGCCTGCGCGAAGGCGACGTGATCGAGGCCGACGCGTTTGGCGGTGGTGACGATGAAGGGCATCTCCTCGCGTATGGGCCTTATGTTTCTGAAGCCTATCTCGCGCTGGAGCTTTATGCCGTGGAGGTAGAGGTAGCCGAGGTAGCCCCAGTCGTCGGGGTCGACCTTGATGAAGGTCATCTTTAACGGGTTGCCTTTCCAGACGTTGACAATGAGAAGCCTCTCGTAGTTCCTGTCGTAGGCCTCCATGAGAAGGTCTTGGATGGTCTTCTTACCCCTCGTCAGGTAGAGGGAGTTGGGGAACACCCTCTCCAGGTCGTGCCCGAAGCTCCTCGTCCTCCTGGTGGGTCTGTGTGAAGTCGTTATCAGCATCATGGCCCTCACTCAAAACTCGGTTGATTGGATAAAAGCCTTTCGAAATTGGAAAGAATCAGATTGCCTTTACGCGCCTGGCCACCCTGGGCCTGGGCTTGTAGAGTATCTTGCTGCCGCAGTAGGGGCAGCGAACCTCTCTGGTGTTCTCGAGGTCGAGCTCGACCTCCTTTCCGCATTTCGCACAGCGGTAAACGGCCATCACCATAGTTATCACCCTAAACTAAGCAAAGGAAAGGGAATCAGGCCTTCGAAGAGGTAACCCTCTTCGCGACCTTTCCTGCTGGAGTAACTGGCAGGTAAGCGCCACCAGCGAACGTTGCTCCGCACTTCTGGCACTGCCATATGCCGGTGCTTATCCTCCTGACGGCCTTCCTTCCGCAGACCGGGCAGACGTGCTTCTGCTTCATCTTGGCCTCAACGGCCGCGACCCTTCTTCTGATCTTGAGACCGTACCTCGGACCGAACCTTCCGGCTGAACCGACCTTAGTAGTCCTTCCCATGAGCATCACCCCTAATTATCAGCAATTTTCACGACTGAAGGGTTTTTCCGGGGACGTTTTATAAACCTTTGCATATACCTGGACACCGAGCGGGCTTATTCCTAATAAATCTTTTGCCCTTCAAACTTTGAAGGGCAAAGTTTGATCAAAACGTTCATACGTGAGAGACTGAAGGATCTTGTAACTTAAATCCACTTATAACATCTGGCACTAATGGATTTGTACGTCCATGGTAGGGTGAATGAGTTAAATAGCTTCAAAATGCATGATGGCAAGTTTGTGGGGTTTCAGTTTTTCTTGGAGTCATCTGGACGTTGTTTAAGACGTACAAACTTTGATCAAACTTTCACTTGGCAAAAGTTTGTATAGGGGGCCTTTGGGAGTGTCGGCCCCCTGGGGGTCCCGAGGTCATCGCAACCCAATACTCCTCGGGCAGGAGGAAATGCGATAATAGTGATAAAAAGGTTGCTGAACAATAGAGTGCAGTCTTTTACTCTAGCTTCTTTTCGTTCATCCTAAGATGAAAACTCAATTCTAAAAAATTTATATACAAAAATAAAATAAAGAAAATCTACTCACAATAAGAGGAAAAACTTATAAAGACACGTTGTCTAAATGATAATGCAAAAACTTAATAGGGTGAGCAACTTGCGATGGAAGCCGCTGCTAGCAGTCCTGATAGGACTGCTTATGATTGGAGTGACGGCCAGAATTGGAATTGCTGGAGATTCCTACCTCCAGCAGAGGGATACGCCAAAGGAAACCATCTCGTTAGGTATTATACATACTATTTCTCCGGAACAGGCTGAGAAGTTGCTCAAGGAAGGACAGCTTATTTTAGTGGACTCCCATGGCCTTGAGGTGCTTAAAGATGCGAAACTTCTTCCATATATCATTAGATTTGGTAACGACACGGTATACGCAGTCAAGATTCTCCCTAGAGGAAGATTTTTTATATATGCTGCTCCAGAAGAATATGTCGCAAAGGACATAAAAAAGTTCAAAGAAGAGGCACTAGCGGAGTTCAGGAAGACTTATTTTGTTGAATATACGGTTCCAATAGAAATTCCCGTTGACTATTCCTGGAGGACAATGGCAAATGGAAAAGTTATCTCAAATTTTTCAGCAGAATCCGTTTCCACTTCAACGGATGCATATCTTGAGAGCAAGATAACCTGGACATCTGGTGATGAGTGGTATCCACGTGGTAGGTTACAGTTAGTCTACCTGGTTTACAAGTTGGCGGACATGAATCCTGACTACGACTGGCGTGTCGTTGACATGCAGACGTATGTTTATGCCGGCCGTTATCTTTGGGGTTCAAAGCAGAACTCAAACAGGGTTCAAAAAATACAGCCTAACTCAGCGGGCATACTACCAATACGCAATTGGGAGTTTGAGAAGATCACAATCCAAGTCGACACAAGACCTGATGGGAATAGCGTCTTTTCGCTAGATTCATTTAAACCATCATATAATATTGATTATTATAACGAAGAACATTCTCAGACACTTCAGTATACCTTGGGCAATGGGGGAGCAAGTGTCACGATTACTAACATACTTAAAGCCGTCAAAATCACCGTTGATAATACCGGGGAGAATTGGGTTCGCTGGACTTACAAATTTAACAGAGATCTCGGAGTTGGGGATGAATGGGTCAATGTAGAGCCAGGATACATGTTTTCACTGAGAATTCCAAACAAACACGTCGAGGCTAGTCAGAAATTTACAATAACCGTCAATTGGGTCGATAACATACCTCTCTCTCCAGACATTCATGCATCAAATACCCTAGTCTATTATTGGGACTGGAGCATAAATTAGCATCCCTTTGGATTCATATTTTTGTTACAAGAGGATACTAGTGAATCGGTTGATTAGATGCATCCTATTTATCTTTTATCTTTATGATGCCAAAGCCTTATAACTCCACTCCCAACTTCAATTAGGTGCGAGGCATGCCCGGAACGATCAGCAAGATAGTTCACTTCCGCGATGAAGAGGAGTTCCTTGAGGACATGATGGAGATAGTGGAGAGGTTCACGTATCTGGCGAGCCGCTACGGCCACAACGTCATAGAGGGTATTCTTCTCTGGGACTACATAGGTATCCAGGACGAGGAGGGAGTTAAGATATTCCGTGTTGGCGAGTTTCCCTACTTCGAGGGCACGCTGAAGCTCGACCTCGAGACGCTCAGGATAATGGAGCGCTACTTCGATGAGATGGAGAGCAAGTGGGACGAGCTCCGCGTGGAGGACATCGCATACTTCGTGGAGATGCTGAACGAGGCTCTTGGGAGGGAGATAGTCTTCTATGAGGCCTACGACCTTGGTCTCGACAGGAACACGGCCTACATAATACTCAACCTCCTGAACCTACAGTACCTTGAGAGCGTCGTTGAAGGCACGGACAGGGAGATATTCGAGGAAGCTGTTCAAATGCTCATGAAGTATATTTGATTCAATGATTACAGAATTATGTAATTATGCAATTGCAAAATGAGGTGGTGGCTGTGCTCTTCAAAAAGAGGGGCGTCTTCACTGAAGAGGATGCGAGAAAGGTCATAGAGATAGCGAGCAGTGAGAATGTCAAGGAGATAATAGTCATGGCCGAAAGCGTAACCGAGGAGGCCAAGAGGCGCCTCTGGGACTACGCGAGAGGAGTCCAGCTCATGGCCGACATGACAGGCGAAGATAGAAGCGTGCGTGTTGAGATACTCGAGGGCTATGTTAGCGAGCACGTGAAGGGAATCGACCTCGATGAGGTGTGAGCATGAAACTCATAATGGCCGAGGTGTTCAACAGCTGGCAGGGGGAAGGAGGGAGCGTTGAGGGTTCTGCCTTTGGACGGAGGCAGATATTCGTAAGATTCGCCGGCTGCGACCTTAACTGTATCTGGTGCGACTCGAAGGAGTTCATAGATGCCTCCAAGGTCTTGCGGTGGCGCTATGAGGTGGAACCTTTCACCGGAAAGTTCGAATACAAGCCTAACCCGGCGAGCTTGGATGAGGTAGTCGATGCCATTCTGAGGCTTGACACGGGGGATATACATTCCATAAGCTACACCGGCGGCGAGCCAACGCTTCAGGTCAGGCCGCTCAAGGCCCTCATGGAGAGGATGCACGAGCTCGGCTTTTCAAACTTCCTTGAGACCCACGGTAGTCTTCCAGAGCTGATTAAGGAAGTAGCTCATCTCACAGACTACGCCAGTGTCGACATAAAGGACGAGACCGCTAAAGCTACGGCCGACTGGAAAGCTCTCGTTCTCCGTGAGGTAGAGAGCATCAGAATCCTGAAGGAAGCCGGCGCAGAGACCTACGCCAAGCTCGTGGTGACAAAGGACACAAAGATAGAGAACGTCCGCTGGTATGCCTCCCTCCTGAAAGGCCTCGCACCACTTGTTATCCAGCCAAGGGAGCCGATCGAGATAAGCCAGGAGAGACTCATGGAACTCTACCACGAGACGGCAAAGATTATGGGCAAAAAGAACGTCGGTTTGAGCTTCCAGGTGCATAAGTACTTTGGGATATTATAAAAAAATTTATAAATCTCGAATTACATAATTCAAGGATTGGGAAGGGTCATGACTTCAAATCATTGTCAAGAATGTGAAAACTGTGCATTCACAACAAGAGCATTAGTTTGGCTAGCTAGACAAAGTAATACTTTCCAGTACCTTATAAAAATTGCCATATATTTTATATTTTTCTGGGGTTTGGGAGTGTTACTGATTATGATATTGCACCATAACACCACTTTTTCTGAAAAAATGCCCTATACACACGTTAATCCAATTTATTTTGGGTTTGTAGGGGCAATTTGGGAAGCTTTAAAAATTTTTGTATATAACAGTATTAGTATGCCTCCAACATTTATGCCAAAAACTAATAGTGTTCTGATTGTGTTAACATCGAAATCTATCCCAAGAAGCAAAAATATAATTGACTTATCACTATGTGATTACCCTGGGAGAAACGTTTTTATTCATGAGTTTAAAAACAAAGATAGTCCTGTGAAATCAGTAGAATGCTTGATGGAATTTATTAGGACATTTATCGAAACAAAATTAACAGTTAATTTAGCATATTACAAATTATATAATACTGCTTTTGCATTTATAATTGGTAGGATGATGTATCTCAGAGGCTATGATCATAAAGTGTATCATAGATGGGGATGTATATTCTCTTCAAGATACAAAGATCAAGAGCATAAAAAGTCCCGCAAATTTGATGAGATTGTGAGTGTCTTAAACAGATCTTTCTTGATAAGTCTCGAAGTTCTTAAAGCAAATAATGGTGAGATCAGTAGCGAAAAGATCCCAATAGGCAAATTTTTGTCTATCCAAGATATTTTGCAGGAGATTATTGATTTTATTAATAACACGGGAGGATACTCTGAGAAAACAATGATACTTCTAGATTCGACTATGACTGAGCTTTCAAGAGAGGCTCTTTGTAAGCTAATAGATAGTGATGTTATCGAAAAAGTGATTATACTGAGAGCCAAGGTGAAAGACTCAAGGTATAGGGATAAATTGTATTCGCATGAGGTATCAGCAATAGCTATATTATTTGAGCAAGTGTTGGATGAGGTATACAGAACGTATTCCACAATGAGCACACCTGACTTCTCTATTAATATTGCATTTAAAACTCCCTCTGCAATAGCTCATTATATCGGATATAATGCATCACATGTAAATTACAAGGTTTTTATGTTCGATGTTGATTCCGGAGAATACACAAATGTTTACAAAATTAAAGGTAACAACATAATCCCAGATGATATATAACAATAATAAAAACGTTAGAGGCGATGATGACATTGGCCTTTGGGGTTAGTGATGCCCGGGATCGACGGCCTGAGCCAAAAACTTTTAACCTTTAACTTCCTCCCAATTTCTGGTGGTAATAATCGAGGTCCTCAAGTGCGAGCACTGCGGCGCTCCGCTCGAGACGACGCCGGAGGATATAATAGTCGTCTGCCCCTACTGCGGCTATCCGAACGCCTATGATGAAGTCTTCGCAGAGGATAACGTCTTCTTCGTGGAGAGCCTTCCAAAGAAGGAAATCCTGCGCCTATTCTGGGAGAGGGTTGAGAAGGACAAAGACTTCCTCGGACTCCGGAGAAAGATAAAGATTGCGAAGGTTGAGGGAGTTTACGTTCCCCTCTGGTTCGGCAAGGTGGAGGGAAGAGGGTACGTCCGCTTCATGGACTACGAAAGAAAGGGCAACAAAAAGAGGAAAGTCGTGAAGTACCACGAGTTCGAGGACGATTCAGTCGTCTGTATTCCTGCCAGGAGAAGCGTTTACGACATAGCCGTCGAGGCATTGGCAGAGAAATTCGAGCGCGGCGGATACATTACGTTCAAGGAGCTCAGAAACACGCTCAAATATATGATGGGGGTTAGACCGATCAAAGAATTAACGCCCGAGAAGTGGGAGGGTCTTAAGCTGGAGTTCCTGAACACTGATTTTGGTAAGGAGCAGGCCAGAGTAGCGCTGCTTGACAGAGCCTCGGATCTGGCCAAAGAACGTCACGTTCCCAAGGACAAGCCCCTGAAGGCCTTTGCCTTTGGCGGTGACGTTGAAGAGGTTGCCCTTGTCTTCTACCCGCTCTGGAAGGTCTACTGCGACTTAGAGGGTGGAACGTATTTCGTGGCCTATGACGGCAGTAAGGGGAGGGAAGTTATAGCGCTGGAGCCCGTCAGGATATGGCGTAAGGTAGCTTACTTGGCCACGGCCCTATTGGGGGTTGGAATTGCGGCTTTCTTCTCCATGTTCTACGGAAACTTAGCTTACTGGGACGTGGTTGCCCACGCCAGACAGGGTGCTCTGGGTATGCTGGTCCTTCCGGGTCTTGGGGCTTACTTTGGCTACGAGCTTGCGAGGGGGTACGGAAGGAAGATGGCGCGCGATGTGAGGGTTGAGAGATGAAAGTCAAATGTCCTAACTGCGGAGCGGAGTTTGAGAGTGAGGAAGCTGGAATAGTCACCTGCCCCTACTGCGGCTTCCAAATCAAGCTCGGTGAAGCTAAGACCTTCACCTACGACCTAAAGGTCGAAAACCCCTGGAGGCCTTTAAGCTCGTTCATCAGACTCCAGAGGCTCTCGCCCAATGACGTCGAGTGGAATGCAAGAATCCTGGAGCGAGAACTGTTGTACATTCCCTTCTACGTCTTCTTTGTGAAGGCCGAAGGGCTTGCCCACAGCGGTGGACTCTCGACGGCCGATGGGCGAGTTGAGTTCTTCAACTACGTTACCGTTCCAGCCGCTGATGGCTTTGACGAGCTTATTAACTACCCGTTGCCGACGAGGGGCAGGCGCTACTTCGATGGAAATGTGAGGGGAAGGCTTGTCGAGAAGAGCCTCAATGAGGGAGATGCTGAGAAGAGGCTGAAGAAAGAGATACGCGAGCTGCTGAAGATGGAAGCCAAACGCTATTTCCACTGGAGAAGCGTGAGCATGGGCATGCCGACCTTCGAGCTCCAGTTCGACGGCCTCGTTTACTATCCCATCTGGAAGCTGAAGTACAAGTACGGCCCCTTCACCTACCGCGCCTATGTTGATGGCGCCGACGGCAGAATTCCCTATGCAGAGTTTCCCATCTCTTTCACGAAGAGAGTTATTAATGCCCTCCTCGGGTTCGGTCTCCTCGCATCGGGCTTCTTCTTCGGGAGATTCTTCATGCCCTATGGAGCCACTGCAGTTCTTGGCTCCATGGCAGGGGCGCTCTTCGGAGCGTGGCCGTCCTTAAAGCGAGCCTTCCGCTTCCACGGGAAGGCCAGCGAGCACAGGCTTTTGAGCGAAGTCGCTGAGGATTTCGCTCCGGAGGAAGAGGCTTTTGGTACGATAAGGCGCTTCCTGAAGGCCCACTTCTAAGCCGTCAAATTTTTAAATCCCCACTATTTTAGTAACCGACGGGAAGATTAATGAGGGGAGGTGAACGCATGCCGGTCATCGAGGAGGTCGCGAAGGTTTCCTTCGAGAGGGTCGGCATGCACTCCCATATAAGGGGCCTTGGCCTCGACGAGAACGGAAAGGCGAAGTTCATGGCCGACGGCATGGTGGGGCAGGTTAAAGCGAGAGAAGCGGCTGGAATTGCCGTCGAGCTCATCAAGCGCGGAAAGCTCGCTGGAAAGGGAATCCTCCTTGTTGGTCCAACCGGGAGCGGTAAGACGGCAATAGCCATGGGAATAGCGAGGGAGCTCGGCGAAGATGTGCCCTTTGTCCAGATCGCCGGAAGTGAGATTTACTCCGCCGAGGTCAAGAAGACCGAGTTCCTGAAGCAGGCCCTCAGGAGGGCCATAGGCGTTAGAATCAGTGAGGAGAGGAAGGTTTACGAGGGTGAAGTCAAGGAGATTGAAGTCAGAAAGACGAGGCATCCGTTCAACCCGTACGTGGAGATTCCGGAGAGCGTGATAATAACGCTCCGCACGAAGGACGACGAGAAGACCATAAGGGCCGGCAGGGAGATAGCCTACCAGCTCATGGAGCTGGGCGTTGAAGAGGGCGACGTCATACAGATAGACGCTGAGACGGGCAGGATTTCAAAGCTCGGAACTGTCAAGGAGGAGGAAGGCCTCTTCTTCAAGAGAAAGGTCAACCTGCCGAGCGGCCCGGTGCTCAAGATAAAGGAGTTCACTTACACCGTCACGCTCCACGACCTCGATGTTGCGAACGCGAGGGGAAACATCTTCGGACTGCTCTTTAGCTCTGGGGCAGAGATAAGCGACGACATCAGAGAGAAGGTCGACGAAATGGTCAAGAAGTGGATTGAGGACGGCAAGGCGACGCTTGTCCCGGGAGTGCTCTTCATCGACGAGGTTCACATGCTCGACATTGAGGCCTTCTCGTTCCTCGCGAGGGCCATGGAGAGCGAGTTAGCACCGATACTGATACTGGCCACCAACCGCGGAAGGACGAAGATTAGAGGAACGGACCTCGAGGCCCCGCACGGCATACCGATAGATATGCTCGACAGGCTGCTCATAATCAACACCGAGCCCTACAAGAGGGACGAAATCCGCGAGATAGTCAAGATTCGTGCAAGGGAAGAGAAGATTGACATAAGCGAGGAGGCGATTGAGTACCTGGCAGAGCTCGGCGAGAAGACCAGCTTGCGCTATGCCGTCCAGCTGCTCGCTCCCGCCAGTGTCTTAGCGAGGGGCGGAAGGGTGGAGAGAGAGCACGTAGAAAAAGCTAAAGAGTACTTCGCCGACCTCAGGAGAAGCATAGAGTTCGTCGAGAAGCTGGAAGGAATGCTCCAGTGATTCCTTATCTTCTCTTCTCCCCCATTGTCTCTATGAGCCTTCTGCACAGCTTGATGTGGAACATGAACTCGTGGTAGTTTCTGTTCTGCTCCGGGAAGATTACCTTCAGCTCGTTGAGCCCCCGCTTGCCGCCAAATTCCCCGAAGATTGTAACCCCGTTTACCTCGACGACGCCAAAAACAGCGGCGAGGTTGAAGATGAGCGTCCTCAGCTGGTAGGCTGAAACTTCGTGCCTCCCGAGCTCTGCCGTTGGATATTCGAAGAGGAAGTACTCCAGCCCTTCTATCTTGGCCACATCCGTTATCGCTATGTCCGCCGTCAGGAAGACGAGGAGGGTCGGTGTCATCTCGTCGTAGCGCTTGAGGGACTTGATAATGATCTCGTCGTTGTTGTGGGCGAGCTCATTGACGCTTTCTGCTATGATTATCCTGTCTTTCAGCCTCTCAAACTCTTTTAGGGCAATGTATGCAGCCTTTCGAGACTTCTTGACGCGCCGGTTGCTGAACTCTTTGAGCAGGTGGGCGTTCTTGACTGCTTTCCTCATCTCGCTCAGCTGACCGTGGCGGTATTTGTAGTTCATTGAGTTCTCTATCTCCTTTTGCACCCCCTCTGCGACGACTATCTGGTAGCCGTCGAGCGGCCGGAAGCCCGAGATAAAGCGGTGGTAGAAGAGATTAGTGTCGGGAGCGAAGGCAACCCCTTTGCGGAGGTACTTGTAAAGCTCGAGGCTCTTCATGAACTCGTTTATGTTGTCGTAGCGCAGGATTCCAGCCGAGATGAATGCCTCGTAGAAGTCGCTGTATGTCGGCAGTTCGTAGGATAGGTGTTCTGGAACGGCCTCGTTGAACTCATGGCGGTCAACTAAAACGTCCAGTTTGTAGCCTTTCTCGCTTGGTTCTGCCCTGAATAGGGGAAGTTCGTAGAGGGGGTAGCTTACCACTATCTCTGGCAAGATATTGATGAGCACCTGAAGCTCGGGCTTCTCGATTATTTCATAGCTCGACGACATTCCCATCACCGAGGAAGTTCTTGAGGCGCTGCATATGCTTCGGGATCATCATATAGGGCCTGTCCGGAAAATCCATGTCCAGCAGGGCCATGTAGATTATCCTGTCGACCGGAAAATCCCTTATCTGAACCACTGCTGCCGTTGCGAGGGCCTTCCTTCCCGAGGTTATGTCGAGCCCGATAGTGTATCCCTCTTCTTCAAGCCTCTGGAAGAGCTCCTTGAACTTCTTATCTGCCTCGAGAAAGCTGTTGTTGGGTATCACGACGGTCTCTATCTCAGGGTTGAAGTTGTAGGCCTGCGAGATAACCTTTATGGCCTCCACAACTTTGGGCAGCTTTTTCCGGTAGACTTCCTCCGTAAAGATGAAGACCTTTCTTGGCTTCCTGTTCCTTGAAACAACGGCATAGTAGGTGTTTACGAGCGCCCATTCCGAGCGACCGAGCAAAGTTACGTAGGCTATCTTTCTCGGATTTATCATGCAAAATTCCCCCATGCGAAGGCGATTACTCCGTAGACGAACGCCATCAGAAATGGTCTAAGGGTTATCTTCCCCTCAACGGCTTTATGGGCAAGAGTGAATGGCACAAGCGGGAGGATGAAATACTCCACGCCGTAGGTTTCTATCCCGAGGCCTCCGAGGATAAAGAGAATGAGCAGAGCTTCGAAAACACCCGCTGGGAGTGTCAGTACTGTAAGGAGAACTAAATCCGCAGTTTTATCTTTCTCTTTTATGCCCGGGATCGCGACAATCCAGAGGAGGAAAACCAGAACGAGGAAGTGGAGCAGGAGTTCCTCGAATGTGACATCTATCAGCGGCTCGCCCTTGGCGGGCAGGTAGTAGAACCAGGCCGCTCCAAAGGAATAAACAAGGGACATCAGGATAGACACTCCCCACTTCATTCGAGGGAAGCCTTTCTCATTCTCCATGCTTCCACCTCATTCAACTAACAGCATCCCGTACAAAACGCTTTCGGAGAAGTCTATCTCCACCAGCCTGCTGATCTCTATGCCGATAGCATCTACCGACGGTCTCACTTTCGTTGGCATCCTGCAGGGCTCTCCCCTCTCAAAGGGGCAGTCGTCACAGAGGTTGCAGCTGCCGGGGAAGAGTGCCATCGCGTACATCTTGCCCTCCCTGAAGAGCTCCTCTTCGCGCTTGAGAAGGTGCAGGATGGCCTTTCTCTTCTCGGCTTCAAAATCGTCCATGTCAATTTCAAACTTTATGATGAGAGCCTTTCTGAAGTGGCTCACCCACTCCCTGGCTTCCCTCCAGTCCGGGACATGCGGGGGACAGCTCGGCCTCTTCCCGTACATGGGACAGGTCATGCACTTCCAGACGGGTCTTGGTGAAACAACTATCTCACCCGCGTTAATTTCTCTCTCCCAGAGCACCCTCATAGAGCATCGAATGTGATACTCTTGGGAGACTTAAAACCTTAGCCGTAAGGTGGTGGACTGCTGTTGTCATTAACAAATCTTTGGGCCAAAACATTTTTACGTTTGAAAACCTATTCACTGACATGAGGATAGCCGCGCTCGTGCTGGTTTCGGTTTTACTGCTCTCAGCCGGTGGGTGTCTATCCCCCAATAACGAAGATGGGGGTGTGAGAATGGATTTGGAGATAGGCTCTGTCTTCCACAACGGGGATTTCATCCCGGTGGAATTCACCTGCGACGGAGAAAACGTAAACCCACCGATATTCATTGGCCACATCGACCCAAGGGCCAAGAGCCTTGTGATTATAGTTGATGATCCCGACGCTCCCGGAGGGACCTTCACTCACTGGATAGCCTGGAACATCCCTCCGCTCGGCGAGATACAAAGAGGCGTCCCACCAATGGGAGAAGTCGATG
The DNA here is from genome assembly GCF_012027395.1 of Thermococcus sp. LS1. Lineage (NCBI taxonomy): Archaea > Methanobacteriati > Methanobacteriota > Thermococci > Thermococcales > Thermococcaceae > Thermococcus > Thermococcus sp. LS1. The sequence continues at coordinate 244,306 of NZ_SNUJ01000002.1, forward strand.
CCCCAATCCACGTCGTCCAGGGAGTGAATGACTTCGGAAAGATAGGTTATAGTGGACCATGTCCACCGAGGGGACACGGGGTGCACCACTATCACTTCAAGGTCTATGCTCTTGACACGGAACTCAACCTCAAGCCCGGGGCAACGAGAAGAGAGTTGGAAAAGGCCATGGAGGGTCACGTTATCCAGTGGGGAGAGCTGGTAGGCCTCTACGAAAGAAAATAAAAGTCATGGGTAGAGCAGTTTCACCACGAGATTTATTGCACTCTGAAGTGCGGACAGGAAGTTCAGGGTAAAGAATATCCAATCTCCTATTATATAGGAGTATATCGTCAGCAGTGTTGCCGCTACAACGTAGATTACGATAAACTTCAGGTTCAACGGGCAGTGCTTTTTCTTCACGGTCTCGATGGTTTGAGGTAGCCACGAGCTGACCAGCAGTAGCATTCCCAGGAGTCCTATTATCTCTCCACCGTTCATTTTCTCTCACCCGACCGGGAAACGGGCGAGCCTAAAAAAGCCTTGTGGATGGATAGATGTTAAAACTGAGGAGTAGAAACTCAGAAATAGACAGGTTTAAGCTAAAGCTGGCTCGCGAGCCTTGACATAGCCCAGGTTTTAACGTCCTCATCGAGTATGCCGTTGATGATCTCCATGGCCTCAGAGACCTTACCAGCCTTGGCAAGTGCTAAAGCTACCTCTGCCTCAACCTTGGAGCGGTTCGAGAGGTCGGTTATGTACTTGGATATCCTCATGGCTTCCTCAGGTTTTCCCATGTTCAGGAACTCAAAGGCAAGGCTCATTAGTGCCTTGGTACTCTCCTCGTGGTTGTCTATATCGAGGGCGGCTTTTACTGCCCTCTCCAGCGCCTCTCTATACTCTGCCCCCCTCTTTGCCAACTCGATCGCGATGTGGGAGAAAGCCTTCGAGCGGATGGCCTTGTCGGGTATTCCATCCGCCATCTTGAAGGCCTCTTCGATATTTCCCGAGTTGACGAGCTTGAGAACCGCCTCGTAGAGCGCCCGAGAGCGATACCACTCCTGCATGATTATCCCCAAAACTTTTGGGCCTTGGAGGATTTAAGCTTTCCGCGGTTAAGGTTTATAACCTCCCACGAGAATTGGGGACAGGTGAGAAAATGAGAAAACTGTCAGTGCTGCTCCTGTTCATCATAATGGTCTCCACGCTCTCCTACGCTTTAGCTGAGACCCAGATAGACCCCAGCAAAATTCACTTCTACATGTACGGCATGGCCACCTGTCCCCATTGCCAGAACATGAAGAAAGTCATCCCCGAGATTTACGGCCCGGATAGCTTGACATACTATGAGCTCGTGAACAATGAGGAGAACCAGAAGCTCTTCGGCGAGCAGTACAAATACACCGGCATTATGGGAGTTCCTGCGATAGCAATAACCTACAACGGAACCCTCTACGCGATAATCGAGGGAGAGTTTAACGTCTCGGCGACACCCAAGATAATAGAGGCCGCCATGGAGAACAACGGGCTTATCCTCTTTGTTGCCGGCCAGGCTTACATCATTAAGAATGAGACAATCATACAGAAGCTCCAGACTATATATGTCGAGCACAGGCTTCCCGAGGTAGATACAACTGAGACTTCAGAGATTACAACCTCCACGCCGTCCGGAGATGAAACCACAAGCACAAACGAAAACAACGATAAAGTCTGCGGTCCTGGAATAATGGCCGTTCTCGTGGTAGTTCCCCTCGTTCTCCTGAGGAGAAGGCGCTGACCTTTTGTTCTCAACTTTTAGTTTTAGAAAGTCACAAAAAGCCATGGGCTGAAGTGACTACCATGAGGAGTGAAGTAAAGGCGCTGGCTATCATCCTCCTGGCTTCCTTTGGAATAAGCTCCTTAGCACTCTGGGCACTCGACTTAACTCACTTCATCCCGCAGTTCTTCACGCTCGCAATGAGTGACTCCATAAACCCGTGCACCTTCGTCATCTACACCATGCTGCTCATAGCACTCTCCGTTAGAGAGATTTCACGGAGGAGGCTCTACATCGTTGGGGCATCATTCATAGCGGCCGTCTACATCTCGTACTATCTTCTGGGCGTTGGCCTTCTCTACTTCGCTGGCCGCCTGCCTCTCTGGGCTGCCGGCGTTGCGGCCATAATCTTCGGCCTTTATACTATCGTCACTGGGTTAATGGAGAAGTCAAGGGTTTTCGGCAAGAGCGACCTCAGGAAGAAGATATTCAGCAGCGACGCAACGCTCCTAGGAGCTTTCACCCTCGGCGTCATAGTGTCGACGACTCTCCTTCCCTGCTCTGCCGGGAGCTATCTTGTCTATGCGATAATAATCTCAAAGAGCGGAAAAACGCTCGCCTTTCTCCTGCTTGCTCTCTACAACCTCGTCTTCGTGCTTCCGCTGGTGGTCATACTGCTGGCGATGGGAAGCGTCACAGAGAGTAAGCGCTTCTCCCAGGCGATGGTGAGGCACAGCAGGGAGCTGTCCGTGATAGCGGGGATACTGCTCATAGCGATAGGGATCTGGGTTCTCACGGGGGCCTCACTGTAGGCCTAACAGTGTCCCTACTTTTCTTTCAAACTCCCTAAAGTTCGGAACACCAATGAACTCAACGCGGTTGTTTATTAGTATCGTTGGAGTGCCAAGGATGTTGTGCTCCATAGCCTTTCTCTGTCCCTCGGGCGTTGCGACGCTCAGCTCCTTAGCTACCACTCCCTCGTACTTCCTCTCGAGCTCCCTTGCCATCTGGACTGCTATAGGACAATAGGGACATCCTGGGGCGGTGATAACCTCAATGACGACCTTAGGCCCTTTTGGCCTGACCTCTATCATCCCAGCCCTCTTCATCAGCTCGAGCATCTTTTTTCTCCTAATCATCTCCAGCTCGTCCATGGCCCCTCCCAAGATGAATGGAAGAAGAGTGAGTTTAAAAAGAAATCTTTGAAGGAAAATTCAATCGACCGCGCTTAGGTGAATAGCAAGCAGCAGGGCGAAGATTATGGCAAGGAGTATGTGCACCTTCTTCCAGTACCTCAGTATCTTGACGAACTTCTTGGCCATGGCACTGTCGTGCTTCTTTGCAGCTACTGTTACTTTGCCGTGAATGTAGCGTCCAACAAAGCCGCTGACGTTCAGCAGAACAAGTGTTATGGCCATGCTGAGACCGGTTATTCCAGCGAGGCCTGAGTAATTATCGCACGAGAAGAAGTGAACGAACACCAAAAGGGTACCTGTTATTGTGAGGACATGGTGAATGGTGATGGGGTAAATCGGTCCAAACACCGTCACGTAAGGCTGCTCAGGCTTTATCTCGAAGCCCCACTCGCTCGATTTCTTGTGGATTATCAGAAGTTTCCGCTTGGTTAGGGAGTAATAAACTACTCCAGTAGCAATCATCGCCACACCGACTACGGCGAAGGCGGTGTAGCCAGCCTCGTATTCGTCTCCTTCCCCTTCGTACTCGTCGGCAAGAACGAGTGGAGCCAAAAGGAGAATTAAAAGAACCAAAGCGAGGGCCCGCTTCATCAGGCTTCACCTCAGAAAGCTCCGCTTCCTAACCCACATATCTTCGCGAAGGGACAGACGGCACAGTCCTCTGTGTACTGCTTGAGGTAGGGCTCACCCTTCACGGCCTTCGTTATCTCCTTGGCTTTTTCCATGGCCTCGTCCTCTCCTTCAAGAACGAGCGTTACGCTGCCCTCGGCTCCACCGGCACCTCCAGCAGCGATTGGTATTGCCTCAACGCCGGCAAGTATTCTGTATGCCTCAACCTCCGTCACTGGGTGAGCATGGGGAATTGGAACGAGAGCCGCGTAGAGGCCCGTACCCCAGTCGAAGGAATATATGCCAGTGAGCTTGGCACTCTCCTCCACGGGCGTGGGAACGAACTTCTCCAGGCTTATGGGCGTTATCGTAAAGACTCCCTTGGTTATCGTCCAGCCGAAGGTCTTGCCTATTGTTCCTCCGTCTGGGGCGGCGGCAAAGACGGCCACGTTCCAGTTTATGTCTATCGCGTTTCCGCCCTTGATGAAGATGTCCTTCGGTCCCATCTCTCTCAGGGCTTCTATCGGCTCGCCCTCGAAGGGCTTCCCCTTATAGAGGACGAGGTGCTTCGGCCAGGTATCCTTGGGGGTAACGCACGTCCTGCCTTTGCTTATTATTCCAACGGTCCACTTCTCCTTTTCGATTTTCTCCCCGAGGAGCTCCTCGGCTATGTAGGCTGCGGTTGTTCCAGTCGCGATGTAGACAAAGCCGTGCTTAAGGGCGTGCTGGACCTCTTCCATGGCCACTACCGCTTTGGCTATCAACCTCTTGCTCTCGGGGGGAGTGAGGGTTACAAGTGCCCTTTTCATGAGAATCACCCGGTTAAGATACACGTCGAAACATATTAAATGTTGTGTTAGTCTCGGCTGTAAACTTTCGGCTAACCGAACAGTTCCAGGCAGATCCTGCACTGGGCAGGGTTCAACTCGGGATCAATTTGGGAGTGGAAAGAACAGACGTAACCCTTGCCCAGCATCTCCAGCGAAATTTGAACTAGCATCGAGTGGATTTCGTACTCGGTAGGTCTCTTCCTGATTATCTCCTCGGCGAGCTTTTTGAGGTCATCATCTATGTCTGGGAATTGGGCGACGTCTATTAAAGCTCCCCTGTCCATCCTCAGATATCGAGAAACGGCAGACTGGGTAATGTGCAAAAGCTCCGCTATCTGTGTCTGTTTGAGTCCCTTCTCCCTGAGTATCTCTACAAGTCTGCGCCTCAGCGAGGGATAGACATAGCGTGAAGCAACTTCGAAAGCATTCGTTTTCATGTATCCCTATATGACGCACGGAATATTTAAGACTTTTGGTCGAATTTTGGCCAAGCCTCAGGTTGGATTAAACGGACATTTTCTTTGTCATAACTCGTGGTTCTCTAGAGATTACAATGTAATGACACGTGTCATATATACTTTGGGAGAGCGGGAAAGTCGAAAACATTTAATTCAAAAATTAGAACATGATGTAACAGTTAATGCAATCATACGTCCCGAATATTTTCTTTCCAGCTATGTAAATATGGCCTTTTAGGTTAAGAAACCGCAAACTTTTTATGAAGGTATCTTCATCTATAACTCGAAGTATATGACATGTGTCATAGGAGGGATCGTGATGAAGTTGTCTGGAGGTGTTGGAATGCTCTGCAACCAGTGTTCGATGAGCCTGAGTGGTGGCTGTACCGTTAGGGGCGTGTGCGGAAAAGACCCCGACTTGAACTCCCTTCAGGAAGCGTTGCTCTATGGAATAAAGGGCACCGCCGCCTACTACTACCACGCGCTCGAGGTTGGCTATGACAATCCAGAGATTGGCCATTTCCTTGCCGAGGCACTATACTCTACCCTGACGAACGTCAATTTCGACAAAAACCGCTTCCTTGGACTCATCCTTGAGAACGGAAGGATTCACCTAGAGGCCATGAAGCTCCTAGACAGAGCCTATGTGGAGACCTTCGGCAGGCCAGAGCCGGTAGAGGTCCCCACTGGAACTGCTGAGGGACATGGTATATTAGTCACCGGCCACAGCTACAAGGCACTCTACGAGCTCCTGAGGCAGATAGAGGAGATGGGGCTGGAAGATGAAATTAAGGTGTACACCCACGCCGAAATGTTTCCCGCTCATGCATATCCAGAGCTGAGGAAGTTCAAGTCTCTCTACGGCAACTGGGGTGGCTCGTGGCTCTATCAGAGGAAGGAGTTCGCGGAGTTTCCGGGGGTCATACTGGGCACGAGCAACTGTGTGCAGCAGCCGACAAAGGCCTACGCGGACAGAATATTCACAGTTGGAATAGCCGGCCTTGAGGGAGTTCCTCACATCGAGGACTACAACTTCGAGCCGCTTATCAAGCGCGCCCTTGAAACGCCGAAGATGGAGAAGATAGAGGGAGGAAAGCTCCTCACGGGCTTCCACCACACCAATGTGCTGGCGATGAAGGACAAGCTGATAGAGCTGATCCAGGAGGGCAGGATAAGGCACATATTCGTGGTTGGCGGCTGTGACACGCCACACAAGGGCATGGGGTACTACGAGAGGCTCACCGAGCTGATTCCGGAAGATGCCATAATACTCTCCGCCGCCTGCGGCAAGTTCCGCTACAACGCAAGGAACTACGGCACCATCGACGGAATCCCGCGCTTCCTCGACTTCGGCCAGTGCAACAACGTCTACTCTATAATCGAGATAGCCGTGGCCCTGGCGAGCGAGCTTGGAACGGACGTGAACTCGCTCCCGGTCAGCATAGTTCTCAGCTGGATGGAGCAGAAGGCGATAGCCATCCTCTACTCCCTGCTCTACCTCGGAATAAAGGGTATCTACATCGGTCCAAAACCGCCGGAGTTCCTTACCCCGGCTGTCTTCGAAATCCTGAGGAAGCAGTTTGACCTTAGGCTTATCGGAGACCCAGAAAAGGATCTAAAGGATATGCTCAGCAAGGGAATAAAGGTGGAAGATGGGGCTATCTCAGTGGAGGAGGTGGATTAATTCCTTTCCTCCAGTTTTTTCAATTCTTCCATCATTTCCTCGAACTTCTCGTCGCTCATACCGAGAAGCTTTTTGGCTTGCCTGAGGGTCACTGTCCTGGCCAAAGTTTTCCTCATCACAGGGTTCTGGAGCGGGGAGAAGCCATACTTGACGAGTATCTCAAGGGACTGAGGATAGGCCTTAAGGAGCTTAGCCACGTTGGTGTCTTCTGTTATCTCATCCAGCTTATCGTCGCACTCTTTAACTTCCATCTTAAGCTCCTTTGAGCTTTCGGTCTTCGTAACTTTGAGGACGAAGAAACCGCCGACTTCTCCAACTTCAATGTCGTATCCTGCCTCTTCCAACTTGGGAATCAGGTCAACGAAAGGCCTGTCGCCTATAACCTCAAGTGTATCCCCGACCTTGAGCTTCCCGAGGCTCTCGAGGATCATAACCGCTGGTTGAGGAGGTTCCAAACCCCTAACATCGAGCATCATTTTCGCTCACCGTTCGAATATATGACACGCGACATATAAGCTTTACTGGTCAGAATTGTTTAGTTCCGTATACTCACATATGTCCAGAAATACTTATAAGCGCTACCTATGACATGTGTCATGAAGGTGATAAAGATGACTGAGTTACTCAGCAACCGTGATTATAAGAAGGAGCAGCTCAAGAGTCTGCTCAAAAAGATACACGAGGGAGAAGATGTAAACAAGCTGAAGGCAGAGTTCAAAGCAGTCTTAAGTAGCATCTCCCCCCTCGAAATCCCGCTCATCGAGCAGGAGCTGGTGAAGGAAGGCATCTCCGCCAAGGAGATAGCCAAGATGTGCGACATCCACGTCGAGCTCTTCCGCGAGGCAGTTTCAGGTACTGACGAGCTCGAAGAGAAGGACCTTCCAGAGGGACACCCGCTCAGGACTCTCTACGAGGAGAACAAGGAGATAATGAAGGACGCCGAGATGCTCAACCTATACGCCTCGACACTGGTCAACACCAAGGACGAGCGCATGAGAAGGGAAATTCTCGGGATCCTTGAGGAGATAGTGACCAACCTCAGGAGGGTCGGCTTCACCCACTACAACCGCGAGGAGATGCTCATTTTCCCATACATCGAGCGCCGCGGCCTAACGGCAATAGCAACCGTCCTCTGGACGAAGCACGACGAGATAAGATTCATGATAAAGCACCTCGCCGAGCTTTTGAGGAAGAGGGAGGAGATGCCCTGGGAGGAGTTTGTGGAGAAGTTCAAGGCCAAGGCGAGTGAGGCCGCCTTTGCCCTAACTGACATGGTCTTCAGGGAAAACAACATATTCTATCCCACCGTTAAGGCCCTACTGAGCGAGGGTGAGTGGAAGGCTATAAGACTTCAGGAAGACGAGTTTGGATACTACAAAGTCCAGCCAAAGGAGTGGAACCCCGACGTTGAGCCCCTCCACCCCTGGCAGATTGACCCGACGCTGAATGCAGCGCAGCTCCTCAGCCTTCCAAAGGAGGTTCAGCAGGCCCTTAAGGGACAGCCGCTGGAGTTTGACAAAGCTGAGCTCAAACGCGAGGGTGACATAGACCTTGGAACTGGATACGTAAGCATAGAGGAGCTCAAGAAAATATTCGAGGCCCTTCCAGTTGATGTGACCTTTATAGACAAGGACGACCGCGTGAGGTTCTTCTCGCCAGGCGAGAGGATATTTGCGCGCTCGTTGAGCGTCCTCGGAAGGCCCGTCCAGCTCTGCCATCCACCTAAGAGCGTCCACATAGTGAACAAAATCCTCAAGGCCTTCAAAGAGGGCAGGAAGAAAGAGGCCACCTTCTGGATACGCATGGGGCCGAAGTACGTTTACATCAAATACGTGCCGCTCTTCGATGATAACGGTGAATATCTCGGGACCCTTGAGATTACGATGGACATCGCCCCGTATAAGAAAATTGAAGGCGAAAAGAGGCTTCTCGATTGGAGGGATTGATATGATGGTCACCAATGTGGAGGAAGCGAAAAGGATTGAGAATCCACATGGAGTGGACGTTAGAAAGCTCCTCGCGATGGAGAAGGTCAGCGTGCTCCACGTGAGCCTAAAACCCGGTGAAGAGCTCAAGAAGCACTCCACTTCGGTGGATGCCTTCCTCTACGTGCTCAAGGGAAAGGGTGTGGTAGAAGTCGGTGAAGAGAGGGCAGAGGTTAAGAAGGGATACCTCGTATACTTACCTAGGAACATCCCCCACAGCGTCTCGAACGCTGGAAGCATGGAGATGTCCTTCCTCGTAGTTAAGGTGGTGTGAAAAATGAGGGGAAATCCGGAGATATTTCGGAAAAGGGTCGAGCGCTTTCAGGAGCTTTTAAGGGAGAATGAGATAGATGGGGCAGTCATCAGAACTCTGTCGAGCTTTATCTACTTCACCGGCACCAAGTGGCTCCGGCCGGCGCTCTTCATTCCGGCGGAAGGTGATCCTCTGGTCTTTGTGGTCTGGGGCGAAGCCGAGGAGTTCAAGCGGAGAAGCTGGATAGAGAATGTCGTCGAGTTCCAGAAGGTCGAGGATCTAATGGCTGGTGTTGTGGGCTGGATACACCGCAACGGCATGGAGCGTGTCGGCCTTGAGTTTGGCATTGAGAGGGACGCGTACCTTATATTCCTCAAGATATTCGAACGTCTCAACCCGACGGTTGAGATAGTGGACGTCCTCAACCTGACGATGGGTCTCAGAATGATCAAGGATGAATGGGAACTCGACAACATCAGGAAGGCCGGAAAGATCGCTCAGAAGGGTATGAATGTCGCAGAGGAGACAATAAAGCCCGGTATGAGCGAACTGGAGATAGCGGCAGAGGTTATGCGCGAGCTAATGCTCAATGGCTCTGAGGATCCAAAGGTCTACGTTTCAACGACACCGAGGGCACATGCCGAGCCCTTCAGGGACCTTAGAGTAAAGGAGAACGGCGTTGTTACCGTCGTTATAGGGGCAGACTGGAACCATTATTATGCGAACATGGCGAGGACTTTCGTGGTTGGCGATCCCGGCGAGAGTGTCAGAAAAGCCATTGAGGTCAAGGAAGAGGCTTACAAGCTGGCGCTCGAAGAGACTCGGATTGGTGTCCCACTAGCTTCCGTTGAGAAGAAGCTTGCGAATTTCTTCAAGGAGAGGGGCTTCGGCGATGCCTACATAGCTGGCTACACCCACGGAGTCGGCCTGTTAATCGAGGAACCACCGATAACGACCATTGTTGTCCCACAGAGGGCCGCAAAGGTGCAGGAGAACATGGTTCTGACAATAATCCACCCACCGCTCATGATTCCCGAGGGTGCGATAAAGCACGAGGACACTTACATAGTAAAGAAAAACGGCCTTGAGAGAGTGACCTAAAACACCCTTGCATAGCCCCATTTCCGGACGCTCGTAAGGATTGAGGTTTCCGTGCTCCTTATTCCCTCTATTTTTCCGAGCTTCTCTATTAGAAAGCTCTCCAGCTCCTGGAGGTCTTTTACAGTTACCTGCATGAGTATGTCATGTGCACCTGTGGCTATTCCCAGAACGTCAACCTCTGGTAGCTTGCTCAGCTCCTCGGCGGCCTTCTTCACCCTGTTCGGTTCAACGTCAACCGCTATGAAGGCAACAATTGAATAACCCGCCTTGAATGGATTTATCAGCGCTGCAAACTTCCTGATAACGCCCCTCTCAACGAGCCTTTTCACGCGGAGCCTTACGGTTGACTCCGGTACTCTGAGTCTCCTCGCTATCTCCGAGTAGCTTGCCCTGCCATCCTCCTGGAGGATGTGGAGTACCATCCTGTCAAGTTCGTCAAGGTGCTCATTTTTCCGCATTTTATGGCCACCAATATTGTCAATATGTCACATACCTTTTAAGCTTTTCTACGAATTAAGCAAAATTTGGCCGAAATTGCTATTAATTCCGAGAGTATACAGCATCTGGGGATGCAGGCATGAGGAAGGAAGAAATTCTCGAGCGCTATTCAAGGGTTTTTCCAAAGGCCGCGCGCGTTACCTATGCTCCGATAGTTGGAGTTAGAGCCGAGAATGCCAAAGTCTGGGACATCGAAGGGAGGGAGTACATAGACTTCCTCAGCGATGCAGCCGTTCAGAACGTCGGCCACAACAATCCGCGTGTCGTTCAGGCGATAAAGAGGCAGGTAGATAACCTCATCCACTTCACATTCATATATGGTTTTCCAGTGGAGCCCCTGCTCTTGGCTGAAAAACTAACTGAGATTTCTCCAATTGAAAATTCGAAGGTCATTCTTGGCCTGAGTGGGAGTGACGCCAACGACGGGGCCATAAAGTTTGCTAGAGCCTACACAGGGAGGCAGGCGATCCTGAGCTATCTCAGAAGCTACTACGGTGCTACCTATGGAGCGATGAGCATAACCGGTCTGGACTTTGAGGTTCGCGCCATAGTCGGAGAGCTGAGCGGGGTTCACTATATTCCCTATCCCAACTGCTATCGCTGTCCCTTCGGCAAGGAGCCGAAAACCTGTAAGATGGAGTGCGTTAAATATCTCAAGGAGAAGTTCGAGGGCGAAGTTTACGCTGAGGGAACGGCTGCACTCTTTGCCGAGCCCATACAAGGCGACGCCGGGATGGTAGTGCCGCCGGAGGGCTACTTCAAAAAAATCAAGCGCATCCTCGATGAGCACGGTATTCTCCTCGTGGTGGATGAGGTGCAGAGCGGTATGGGGAGAACCGGCAAATGGTTCGCGATAGAGCATTTCGGCGTTACGCCGGATATAATAACCCTTGCCAAGCCTCTCGGCGGCGGCTTACCTATAAGTGCGATAATCGGGAGGGCTGAGATAATGGACTCCCTTCCACCCCTTGGCCACACCTTCACACTGAGCGGCAATCCAGTGGCGAGCAGAGCAGCCTTGGCAGTCATCGAGGAAATCGAGGAGAAAGATCTTCTTAGGAGAGCCGAAAAGCTCGGAAAGTATACGAAAAAACGCCTTGAGAAGATGAAAGAGGAGCATGAACTCATCGGTGATGTCAGGGGGCTTGGACTGATGCTCGGCGTTGACCTCGTCAAGGACAGGGATACCAAGGAGAGGGCCTATGAAGAGGCAAGAAAAGTTGTGTGGCGCGCCTACGAGCTCGGCCTTGTTTTGGCGTTCCTTCAGGGGCACGTGCTGAGGATTCAGCCGCCGCTGACGATAGAGGAAGATGTGCTCGAAGAAGGTTTGAACAGGCTGGAGCAGGCGATAGCTGACGTCGAGGAAGGTAAGGTTCCAGATGACGTTCTTTCGAAGGTGCAGGGGTGGTGACTTTAACAAGTTTTTGTCTATTTGGCCTTTTTCCGAAAACTTTTTAAACAAATTTTGATACAGCTTGAGCGGGCTTCAATGGAAGCTTTGGAGTTCGAAAGGAAGAAGGTTTTGAAGATTGGAATCGAGGATAAAGTTGAACCCTCGAAGGCTTTGGTTTTTGGCCTTCAGCACGTTCTGGCGATGTTTGGAGCGACCGTCACTGTTCCGCTGGTCGTGGGCGGTGCAATAGGTCTCAGCGGCGACCTGGTTGCCCTCATGATACAGGCGGTTCTTCTGGCCATGGGCATCGCGACACTTCTGCAGACGACGATAGGCTCGCGCTACCCGATAGTCCAGGGTTCGAGCTTCGCCTTCATCCCAGGGCTGATAGCGATAGGCTCAAGTATTGGCATGGCTGCCGTACAGGGTGCACTTATCGTGGGGGGCTTGATTGAGGCGGCTATAGGCTGGCTCGGTATAATCGGCAAGGTCAGAAAACTCTTCACACCTCTCGTCACAGGAGTTACAATAATGCTCATAGGCTTCAGCTTGGCGGACGTTGCCGTCAAGAACTTCCTCAACTTCTATGCCGACCCAAGTGGAAGCACCATCGTGAGCTCCGTCATCGTCGCGGGGGTTACCTTCCTCACAACAGTGTTCGTCGCACTGAAGGCAAAGGGCAGCCTCAAAGCAATGCCTGTTGTCATAGGTGCCCTAGTGGGCTACCTCGTCAGTATCCCTCTAGGCCTAGCCAACTTCGACCTAGTGAAGAACCTTCCAGCATTCAGCCTGCCCAAGCTTCTTCCTTGGGGTGAGCCTATCTTTGACACGACGGCCATTGTTATCCTGCTTTTCGCATTCATGGTAAGCATAATCGAGAGCGTCGGCGACTACCACGCGATAGCCACCGTGACCGGCTCGGAAATAACGGAGAAGCACATAGCCCGCGGTATAGGTAGCGAAGGACTGGCCTGCTCGATAGCCGGCCTTTTGGGTGCCTGCGGAACGACAAGCTACTCCGAGAACATCGGTGTCGTTGCCCTGACAAAGGTCGGGAGCAGGCACGTCGTTCAGGTTGGTGCAGTCATTCTAATCCTTCTGTCGCTGGTTCCCAAGTTTGCGGGGGTTCTGGCATCGATGCCAGCCCCAGTGCTCGGCGGCCTCACACTGGCTCTCTACGGCATGATAAGCGTCACAGGGCTTAGGTTGATAACCGAAAAGGTCGAGCTCAACGACAGAAACACACTTATACTGGCTGCAGCTCTCATAGCCGGCCTTGGAGCACCGCAGCTTCCAGCAGAATTCCTCGCCCACTTTCCGGAGATAGTTTCCAGCATACTTGAGTCAGGCATGGCGGTTGGGGCGTTGACGGCAATAATCCTCGACAGGCTCCTCTGACCTTTCAATTTTTGAGAAAAGAAAAGGAGTTAGTAGATGGGTCTCTCGTACGTCCCTCTAAACTCAAGCTCCTCGGGCATGTTAGAGAATGCTATTACCTGGTAGATTGCGGCAATTAGCAGCAGGATGCCTCCTATGAGTATTATGAGCGTTAAGGCACCCCACCAGAGCCATTTGGCGGTCTTCTGGAACTCTTCTACCCCAGTTATTTCGTACATGACCTCCCATGCCTGCTTCTGGAAGTATGCCGCCAGTATAAACACGGCGATTATGAGTATGATGCCGAGCAGAACCATCCCTATACCGAATGCCACGTGAGGTTCATGCATGCCTCCTTCTGGCAATGTTATTGCTCCAACCAAGATGAAAACTATCGCGAATACCACTCCTACAATGGCCACAATGACGCTGTAGAGGTAATACTTGAAAGGCCTCTCATCACCAACCTTATCCCCGATTCCCTTCAGGGCGATCAAGACCAGTATGAATGCAATCAGTGATAGCGTGCTTCCAAAGACGCCGATGTAGGGTATTGCTCCCATAAACGCCGCGACGAGCGCTAAGATTGATCCCCAGAGACCGAAGTTCTTTTCATTCCTGACGTCTATTCCCATAAGATTCCACCAGGTTAATAACTCACGAACTTCTTAAAATCATTTCGAAAAAATGGCAGGAAATTAATGGGGGAGAAAAAGAGGTTCATTCTTTCTTTTCTTTTGCCTTCTCAACTGGCTTCTCTGCTTCCTTCTTCTCAGTGGGCTTTTCAACCGGCTTGGTATCATTCTTCTCCGCTGCTTTTGCAGCTGCCTTCTGAGTGGGCTTTGTCGGTGGCTTCGGCGGCCTGATGCCGTAGCCGAGTATCTTGAACTTCATGACCTCTCCGTCTCTCAGGTAGTAGGTGACCTCCTTCGTTTCCTTGTTGAACTCTATCTTCTCCACCGGGAACCTGTAGTCGGGGAACTTCTCGTTTATCTCCCTGAACTTGTCTGGATGGATTGGAACCCAGTCGAAGAGCTCCAGCTCCTCGTCCTTCCACTCGGTAGTGAGGATGTAGTTCTCGATGAAGCCCAGCGCTCCAGTTGGACAGACGTCGACACAGAACTCACAGAAGGTACACCTGCCGTAGTCTATCTTTGGATGTGGCCTCTTCTCCATCTTGCCATCCACTTCTATCCAGGTCATCTCTATTGCCCTCGCCGGACATATCTGGCCGCAGAAGTTACAGCCGACACACTTCTTCCAGTCGAGGGTGTGGAATCCCCTGTAGTCCTTAGCTGCCTGTACCGTCTCGTAGGGTATCTTGATGGTAACTGGCTTCTTGAAGAGGTATTTGAGGCCCATCCAGGGCTTGATGAACGATGGCTTCTTCCTGATTTTCTCTTCTGGGGCGACCTTAAAATCAACCTCCATCTTCATCACCTGTCGATGTCCGGTGGACAGTTGTCAAGGCTCATCAATATCACGGGGACGTCAGCTATTCTTGCTCCAACCAAGAGCTGCTCGAGAACCCTGACTCCGTGGGCTATACTTGGGCCCCTTATCTGCACTCTGTACGGCTTGTGCTTTCCATCACTGACGACGTAGGCACCAAAGTCGCCCTTCGTTGATTCCACGTGGGCAAATGCATCTCCTGCCGGAACCTTAAACCTCGGGAGATTCTTGAGCCTGGGATCTTCAACCTTGTACGGTCCACTCGGCGGCCCCATCTCGAGGAGCTGGTCGAGGATGTAGAGATCCTGCTCAAGCTCGAAGCGCCTTATCAAAGCCCTTGCGAGGGCATCACCCTCCTTCAGGACGGGAACCTCGAAGTCGAGCTCTGGGTAGAGCAGGTATGGGTCAGCTCTCCTCACGTCGTAGGCGACTCCAGTTGCTCTAAGGTTTGGCCCAGTGACGCCTTCAGCGAGGGCAAACTTCTTGTCCATCACTCCAATTCCCTCAAGCCTCCTGTGGGCGACATAGTTCTCGAAGACAAGGTTGTCGAAGTCTGGTAACTTGCTCCTGATGTACTTAACGGTGTCCTTGAGCTGGCGGAGCCACTTGTCGCCCGGAATGTCCCTCCTGACACCGCCGGGGATGGTGTATATGTGATAGACCCTGGCACCGGTCAGCTGCTCGAAGAGGGCCATCAGCCTCTCCCTGTATGCAGCGGCCCACTGGCCGGCAGTGTAGACACCGAGCTTGAAGCTCAGGCCCATTATCCAGAACAGATATGCGGAAACCCTCGCCATCTCGAGGACGGTTGTTCTAATCCACTGGGCCCTTTCTGGAACCTCCCAGCCAATTATCTCATCAACGGCCATTGAGTAGATTGCCTCGGGGACGTCTGGCTCTGGAACACAGATTCTAAGGAGGAGCGCTATGTTCGTGTACCACGGCCTGTACTCGGCGAGCTTCTCAAAGCCTCTGTGGAGGAAGCCGGGGTTGGCTATGGCCTTCACAACCCTGTGGCCGTCCATCTTGAGGATTATGCTGAAGTTCTCAGTAGCCATGTGCTGTGGGCCAAAGAACAACTCGTAAGTGTCCTTATCGATTGGGAGCAGATCCATCCCATTTTCTCTCGCTTCCCGAATGAGCTCATTCTGTGAAACCATAACTCTCACCTCAAATCACGTAGTTGTCCTTATCCTCATCGAACCTGTCGAGCAGCTTGTACTTCTTCTTCACGTAGGTCAGCATGTCGAAGTCCTTTCTGTGCGGGAAGAGCCCCTGCTCGGTGTCGTCGAGGATCCACGGCATCTCCATCTTCTCGTTGCCCTCGAAGTAGACTCCAAAGAAGTCGTGGGCGTCCCTCTCGTAGGTCTCAGCCACAGGGTATATGTCCTTGACGGTCGGCATCCTTGCCTTATCGAGATCCCTCGGAATCCGTGTTCTGACCATGGCGTGGGTTCTGTGGGTCACGCTCCACATCTGATAGATGAGCTCAAGCTCGCCGTCGTTGGGCCAGTCAACGGTCGTTATCTGGAGCATGAGCTCGAAGTCGTTCTCCTTGAGCAGCATGAGGAAGTCCCTTATCCTGTCTGCTGGAATGCTGAACTCAATCCTCCGTTCGCGCCGCACCTTGCCCTCGGCGTAGGGAGCTTTTTCAAGGATTTTGTCAACGAGCATCTGCTCTCTCTCCCACTTGACTTCACCCATCCCGTTCACTCCTCCTTTTTCTTGTCCATCAGCCATGGAATCCACCTCCTAGCTTCTCTCTCACGCCATCCCTCGCCGAAGAGCTCATCCTGGTTCTTCTTGTACCACTCGTAGTTCTCTTTGTACCTCTTCCATCCGTCTGCTGTTCCGTTCTCAATCATCTCCATTATCTTCTGGATTCCATCCATGACTGCCTCTGGCCTCGGCATACATCCGGCTATGACGACATCGACCGGGATGTACTTGTCGAGGTGCTTGATGGCGTTGTAGGCGTCCCAGTAGATTCCACCGTTGAGCGGGCAGGAGCCGTGGGCCAGGACGTACTTTGGATCGGGCGCCATCTCGTAGGTGATTATGATTCTCTTGAGGGTCTTCGGCGTAACGTAGCCCGTGATGAGGAAGAGGTCGTACTGCCTTGGGCTCGGGTCTGGCATCATACCGAATCGCTCTAGGTCATACCTTGACGTCATGAGGGGCGGCATCTCTATACCGCCACATCCGGTACAGAACGCCACAATCCAAAGGCTCTTCTTTCTCGCATAATTAAAGAGAGGTTCGAAGAGTCTCCAGTCCACCATTTTCATCACCTCACAGGCTTGCAAGTATCGCTCCGAGTGCGGCTATGATGGTCGGCCACTTCCAGTAGAACTTGGCCGCCTGGTCAATCGTGAACCTCGGGAATATCGTGCTGACGAACACCGCTATGAGGAGCACCGCTATCTGCTTGACGAGGAGTATTGCAAGGCTGGCAATGGTGTTCAGTATCGGGCTTGCGAAGGCAGTAATAACTGCTCCGCCAAGGAATATGTTGCTGAAGAACAGCGTCTCTGCGAAGAGTCCTATGGCGTGCTGTATCTGGAGTATTCCCATGTGCTTTCCGCCGAACTCGACCATTGGACCGAGGGAGATTTCACCGGGTGCAATCATGATGTCGAAGGGCTCCTTGCCAAACATTGCCTGAAGGACAATGTCGTAGGCTATTGCCGCGAGGAGCAGTGAAACGTGGGTTATGCTCCATCCCATCGTCTGCTGGGCCATGACTATCTCGTAGGTGCTGAAGGTTCCGTAAAACTCTGCGAGTGCTATTATCGCGAAGCCGAGGGGCACCTGAATGGCGAGCATAGTAAGCAGGGCTCTCTGGGCACCTATTCCTGCATAGGGGTTTCCTGAGCTCATTGCAGCGAACATTATTCCCAGCATCGGTATCTCGAGGAGGAAGGTGATGAGGATGAGGTCACCGTAGGCCCTGAGTATGCTGACGCTTCCCAGCGGGATGAAGAACAAAGCCAGTATCGTGGCTCCAAGGGCGTAGATGATGCCGAAGTCGTAGATTAATCCGTGGGTAATGTTCTCCTTCTTGCCGAAGAACTTGATGGTGTCAAGTATGGGCTGATAGATCGGCGGTCCTACCCTTCTGTGTATCCTTGCGCTTACTTTCCTGATTATTCCCATGAACATGAACCCGACGAAGGTCGCATAAATTAGGAGAAATAAAGCCTTCAGCGCTACCTCAAGCATTCTTCACACCCCCCACATAGCGAGGATTAACAGGACTATGGCAAGATACCAGGCATAGCTCTGGACGTTTCCATTGTAGACGTAGTTCCTCATGGTCTCGGCGAAGTCCTCAACAGTCTTTCCAACGTCCTTGTAGAACCTGTCAAAGCTCATTCTGAGCCAGAAGGACAGGGCCTCCTTGAGCGGAAGGAAGAAGTTCCTCCTGATGGTGAGGTTGTACTCCATCGTTACTGGGTTTCCTGACTGGTAGGTGTCCGTAACGGGGACTTTTCTCACGCCTGCCCCCATGAAGTAGACTATGGCCGCAATGAGCATGCCGACCACGAACCAGACGGTGAGGAGGAGGCCGTTGTACTTACCGAAGCCGAGGTTCAGCTCCCATATAGTTCCACCGATGACCTCTCTGCCGAATATCTTGTTCAGCTCCTGGGCCACAAGACCTGGAGCGACACCGAAGACAACGTTGAGCACCGCAAGTATGCCCATGCCTATGGCAAGTGGCAATGGAGCGTCCTTGGTGTCATCAAGGTCGGTTGGCCTCTGACCGAACCAGACTGCGTAGGTGAACCTGATGAGGTAGACGAAACCTACGGCACTTCCAAAGAACACCATGCCGCCGAGTATTGGCATGTTCTGGCTTATGACCGACTCAAAGATTAGCCACTTGCTGGCGAAGCCGACCATCGGCGGAATTCCGGCGAGGCTGAGTATAGCTACGAAGGCCATTGCAAATGTTACTGGCATCTTCTCTGCCAGGCCGCCCATGTCCTTGAACTCCGTCTTCCCGGTGCGGTAGATTATGGTGGCCACTATGAGGAAGAACAGTCCCTTGAAGAGGGCGTGGCTAATGGCGTGGTAGATGGCGGCTTCAATGCTCAATGCCGTCCCAACGCCTATGCCCACGAGGATGTAGCCGAGCTGGCTTATACTGGAGTAGGCGAAGAGCTTCCTGATGTCCTCCTGGAGCGCCGCGAGGATGCCGCCGACGATAATGGTTAGACCACCGAGGAATGCTATGATGTAGCCGAACTTGGGGACGGTTCTAATCGTTCCGAATTCATAGAGCAGGCGGTAGCCTATGAGCATGTAGATGAGGATAAATCCGTAAACGCCAGTCTTGCTGAGGACGCCGCTGAACATCGCGGTGTAGCTCTGGTTGGTCTCGCTGTAGGCATCGGGCGCCCACACGTGAAGCGGGAACATCCCGGCCTTAACGCCGAAGGCGACCAGGAAGAGACCGAAGATTAACGCAATTTCGCCCCTGCTGAAGAGGGTAGATGAGCCGACAGCCGCCAGTGCTGCGTCCTGTGAGAACGCTCTGTAAACTTCTATAAAGCTGAAGGAGCCGACTTTGGCGTAGATTATGCCTATCGCTATGAGCATCGCGTAGGCTCCGATAACGCTGAGCACGAAGTACTTGAGTGAGGCCTCCCTGTTGTACTTGAGCACCATCATGAAGCTTCCGAAGGTCATGATTTCCCAGAAGATGAAGAACCCTAACAGGTCGTAGGCTATGAAGATGCCGTAGACGCCGGTGAGGCTCATCAGGGCAAACAGCCACTCGTAGCCGTTCTTTGAGGTTGAGACCATTCCAAGCACTGCGGCAAGGCCAACAACACCGGCTATCATAGCGAATATCCAGCTCATGTGGGTTAATGTGAACTCAAGGGTGAAGCCGGCAAAGTTCAGCGTGTACTGTATCATTCCTTCGGCATCAACGGTCGGATAGAGCTTGATGAGGTAAGCTAGGGGAAGGGCTGCACCGGCAACGCCGAGCAGCTCTCTAATACCTTTGATGTCAAGCGCCCAGGCGATAACGCCAGCAATCAGAGGCGCGAAAATGATAATGATAAGTTCGTTAATCATGCTCCCACCCCCATCAGTGGAACGTTCTTAACGTACTGGGCCACGTTGAAGATGTCCTCCCCAGCCTTCCTGGCGAGCTCCCAAACGTAGTCCGGGTAGACTCCTATGACGACCACCAAAGCCGCGAGGAAGAGCATCATGAGGCCGATGACCATGCTCTCGCTGATTCTCTCCCCCTCTCCTTCGAACCATATGGCGTGGAGCAGCCTGAAGTAATAGACCGCCTCCACGACGCTCGCTGAAAGTACAAGTACTGCCGCCCAGGTGTAGCCGACGTTCAGGGTCGCAAGGATTATTCTGATTTTGCTCCAGAAGACGTTGAAGAGCGGTATTCCGATGGTGGCTACTGCACCAACTGAGATAGCGAAGGCCGTGAGCGGCATCCTCCTGCCGAGTCCCTGGAACTTCTCCAGCTCTGCACCGCCGAGGGTTATCGCCACGTAGCCGACGGCGAGGAACAGGAGAGCTTTGACTATCGCGTGGTTGACCATGTGGAAGACACCAGCGTCAACGCCGGCCTGAGTGCCGAGGGCGAAGGCGAGTGCTATGAGGCCTATCTGGGCGATACTGGAGTAGGCTATCATCCTCTTGACGTTCTTCTGCCTAAGCGCTGCCAGCTCAGCAACGACGACGGTGAGGGTGGCCATTACGATGAGCAGCCTAAGCACTGAGCCCCAGCTCTCGACGACCTGCATGAGGTAGAGAATCCTCGCCATGGCGTAGAGGGCAGCCTTGACGACAAAGGCGGAGAACATGACGGTGATTGGGTGCGGTGCTGCCTGATAAGCGTCGGGCGCCCAGGCGTTGAGCGGGAAGAGCTCAGCCTCGACCGCCAGACCTAGGATTATGAGCGCGAGGCCGACCTGGGCTACGGTGGGATCCATAGTTGCTGCGAGCTGGGCTATTTGAGCCATGTTGAGGGTTCCGAGGGAGCCGTAGATTAAAGCGACACCGATGAGGAAGAAGCTTGAACCGATTCCACCGAGGATGATGTACTTCATTGAAGCTTCGGCCGCTTCACCGGTCTTGTTGTAGGCCGTGAGGGCGTAGGCAGTTATTGCCGTTATCTCCATGAAGACGAAGAGATTGAATATATCACCGGTCGCTATCATTCCGGTGGCACCGAGCATCAGCAGGAGGAAGAGCATGGCATACTTGTCGATGGGTTCGGTTTTGACCGCGCTGATGCTGAAGACCGCAGTGAAGAGGCTGACGACTGCTATTATGAGTACGAAGAGCGCCGCGAAATGGCCGAGGTAGAGGTTGATTCCAACGGGTGGCTTCCAGCCGCCGGCGATGACTATTATTGGCTGGCCAGTGGTATAGACCTCTTTGAAGACCCATGCGGCTATTCCAGTCTGGAGGGCGGTAACTAGGATCAGGAAGTACCTGACGGCGTTCTTCCCCATTCCCTTAAACACGGGGACGAAGAACGCGCTGATGAGGGGTAACGCTATGAGCAGAGCAGCGTACTGCCCGTTCATCCTCTCAACCTCCTTATCTCTTCAACGTTAAGGGTTCCGTACTTCTCGTAAATCAGGATGGCAACGCTAAGGGCCATGGCGGTGGTGGCAACTCCGATAACTATCGCCGTGAGAACCAATGCCTGCGGAATCGGGTCAACTGCCTGGCTCGGACCTATTCCTTCGCTCAGTATTGGGGCGCTCTTGCCGCTCACGTAGCCAATGCTGATGAGTAGCAGGTTAACGCCCGTTTCCATTATGCTGAGGCCTATGAGAATCTTGAGCAGGTTCTTTTTCACTAGGATCGCGTAGAGGCCTATGAGGATGAGCGCTATCGCACCAAAGTAGTAGACGCTTATCATTCGCTCACCTCCTCCTTGAGCATGTTGTCGATGATTCCGCTGAGCTCTGTGCCGACCTTAATGCCGATGATGGTGTAGATTATCGGTATGAAGCCGCCGCTCAGCAGTCTACCGACGTTGTCCCAGCCAAACTGCCAGGTCTGCCATATCCAGTCGAAGAGGAAGTAACCGCCTATTGCGAGACCGATTAGACCAACGGCGACGTAGCTCATGCCAGCTAGGCCCTCAGTGACCTCAAAGCCCCTGTGTGGGATTTCGTAGGTTATGAACGCGAGGTACAGTAGCAGGAAGGCAGTGGCAATGGTGGCTCCTCCTGGGAATCCTCCACCCGGGGTGAGGTGTCCGTGAATGAAGATGTAGGCGCCGAAGAGCATCACGAAGGGGAAGAGCAGCCTCGTTCCGGTTGTGAGAACTATTGAGCCCTCGGTCTTTGCGGTTCTCTCCTTCTTTCTTCTCCAGAGCAGGGCTCCAACGCCAGTTGATGCTATAAACAGGACGGTGACCTCACCAAGGGTATCAAATCCACGGTAGTTGACGACGACGGCGGTGACGGCGTTAACAGCGCCGGTCTGCTGTTTCACATTGTCGAGATAGTACTGGCCGACGAGCATCTTGTCCTCGCCGAAGGGGACCCCGGCCAAGCCCTGAGCCAGCCAGTACCCTATGATGAGGAGTGTGATTATTGCCAAAGCGCGCTTGAGGATGCTCACCATCTCACCCACCACCCGGGCGTTTCTTCTTCCTCCGTCTCGAACCTCTGGGTTCTCTTAATGGCGAATATGAACACGGCACCGCTGAGTGCAGCGCCTATTGCTGCCTCGGTCATAGCCACGTCCGGAGCCTGCAGGAAGAAGAACAGCAGTGAGGCGAACAGGCTGACGGCTGCCATTCCGACGGCTGCAGCTAGTAGGTCCTTCCACTCGACGGTGAGTATTGCGGAGATTACCATGATAGCCACGATTATATACTCTATGCAGGATATGCAGTTCATTCCTCACCACCCTCCCCGGTTTCATCAGTTTCTTCGGGGGTTTCCTCGGCTTTGACCTTCGCCTCGAGGTGCTCCCTGTACTTGTCGACGATGCTGCCTTCCCACAGTGGGATTCCGCTCTTGTACGCTGCCCTTATGAGTGCGTGGGCGCTTATTGGGTTGGTGAGCAGGAGGAACACAGCGATGACGATGGTCTTTGTGAGCCATGCCGCGCTTCCGAAGTCGGTCCCGAGAGCCCAAATTCCAACACCAACTATGACACCCAGAGAACCAAGGGTGGCGCTCTTGGTCGAGGTCTGCATCCTGTTGTAAACGTCGGGCATCCTGATCAGACCTAGGGCTGATAGGAAGTAGAAGAACGTCCCCAGCAGGACGAGAACTTCTCCGATCACCGTAAGGGCGTTCATAGGCCTCCCTCCATGTAGCGCGCGAATGCCATGACTCCACCGAAGGCCAGAATCGCGTATACCAGGGCAACGTCGAGGAATGTCATTCTCTGGTAGTAGAGCGCGAAGAGCACCATGAGTCCGGTGGTTATGGTTGTCATTATATCAACAGCCACGATTCTGTCCACTGTCGTTGGTCCCCTGAAGACCCTGTACATGCTGAGGAGCGTTGCTATCGCTATCAGGGCGAGATAAACGTTTATTCCTATCATCCGAAGATCACCTTCAGGAACTTTTCAAAGGGCTCGGTTATGCTCTTAGAAGCGCCTTCAACGGAATCATCCTTGACGTCTATCCAGTGGATGAAGTACTTGTCACCGTCAACGTCGAGGGTTATGGTTCCGGGCGTCAGGGTTATCGAGTTCGCAAGGCTGAGCTTCCCAACGTCGCTCTTGAGAACAGTTCTGCACTCAACGATTCCGGGGTTTATGGGTCTCTTGGGGTGAAGAACTCTGTATGCAACATCGAGGTTGGCCATGATCATTGCCCAGAGGAAGTAGGGTATGTAGGCTATTGCGTAGGCGATTCTCTTTGGATGCAGGTTTGCGAGGCCATTGGTTGTGAATATCTCGTAGGTGAAGGCCCCAACGATTAGAGACAGTAGCAGGCCGAATCCGAGTTCTTGTGGGTCTAAACTGGCCGTTAGAAACAGCCATATCAGGAACAGCACGATAACCGTGTACAGGTAGCGGCTTATCTTGCTTGCTTCTCCCATTCAGCAACCCTCCAGTGGTTGATGGAAGTGCTCCCAACAGAGTTAAGCGAAGCTAATTTTTGGTTTAAAACAATGATTTATAAACCTTACCAGCGAAGAACAAAGGTTTAAAACTTTTGGTTAAAATGGGGACAGCAGATTTGTTCTATGATGCCAAGAAGAGTCCTTCAGGGCGCATAACTTTATAGGGGCCACGAACTTCTCAAATTTGTTTACCAAAAGTTGGGAAAGTTGAGAAAAACTTCAACCAACAAATTATAAGAGAAGAGATGGTTCAATAAATTGAAATCCTCTTGACGCCCTCAAGCTTGGAGAGTTCGTTTATCAGGTCGCCGGGAATTGGTTTCTCTGTGATGATGGTGAGTGTTGCTTCAGGATATAGCTCCGGGTCCTCGGCAACTACCTGAATAATGTTGATCTCTCTCTCGGCGATCTTCTGAGCGATCTTGGCGAGTATTCCTATCGCCCTCGGCTCGGGCTCGATCTCAATGACGCCGTAGCCAACGTGCCTTCCGACGTACTTCATGTGAACGGTTGGCTCGAGGTTGGTGTATATCTCCTTCAGCTCGGGTATCTTGAGTATCATGCCGACGGTCTCCTTGACGACCCTTCTGTCCACGTCAAGGGCCTTGGCTATCTTGGTGTACGGGACCTCTATGTCGCCCGCTTTAATCTTCATGTCGTCAGAGACGCGAAGGCCGTACTTAAGAAGCGTTTTGGCAATCTGCTTCCTGACGGGATATTCATCAAAGTAATGTTCAATCTTCCCCCACATGTCTGCTCACCCAGGATAGTCCATCGATAGACTGTTTAATTCAATAATATTAAAATGTTTCCATGCCCGCATGATGGCAAAAGGTCTTCCCTTAAAAATCTTTAGGCAAGGAGGTTTTTGAGAGCCCATCATAGAACGGATTTTTTATCCATCGGCGAATTTTTAAAAAGAGTTTGGGAAACTCGAGACCATGATTGAAGTCAGGCTTCCCCACACGCACTTTGAAGACCTCGGTGAGAGCGTAAGGTTAATCTGGCGAGATACTCTCTACGCCGAATTTGAGAAGAGTGAGCTGGTTCGGGTTATAAAGCGAAAGTATCGCGTGAAGCTCGAGGTTACCGTGAGGGACGGCGCGCTCGTTATCGATACCGATTATCCTGACGTCGAGAAGTACATCGCAATATACATTCAGAACAACCTCGGCGCCCTCCTTAGAAACAGGTACACAAAGAGGAGGGTTCTCTACATCCACGAGGGAATGAACGTGCCCCTCCTCGGGTACAACGCCTTTGGCTTAATAGACAGAGGAACGAACCTCATCCAAATCAGGGGTGTGAGCGGCTGCAACCTGAGCTGCATATTCTGCTCCGTTGACGAGGGGCCTTATTCAAGAACCAGAAAGCTCGACTACGTGGTTGATGTAGACTATCTGATGAAATGGTTCGACGACGTCGCTCGAATCAAGGGTAAAGGCCTGGAGGCACACTTGGACGGCCAAGGCGAGCCACTCATCTATCCTTTCCGCGTAGAGCTCGTTCAGGCTTTGAGAGAGCATCCGAACGTTAGGGTCATCTCGATGCAGAGCAACGGAACTCTTCTAACCGACAAGCTCGTTGAAGAGCTTGCAGAGGCTGGTTTGGATAGGGTGAACCTCTCCATTCACTCCCTCGATCCGGAGAAGGCCAAGATGCTAATGGGGAGAAAGGATTACGACCTTCAGCATGTTCTGGACATGGCCGAGGCGCTGGTAAACGCCGGAGTGGACGTGCTAATTGCTCCGGTGATAATCTTCGGCATCAACGACAACGAGGCCGAGGCCTTCATAGAGTTCGCAAGGAGGATTGGAGCAGGTAAGAGATGGCCTGCTCTCGGCTTCCAGAACTACATCCCCTACAAGTTCGGCAGGAATCCAACTATAGCCAAGCTCGTGCCGTTCAAGAAGTTTTACGAGTGGCTCCGCGAGCTGGAGAAGAAAACGGGAATGAAGCCCCTCGTCCTGAAGCCTCACCACTTCGGCATGGAGAAGCGTGAATTCATCCCCCTTGCCTTCAGGCCGGGGGAGGTTGTAAAGGCTGAGGTTGTTCTGCCAGGCAGAATCCAGGGTGAGATGCTGGCAAAAGCCAGGAACAGGCTTATCGAGGTCATCAATACAGATGCCGAGGTCGGTGACAGGATAAAAATCAAGATAGTGAGAACGAGGCATGGGATTTACATTGGAACCGAAGTCTAGGACAATAACTTTTTAAAGTAACTGCCTAAATAAATCTAGGTGGTGGAAATGAAACGCGCCCTCTTAGTTGTGGGCATTGCCGCGCTGATAGTCCTTTCGATTGCTGGTGTGGCCTTCGCAAGTGAGTCCTATGTCATCTCAGACTACTCAGGAGCGGCACAGCAGGGCGGAACAACGATTGTAGACAACAGTATCACCTGGAAGTACGCCCCGGAGAACCCTGGAGTTGTGTATATAGCAGTTTGGGCACCTGAGCCATACAAGAACTACATTACAAAGGCCCTCGTTGAGGTCGTTAGGTCTTAGGGACTCAAAGCTGTCGTTGTTAATGATGTGTCCAAGTACGACCTGAAAGGAAGGCTCGTCGTGGCGTTCTTCCCCTATACGGAGTGGAGCAACGGGGTGCTTTCTCGCGAGGTTACCCTTTCTGGAATACTCTACTACTCCTACGATGGAGATGCGAAGTCAATAATCAACGCAACAAGGGCTTTTGACCTGTCCAAAGACGCAATATCTACCTTCGCTGGAGAACTCTGCCAGGCGAGTTCAAAGAGAATGGTATACGAACACATAGTCAACAGGGACTGCAATGTGGCCTACTGGTGGAACCTTAAGGCAAAAGTTGGGAAGTTGAGCCAGGCAAATCCATACGAGATGGTGGCAAACGAGATATCCTCTCAGCTCAAGAACTTCTTGCTTAGTGATAACGAGGCTAAATGAACCTTGAACTCCTGACTTTTAATTTTTCCATTTTGTACAGTTTCAGCAGTATCTCGGCAATTCTTTCGCCCGCTTTTCCGTCGCCGAAGGGATTTGGAGCACTCGCCATCTTCTTGTAGAACTCCTCATCGCTCAGAAGTCTCTCGACGTAGCTCAGGGCTCTCTCCTTTTCGAGACCAACGAGGACGTTGCCGCCGGCTTTCACAGTTTCCGGTCTCTCGGTGTTGTAGCGGAGGGTCAGGCACGGTACGTTGAGGATTATGCTCTCCTCCTGAATGCCGCCAGAGTCCGTCATGACTATTTTCGCGTTCTTCTGGAGCTTTAGGAAGTCGAGATATCCAAGTGGCTTCGTGACGATAAGGTTCTCTATCGCCTCAACACGTTCCCAGAGGCCAAAACTCTCGAGCCTCTTCCTCGTTCTGGGATGCATGGGATAGACAGCCTTAACCGGCAACGCCTCAAGGATTTCCAAGAGCCTTCTGAGATTCTCCTTGCTGTCTGTGTTCTCAGCTCTGTGGGCGGTGAGGAGTATGTACTCCTTGGGTTTGAGGCCGAACCTTTCGAGGACGTCGCTTTTCCTCTCGGCTATCTCTGCGTTCTGGAGGACTGCGTCAACAACGGTGTTGCCCACGACGTAAACGTTCTCAGTTATGCCCTCGCGTTCGAGGTTTTTTCTTGCCTCTTCCGTCGGGGCAAAGAGAACCTCACTTGCGTGATCCGCTAAAATCCTGTTTATCTCCTCCGGCATCGTTCTGTCGAAGCTCCTTAAGCCAGCTTCAACATGGGCAACGGGGATTTTCAGCTTGACGCTTGCCAGTGCGCCGGCAAGGACGGTGTTCGTATCGCCCTGAACGAGCGTGACGTCGGGCTTTTCTTCCATCAGGACCTTTTCAATCTTAATCATTGCCGTTCCCGTCTGTTCGGCTTGTGTTCCAGAACCAACTTCAAGGTGGTAGTCTATCCTCCTGAGCTCTAACTCCTCGAGGAATACACTGCTCATCTCGTAGTCATAGTGCTGGCCGGTATGGATTAAAAGGGGCTCAACGCCCCTCTCCTCGAAGGCTCTGATAACAGGAGCAAGCTTTATTATCTCCGGCCTCGTTCCGAATACGAAGGCCGGTTTCAATACTCTCCCCTCCCAAGGCCTTTGAAGATGAACCCCTTGGGCGGATCTTCTACGATGTGCCTGCCGTCGATGAGAATTCTGTTTCTCATCAGCTTTCCGAGCTCCTCCCAGTCGAGAGATTTGAATGCCGTGTGGTCGGTTGCTATGACTATTGCATCTGCGCCTTTAACAGCATCTTCTATGCTCTCATGAGTCCCTTTTACGAAGGGATCGTAAGTTCTAACCTCTCTAACCTCCTCATTTATGGCGTCCATAAAGGCAAAGGCAGGTGAATTCCTGGTGTCGTCGCTGTTTCCCTTGTAGGCCAGACCGAGGATAACTACAATAGCCTCTTCGGGCGGCAGATTTATCGTCCTGAGAGCCTCAAAGAGCAGATCCTTCGTGAAGAGCGGCATGCTGTCGTTTATCTCTCTCGCCAGCTTTATCAAGCCGAAGTCTTCCTTCGCAGGCCAGACGAGAAGGTGAGGATCCTTCGGCAGGCAGTGTCCGCCAACGCCTATTCCTGGAACGTGGATTTTAACCCGCGGGTGGGTGTTGGCCAGCTCTATCGCCTCAAAAACGTTTATTCCGTACTGATGGGCCAAGAAAGCGAATTCGTTGGCCAAAGCGATGTTCACGTCGCGGAAGGTGTTCTCCATGAGCTTTACTACCTCGCTAACGGTGGAGTTCGTCTTGAAGGTCTGCCCCTTGACAAAGGAACGGTAAAGTCTCTCGGCGAGTTCGGCGCTCTCGGGAGTGATTCCGCCAAAAATTCTCGAATTGTAAACGAGCTCTTTAAATATCCTTCCCGGCATGACCCTCTCCGGGGCGTGAACCATGTAGAAGTCCTCTCCGGGTTTGAGCCCGGTGATCTCTTCAATCAACTCCGCCATCTTCACTGTGGTAAGCGGCGGGACCGTGCTCTCTATGATAATGAGCGAGCCTTTTTTCATGGCCTTTGCAACGGTCTCCACTGCACTCTCGAGATAGCTTAGATTGGGCGTTTTATCTCCCTTCAGGGGAGTCTGGACGCAGATTATGTAAACGTCCTTTTCCCTTATCTCTTCTGGATTTGAGGTCGCTTTCAGGTTGCCGCTTTCAATGGCTTTTCTAAGGAGTTCATCTATCTCCGGCTCGATTATGTGTGCCTTTCCGGAGTTTATCTTCTCAACGACCTTCTCCCGTATCTCGTAGCCTATAACCCTAAAACCCGCGTTGGCAAACATTATGGCCGTTGGGAGGCCGATATATCCGAGGCCTATGACCGCTATCTCTACGGTTCTTTCCTCTATCATCTTTTCCAGCATGTCTCCCACCTATCCCCAGTGGAGACGTCTCTCAATAAAAGCCTTTTCCAAAAAACGATTTCTGGACTGATTTCTGCGATACGAGTGATTCTGGGGGAATTTTTGCTCTCCTGTGGGCTCTCACCTGTTTTTTGTTTTCTCATCACGTCAATTTCATCGAAAGAAAGCGTTTTAAACGTTCTTTTGGCCTAAACCCCTACTGAAAAACTTTGAAAAGAAGGCTTCACAACCGTTTTTGGGAAAGTCTTATATTGAACAGGGTTGTCCAGTAGTTAGGTGAGTGGAATGAAGGTATGGATAGACATCACGAACGCTCCTCACGTTCACTTCTTCAAGGGTATAATCAGGGAGCTGGAGAAATCCGGTCACGAGATTCTCATTACCACCCGTGAGTTCGATGGGTTAACCGGCATTCTGGACATGTTAGGATTCGATTACTACGTCGTCGGCAAGCATGGCGGCGCAACCCTGGAGGGCAAGCTCCTCGCAAGCACTGAAAGGATGTACAAGCTCTCCAAGCTTATCATTGAAGAGAAGCCGGATCTGGCACTCTACAAGCACTCCGCCGAGGCGCCGAGAGTTGCTTTTGGGCTCAAGATTCCCTCCATCGGCTTCGTCGATAACGAAACGGCAGTTGCACAGAACAAGCTCATCCTTCCCTACACCAGTCTATTGCTTTACCCAATTGCAATAGACGCCTACGAGCTGCTCAAATGCGGGGCCGATCCAAACGGCATGCGCCCGGTTAAGGGCTTCTCAGAGCTTGCCCATCTTTACGGATTCGTCCCCGACAGAAAAGTTCTCAAAGAGCTTGGCGTGAAAAAGAACGGCTACATAGTGATGCGCACCGAGCCCATAAAAGCTAACTATTTCAACGGCTCCGAGAAGAGTGTCCTTGAGGACATCATTCCAGTGCTGCCAGACGTTCCTATAGTTCTCTTTCCGAGAATAGAGGAGCAGAAAAGAAGGTTTGAGAGATTCTCCAACGTCATAATTCCGGAGAAGCCTGTGGACAGCCTCAGCCTGCTATACTATGCCAGGTTGATGATAGGTGCCGGTGGAACGATGAACAGGGAGGCCATAGCTCTTGGCACGCCAACCATCTCAACGTATCCCGGCAGGCTCCTTGCAGTTACAAAGTGGCTGGTCGAGAAAGGGGTTAAGTTTCACTCCACAGACCCTGTAAAGGTCGCGATGATGGCCGAGCGCATGATAGAGCTGAACGGAAGCTACAGGACATACATAAGAACCGTCATCAGCGGCTTTGAGAATCCGATGGACGTCATTCTCAAAGAGATAGAGACCTATGAGGAGTTTGGAACATTCAGGACAATGAAAGTGGAAGAATCAGCCAATGCCGGCGATGCTCGGGGTTATGTAGGCCTCAATGAACGCCGCAACAAGGAGGAGTAGCACTGAGAGAGCAAGGAGCTTCAGAGCCTTTACCGTCCCTCTTCTGAACCTTTCTCCAGCTTCTCCTTCTCCATGGACTATTTCCCTGTACCATATTATACCCGCAACCCCTGCCACAGCTAGGGCTGGAATCTCGATGACCCCATGAGGGATTATCCCGAGGACTATCTGCTCCGTCGAGAGCTCCCCTGTAAGCTGGACGGCTCTCAAAACCAGGCCGACGATGAAGCCGTTGAAGGCCATTATGAACCAGGGGCCGAGGCCGAAAAGCAGGCCCGAGAGCATCATGAAAAGAGCAACCATGGAGTTATTGGTGAATATTAGGACAAAGTTCTTGAAGCTGGAATCTGAAATTGGCCCGATTTCTTCGGCTATTTTCTTAACGGCCTCTATAGCTACGTCGGGATTGCCAAGGGCGAAGGCGTAGCCCAAAAAGGACGCCGCGATGAACACTAGGAGTAGAAGAAGGAAAGTTCTTGCGGGAGAGCCCTTTTTTGATCCGGGCACCTCGCTCACCCTCACTTCTTAAGGGCGTTCTTAAGGGCTATCTTGAAGTCCTCGACGTTCACGTAGGGCATCTCTATGTCCATCCTGACGGCAAAGAACTCGTCGATGATCTGCTCGAGCTCCTCCAGCTTGTGGCCCTCAAGCTCTCTTTCAAGGTCGTGGATAGCCTCCTCTGGGTGCATGAAGAAGTCCCCAGTTATCTTGACGTTCTCGGCTATCCCCTTCTCTTCGTCGAACTCTATCCTTATCAGGCCCTTCTTGGCCTTGTGCTCACCGACGTGGTGCTTCATACCCATCCCCAAAGTAAATCCCGCGGAGAACTTTTTAAAGGTTGGGTATAAGTGGTTGCGGTGGTGGGAATGGGATACACTGAGGTTAAAGAGAAGGTCAGGCTCATCTTAACGGAAGAACTTAAGAAGATGCTCCAGGAGAGCGGCAGGGAGTGGGAAGGTGAGATAACCTTTGATGAGACTCCAAACATCGAGCTCGGCGACTTTGCCACGACGGTTTCCTTCCAGCTTGCGAGGGTCTTCAGGAAGGCGCCCAAACTAATAGCGGAGGAGATAGTTGAGCGCATTAAAGACAAGCTTCCTGGGGAAGTAAGCGACGTCAAGGCTGTAAACGGCTACATAAACTTCTACCTAAATTACGAGGCTTTTGGAAAGAACCTCGTCAGTGAGATTCTCAAAAGGGGCGAGCACTACGGTGAGAGCGAGTTTGGGAAGGGCAGGAAGGTCATTGTAGAGCACACTTCCGTCAACCCGACCAAGCCTCTTCACATGGGTCACGCGAGGAACGCTGTTCTCGGAGATACGATGGCAAGGATTATGCGCGCCATGGGCTACAACGTTGAGGTTCAGAACTACATCGACGACCTTGGCGTTCAGTTCGCCCAGGTTCTCTGGGGATATCTCAACCTGAAAGAAGAGTTTGAACGGCTCGAGGCCGAACTTAGGGAGAAGGGAGTCAAGGAAGACGTTATAGACCACGTTATGGGCCTCCTCTACGTCGAGGTTAACAAGCGCATAGAGGGAAATCCTGAGGTGGATAAAGAAGTCCGCGAGCTTATGAAGAAGCTTGAGGAGGGCGACAACGAGATAGCCGAAATCGGAAGGAAGCTTGCCGAGAGGGTCGTTAAGGCCCAAATGATGACGACCTACAGGATGAACATCATCTACGACCTCCTCAGCTGGGAGAGCGACATAATGAGGAGCGGCATTTTTGAGGAGGCCTACGGCCTCATCGAGAGCAATCCCAACTTCTTCTGGGCTGAGGAAGGTAAATACAAAGGAGCCTTCGTGATGAACCTCAGGAAGCTCTTCCCTGACATGAAGAACCCCTTCCTCGTCCTTAAGAGAAGCGATGGGACGGCAACTTACACCGGCAAGGACATAGCCTATCACCTCTGGAAGTTTGGCAAGGTCAGCTCAGACATGCTTTACAAACCGTGGGACAGGCTGGAAGACCACGAGACCTGGACGACGGCTCCCGACGGCGAGGAGATGCCCGGAAAGTTTGGTAAAGCTGATATAGTCATCAACGTCATCGGCGCCGAGCAGAAGCACCCGCAGATGGCCATAAAGTACGCCCTCCGGCTCCTTGGCTTTGAGGACTCGGCTGAGAACTTCCACCACCTCGCTTACGAGCACGTTGTGAGGCCAGAGGGCAAGTTCAGCGGAAGGAAAGGGACCTGGGTTGGCTTCACCGTTGATGAGGTTCTCAACGAGGCGGTTAAGAGGGCAAAGGAGCTCGTCGAGGAGAAGAACCCCAACTTAAGCGAGGAGGAGAAAGAAAAAATAGCGGAAGCCGTCGGCGTCGGTGCTGTTCGCTTTAACCTTGTCAAGTACAGCCCGGACAAGATAATCACCTTCCGCTGGGAGGACGTACTCAACTTCGAGGGAGAGAGCGCCCCCTACGTGCAGTACGCTCACGCACGTTGTGCCTCAATCCTTAGGAAGGCCGAGGAGAGCGGCGTTAGCGTTGAGTGGGAGGAGCTCCTCAAAAGGGCTGACTTCTCAAAGCTCACCAACAGGGAGAAGGAGCTGATAAAGCTCCTTGCAAGGTTCCCGGAGATAATCGAGGGAGCAGGAAAGGACATCAAGCCGCATTTGATTCCATGGTACGCGAACGAGGTGGCGAGCCTCTTCAACAAGTTCTACATGGACCACCCTGTCCTCAAAGCGGAGGATGGAGTGAGGGAGGAGCGCCTGCTCCTTGTGCTGGCCACGAAGCAGGTGCTGAGGAACGCTCTGGCTCTGCTCGGCATAGAAGCGCCGGAGAAGATGTGAGAAAAGCTAAAATACTTTCCTTTTCTAACTTTTCCGGTGATGTTATGCGCGGTGTTATAGTTCCCCTTGTAACACCTTTTAACGAAGACTACTCTATTGATGTTCCTGCCCTTGAGGAACACATAGACTTTCTCCAGAAGGCCGGCGTTCATGGGATATTTATCAACGCGACCACTGGCGAGAAGTACATTGTGACTTTCCCAGACAATACAGTGATTTTCCTACATCCCGTTGCCATCGCTGGATGGGTGGGCATTCTAGTGACTTTCTTAAACCTCATTCCCGCCGCCCAGCTCGATGGCGGTCACATAGCAAGGGCCTTCCTCAGTGATAAGATGCACCGCTATCTTACGATGGCCGTTGGTCTGGTTCTCATAGGCATGAGCTTCCTCTGGGTTGGCTGGCTCATCTGGGGCATGCTCGTGCTTCTGATGGGTTCGGTTGGAAATCCTGGAGCACTTGATGAGGTCTCCCCGATCTCAAAGAAAAGGCTCGTCTTGGTTATCTTGGCCGTGATAATCTTCCTAATTTCTGCAACACCGAGACCGCTCTGGGTCACCGGTTGATCTTTCTTTCCTTTAAGATTTGTTCGATATCGTAGTATATTGAGTCCCTCGAAACACCGAACATCCTCGCGATCTCGGATATATTGAGAACCCTTGGATTGTAGTTGAAGGTCTCCAGAACACCAGCCAGCAATTCTCTGCGCTCCGTTATCGTGAACTCAGTGAAGGATTTTTTCTCCAGAGGGGCATTGTAAACAACAACACCAACCGCATAGGTCCTTCTGGTCACGGGGGTGGTATAGGTCCCTATTTCAAAGTTAACGACCTGTGCGTCTCTGGGCAGAAACCTGTTGAGTTTTTCCAGCGTCCTGTTTATCGCATCCTCTTTGTTTCTGCCCGTGGAATACTCTGCGAGGATGCCTTTCAGCATATTACCACGGAGATCTATTAAGAGAGTTACTGTAAGGTTCATGAATGCACCGAAAGTTAGGGTTATCTTTGAGGAAGATATAAAACCTGATTTAGATGATAGTAATTCCTGCGACTTAGACAAAACACTGTTTATACAATCTTCAATGTTTGAAGATTCACATTGAACACTCACTAATTCCACAAGATCACCCCTGTACTTTCCACAGTATTGGGGATAGTTAACTTAAATTTGAGGAGAAAGCTATATAAGCTTTTTCAGTGCATTAATGTATGAAGTAATCCTCTGGAGGTGAAGAAAATGAAGAGGAAGGCTCAGGGTGCTATTGAGTACCTGTTTATGATCGCGGCTGCCCTGATAATAATCCTGATTGTAGTCAGGCAGCTCCAGAACAGGGGCAATACTGCCTCTACGACCATCGAGGGCGCTGAGGGAGAGATAAGCAACGTTCTTAGCTCGATGAGTGCCAGCGGTTGAAGTTTTTAGTTTTTGGGTCTGTTCTACCCACTTTTTGACTTACGGAGGGGAAGTTATGAGAAGGTATGGACAGAGTTCACTGGAGTATGTATTTATGTTCGCTGCCGGTTTGCTCATGGTGCTGATAATCCTCGTGATACTAAGGGATCGTCCGCACCACACAGCCGCACAGCTTGTCGAGTCGGGAGATAATCTAGTTTCGGAGGCTCTAAGTGAGTTGCAGGAAGGATGATCATTCATCCTGTCAGTCCAAATACGATTTTGGTTCCGGTTATCTCAAGCTCGTTTGTTGAAATCTTTCTGATCCTAATGTCTATCCCTCTAATAATCAAATGAAAATCCCCACAGTATACATCCACTGGAGCGTTTGCTTCTTGGTTGAGTTTTAGGTGTGTCGCTCCAGCAAAAACTGTTATCTCGTTAGTGAAATTAAATATGAGCGGCAAACTCACTGAGGATAAAACAATCTCGCTCCCATTTAGAAACAGCTCAAACGTTACCTGTTCAGATGGAATGCTAGAGTACTGTGTTACAATGTAGGCACCATAGTCATGATTGAGCTTCATCTGGGTACGGAAGTCAAAGGTCACATTATGAGTAACTGCATAGAAATTCGCGATTTCTGTTGAGTTTATCCAAACAATAACCCTGCCATTGTAAGTACTTATATAAAGCGGTCCTGTAGAATTACGAGTAAGTGACTGTGAATACATTTCTAGGACATCTTTGTTATCATAAGACTCGCCATACAATAAAGCTGAATTCATTCTCACCGTCGATGCAAAGCTCCGAAGTTGATCTCTGAATTCTTTGTTAACCCAGTTGTAATATGCCCAGGTGCTAATGACGAAATATTCAACTCCCTCCTCTTTCAAGATCTTAAGCATCGTACTAACGTTGAGATCTTCAAGTAAAATTAAACCAAATGCGTCAATGTAATATGGGACAGTATTGGCGCCTAGGTAATAAGTATTCATTGGATTTAAGGAATAAGTCGTCCCTAGGGCAATGTCTGCGGATGAGAGGTAGTCTCTGAGATCATCCCTCATCGTTTTTGTGTGAACTGCGTAGATAAACTTTAGATTGCCGTGGGGATACTGATAAACAATTCCAAAATCAGCCACCAACAGCAATAGGACGAGGAAAAAGCCCAGAGTGTGCACATGTCCTTTTTGAACGATGGAGGGAAGATTGTAAAGAACATCTGCAAGCAGAATATATATCAACAATAAAAGGGGCAGGATAAATCTGCCTGTGATAATAGATGGAGACACTGCAAAGTACATAAATGCTGTTATAGTTGACAAGACAACGAGGAATCTGCCCAAAGAAGACATTGGAACTTTCTTAGAAAATGCCCAGATAGCCACCACCAAGAGGACTAACAGAACAACCGGAAGAACAAACATCCAGAACTCCAAAGTGTTCTTGTAAATGTCCTCAAAGAGATCGCTGACAAATATGAAGAAGTTTATTATCGGGAAGCTTCTACCCCCCTGTATCAAATATGTCTGGGAGAAATAATCAGTGCTAATGGCTATTCCTAACAATCCTTCCACGATCATTTTGGGCAAAAAGAATGCAGAAGTCAGAAGCAAGACGCGTTTTAGATTATGAAGTGAAAAGCTAATCATGTCTTTTACTTGTGGAAGATACGAGGCGTTGAATATTTTTAGAGTCAAACTACCCCAAATGACGAGAAAGATCATTATGGGGATTATCTGATCCCAGTAAATGATTCTATGAATACCCGGCACCACGACAACGGCCCTAACATACCAGCTTGGCCATAGAATAATAGTAGCCATCACTAAAAGAATCATAATGAGGTACACGGTTGCCAGTATAAAGACCTGTCGTCTGTTAAAAATAACCCTTACTGCGCCCTGCAAGTATGAAATAATGCGCCCACTTCTATTGAATAATATTAGGATGTACAGCGCAAGTGCATACGGAAGAATGGTGAACTTAGACGTGCTTCCAAGACCCACCCAAAATAACGCAATATATGCATATCTTTCATTTTCTGTTTTTATGTATCTGACAAAATAGTAAACAGACAGCAGAGTGAAAAATTCAATTGAAGATTCATGAAAAACAAGAGAGTTTACTTGAATTAAAAGAGGATCGAGAGTCAGCAATCCAGAGAGAATAAGACCCAATTTCCAGTCTTTAATCTCCTTGCCGATGTAGTATGCTATGATTAATGATAGCAAACCAAAGAAAACTGATAGCATCCGTCCGATTATATAACTGTCCCCAAATATCTTCAACCAGATGGCAAGGAGGTAGTAATAGAGGGGAGGATGAACTGCAAAAATATCCCTGTAAGGGAGATAACCATGGTTAATCAGCCGGGCGATTAGAAGATACGTACCCTCGTCATAGTCGTAGTATTCGCTCATGGATTCAAGCATAAGCAGGCGAAGGAGTATGTAAGCAAAGAATATCATACTTAACAAGGTATATTTATACACTGAGTCCTTATGATTCAGCTTACCCATCTTCACTCCTCCTCTCACATTCGGTGATTTTCTCCCGAAGTTTTTCATGGATGCATTCTCTACCAGCTTCAGATGGATAAGGATACATCGAATAGCATTCAAGGATGATTTTAGATGCATTAACTATTATTAGGTTATCGTATTCACTCTTTTTGAGATACGTTATGTCTTTGGTATAACTCGGCCTCGTGGACTCAATTAGGATAATCGTTTTATTGTCTATGTATGTTGAGTTAAATGGAGTTACTATATAGTAAGTATCCAGCCTGTTAGCTAAATGAGGAAACAGCTCATTATGAGTCGATATTGGGCATTGACTTTGTTGAAGATATTCAACTATCTCGTCAATTACGCCGAAATATGAGTTTCCAACTCTCCACATATAAAGTAGTTGGCTAATCCTATATCCAGACACATAGTCGGTGTCAACTACATGAAACGCCGGAGAAAAAAGCAACATTGTCAAGAATGGAATCACTAGAATTTTTTTCAGAGTTACAGAGTATGTATTTGTAAAATCTCTATAGGCAACCTTGATGGTTATTGCTTCCAAATCTTTCAATCCATAGACGATCAGTATAAACAACAATGGAATTAACATGTATGGGTATTGATATCCAATCATCACTTGATAATCGTTGCTAGACAATATATTTTCGAGCCATAGTGGCAACGTAGCTAGGAATAACCTTGGTTTCAATAGGGGCAAAAAACCAAGGGACATGAGGATTACCAAGATATATCCTAATACTAGCTTTCCATTGATATTAATATGGGAGTAGTACACCTCACCAAGTTTATTATCTGAGAAGTAGGGGTATCCCATAGGATTAAACATTGGCACTACTACAAACATGCTAATTAATATCCACAGGATGCCTATAGATATAAGCACTGTTGACATTTTCTTTGTTTTGAGGATTTTAGTCCAATTTCGGATGTTTAGAAGGTCCCTAACAGTACAATCCCCAAAAATATACACCAAGCCCAAACTTATTAATGCCAAACCTGCATCTTCCTTCACGGTAAGAATTACCAGTGCAGATAATAGGGCTCTGAAATACTTATGTTTCTCAAGGTAATAAGCTGTCAGAAAGATAAAAGGAACCGCAAGGCTAACTGGGTGAAAATCGAACCTATTAATCCCGTGTACTGCAGGATTCATAAGATATAGAAGGGCAACAAAGGTAGCTTTCTTCTCGTCATTCGTTACGAGATAAGCAAACTTAAACAACGGATAAGCTGCAAGACCCAAGGCGGAGGTCTGAATAATCAGGAGAGTCTCAGCGTATGGAAATAACTTATACAATGGAACAAGAAGAAGTAGTATGGGCTGATTATGTGTACCGAAGTGGGAGTACACTCCCAAATCCTGCCATTCTCCGGTATTAAACAATAAACCTTGATTATGAGCAGTTGTCCAGAGTGACTGTATGAAAATGCCCAAATCATAACCTGAAGTCAGGTACACATAATGTCTAAGAATTGAATATACCGAAAAGAAAGTTATGTAACCAAAGACAGCCAGATGAACATAAAATAATGATTTTTTTGTTCCAGTCTTTATCACCACACCACCAGAGAAAACAAACTCGGCACATCCTTAAAAATATTGTTGAGGGGACATCCTAATGTAGAATAACACAATATTCCACAATGATCACGGATAAGGAGACAAACTTCTTCAGAATTAATTTCTGTAATGTGCCCAAAGAATACCCCTATCCAAAAAGATTTTTAACAAGCTCAACTAAAAATAAATGTAAGGGTGATACCATGGGCTTCTTGTCATTCGGCCCAAAAAAGGATAAAATAAAAAAGCTCATAGAAGAAGAGCGGTTTGATGACATCATTACAATGGTTATGAAGGACAAAAAGGCACTCGATGGCCTCATTGAACTCTTGGACGATAGTGTGCCGGGAATTCGCGGAGATGCCCTTCTGATTCTGGGGATGATTGCCGAGCAGAGGGGAGAAGTTCTCGAATCCCGCATTGATAGGATCTTTCCAAAAGCTGTGGAACTCACAAAGAACAGAAATCCCTACGTAAAGGAAAATGCGATGGTTCTGTCCTACGAACTTGCCCGTAGGTTCCAGACCAAAATAATGAAACTTAAGGACACTATTATCAGTGACCTGATAGAGGAGATTAGAGAAGGTGACAAGAACACCAAGGGCTTTGCACTGATACTACTCGGTGAGCTCGACGCTAAAGAGACCAGGGAGTACGTTGAGGAGCTCGTAAATGTTGAGGACAAAGTTATACTCCCGTTTGAAGGGAAGAAATGGGTTCCACTCGGCCAGATAGCCAGGGAAACCCTCGAAAAACTCTCCTGAGGTGGTCTCATGATTGAAACGCTGCTGTTTTTAGTCCTGCTGGTGGTTGCTCTTTACCTAGTTATTAAGCTGACAGTGGCCATTCTGAAGTACCTAGTTACCAACGCAATTATCGGTCTGATACTCCTCTGGATACTCAACACCGTCGGAATAGCACACGTCGAGTACACCTTCCTAAACATCCTTATCGTGGCCATAGGCGGCATCGTGGGAGTTATTTTGCTGGTGATACTCTCGTGGTTATAGCTCCCTCCAGATTTCGATTTTAGCCTCTATCTAAATCTTTATAAATTCCCTTTTCGTGCCCTTCTTGGAGCGAGAGAGGTCTTGGAGGGTGATGCTCATGTCTCACAAATCAGCCGAAATGTATGAGCTCAAGAAAAAAGTGGAGGAGCTGAAGAGCTATCGAGGCCGAGCGACCGAGCTTGTAAGCCTCTACATCCCAGCGGGCTACGACATAAACAAGGTTATGCAGCAGCTTAGGGAGGAGTATGGAACTGCCCAGAACATCAAGTCAAAGTCCACTCGAAAAAACGTCCTCGGTGCCCTTGAGAGGGCCATGCAGCACCTCAAGCTTTATCGAAAAACCCCCGAGAATGGTTTGGCCCTCTTCGTTGGAAACGTGAGTGAGCAGGAGGGAGTGAGCGATATAAAGCTCTGGGCCATAGTTCCGCCGGAACCCCTTAAGGTTCGCCTTTACCGCTGCGACCAGACCTTTGTAACCGAGCCCCTTGAGGAAATGCTCCGTGTTAAGGACGCCTACGGTCTAATAACCGTCGAGAAGAACGAAGCCACGATAGGCCTTCTGAGGGGCAAGAGGATTGAGGTCATCGACGAGCTCACCTCAAACGTCCCGGGAAAGACGAGGGCAGGTGGTCAGTCGGCGAGGCGTTACGAGAGGATTCGTGAGCAGGAGACTCACGAGTTCATGAAGAGAATCGCCGAGCACGCCACCAAGGCCTTCCTGCCGCTCCTTGAGAAGGGTGAGCTCAAGGGAATCATCATAGGCGGTCCGGGACCGACTAAGGAGGAGTTCGTCGACGGCGACTACCTCCACCATGAGCTCAGAAAGAAGGTAATTGGAGTCGTCGACATCAGCTACCACGGCGAATACGGCCTCAGAGAGCTCGTTGAAAAGGCCAGCAACATACTCAGCGAGCACGAAGCTGTGAAGGAGAGGAAGCTCATCCAGGACTTCTTCAGGCACCTCGTCAAGGACACTGGGCTGATAACCTACGGCGAGAGGGAAGTCAGGAAGGCTCTAGAGCTCGGTGCCGTTGACACGCTCCTCATCAGCGAGGGCTACGACAAGGTCAGGGTTAAGGCGAAGTGCAATGCCTGCGGCTGGGAGGAGCTCAAGACAATGAGCGAGCAGGAGTTCCACGTTTACAAGAAGAAGCTCACCCACTGCCCGAAGTGCGGCAGTCAGAACATAATCTTCGAGAAGTGGGACGTCGCCGAGGAGCTCATAAAGCTGGCAGAAGAGAGCGGTGCCGAGGTTGAGATAATATCCCTCGACACCGATGAGGGCCAGCAGTTCTACAAGGCCTTTGGTGGCCTTGGAGCCTTCCTGAGGTACAAGATTCACTGACCTCCTCTTTGCCTTGAGGGGTGGGGATTCCTCTCGGGAGTCATGATCCCCAACCCTTCAGGGCTTTCATCGGTTTACAGGCTCATCTCCTACTTCCCCGTTACCGGGTTTTCGGTTCAGCCCGAAGGCTCGGTCTAGAGCCCATTACCCCTTCCCGCCCGAGCGGGTTAGGGTTATCGTCAAGAGACCACTCCAAAGTTTTCAACCATCCAAGAGGGCGGTTTTTGAGGACGCTTTCCAGCGTCAACCCTCACGAATGCTGGAGGGTATTCTGAAATCCCTCATCTCATCGGGTTTTATGGAGTGGCCTCTTCGAGACCTTGTTACTCTGAAGAGTATTTAAGAGTTTCGGTTCACCGATTGCTTCTTGGAAGTTTTACTGCACCTCCACTCAAAAAGACAAGGCTTTCGAGTGGTAAAGCACCTCCCGGAGGAGCTTTCTTATTTCTTCTTTTACATCATCTCCGTCGACGACATACGGGGGTCTAAGAACGGGCTTTATTGAGAAGCCTCTGAGGCCCATGGCAAGCTTTATCGCCGAACCGAAGGATGAGGCCAAGTTATAAACCTTCGAGAGCCTTGCAAGCTTTTGGGCATAGATAAACGCGTCCTTAAAGCGCTTCTCCTGGAAGGCTTTATAGAGTGCAAGGTGAACCTCTGGGGCAAAGTTTGCGCACGCCATTATCCCCCCATCACCGCCAAGGATTAAGGTATTAAGGAAGTGCTGATCGAGGCCTGTGAACACCATGAAATCCTCCCGCTCACCTTTGACTTCGATGATCACGTCCCTCACGTGGTTCACACTGTCTATCGTCTCCTTGACGCCAGCTATGTTCGAGTACTCAAGGGCGAGCCGCTTAATAAGCTGAACGCTCAGAGGGTTTGCGCAGCTCGGAATATTGTAGAGGATTATCGGGATATCGGTTCTTTCGGCGACCATTGAGTAGTGCCTAAAGAGAGCCGTCTCGTTCAGCGGGCAGTAGTAGGGTGGAGCTATCACAACGTAATCGGTGCCAATGTCCTGGGCGTGCTTTGTCAGTTCTATGACTTCAAATGTGTTTGTGGAAGCCGTTCCCACGAGGTAGAATGCAGCATTGACAAGCTCACGCCCCTTCTCGGCCAGGAACTTTCTCTCCTCAACGCTCAAGCTCGTGAACTCCAAGAGCAGGAATATCAGATTCTCCCCAAAAGCTATACCGCCTTCTGTGGGTGGGACCAGTTCCGCTGGCACTGGAATGGAAAGTCTAAGTCCGATTATGCTGACCGGGAGGGCTATCAAAAACCCAGCTACTGGTCCGCTGATACCAAGGTCTATTGCTGCATTCCTTGTGGGCAGTGGTGATTTTACCCTAATTACTGCCCCAAGCGTCCCCAGCATGCTGGGGAAGGGAATGAAGTAGGGCATTGTAGCTCTAACGCCATGATACGCCGCGGCTATCTTGTGGCCAAGCTCGTGAGTTCCCAGTATTGCCATGACACTTATCGAGAACGCAATCGCGTTGAGATAAGGGTTTCGTATTCCAGGAAGACCGTAGTAATTAAGGGTATCTATGTAGGCCAGCGAGAGGTAGTAACCGGCCAAGAATGTGGTGAAAATCGTCGCGATGAGGAAGATCCACGGCAACCACCTGTTGTCCTCCTTTATTTCCTGGGCAGGGAAGACAAAGAGCAGCACTTTACCCTCACGCTTCTTGAGAGCAGCCCAATAGCCGAGTTCTTCAAGCTCTCTTAGGAATCTCTCAAAGTTATTTTCCATTATCCCGTGAACCTCAAAGACAAAGACGTTGCCATCTATCTGCTTTAGCTCAAGATCATAGAACTCCTTCAGCTTTTCTTTGAGGTTCTCCGGGAGGGAAGGCCTGCTTGGCTGAACCTGCACTGTGGGCTCTTGGGACTCCGTATAGAATCCCACCAGAACCATGTCTCCTCCGCAGCGAGGACAGGCTTTCTCGAGCAGTGGCTCGGATGAATCAAGAATCTCCCTGTGGCCACAGTTGATGCACTCGTGGATGCCCCTTGGCATTTTTTACACTCCCTAAAAAAGAATTGAGATGAGCCTTAAAAAGACTATTCCTCAACTTCGACCAGTCCCTCGTCGGCTTTGACCCTGACCCTCTGTCCGCTCTTGAGCTTGGAGACGTCTATGCCATCAACCATAGGAATACCCGCTATTATAGCTCCTGTTGCCACTATTGTCTCGGCCTCACCGACGATTATTGCCTTTGGCGCCTTTCCGTTCTTCTTAAGGGCGTAGATAACGTAAGAGCCAACAGTTGATCCCTTACCACGTGGAAATGCCAGGATTTTTCCAGCTATGCTCTGGCCCCTTATATCGCTCTCGGCGTCGGTAACTATTCCTGTCTCGGGGTCAACGCCACCGAGGAAGGAAAGGGGCTTCTGAGAGACTATCAGTTCTCCCTCAACCTCGCCACCGACTATCTTTCTGCCCTTGAGTTTCATT
Source organism: Thermococcus sp. LS1 (assembly GCF_012027395.1). NCBI lineage: Archaea > Methanobacteriati > Methanobacteriota > Thermococci > Thermococcales > Thermococcaceae > Thermococcus > Thermococcus sp. LS1. Next base: position 287,812 of record NZ_SNUJ01000002.1, read on the forward strand.
TTCTCACCTCACGGTGCTTCCTTTATGATGTTCTCCGCATCGTCGAGCCTAACCTTGAAGCCAAAGGACCGGAAGTAGAAGGCTGATTTTCCGCTGTTGGTGGCCACTCCTCTGTACCAGTCCTTTATCGGTGAGACTACGAAGCATATGTCGGGAATAATCCTGCCGTTGTAGCGCTCTATGATCTCAGTGTAGCCTAGAGAATCTGCCAATGCCTTGATCGCTCTGCTCGCCGTGATGAAGAGCGGTATCTTCAGCGGCCTCCCGCGCATGCTCAGTAGCTCGGCGATTTCCTTAACTTCCGCTAGGGAAGTATGGGGGCAGCCAATCAAAATCATGTCGATCTCGCTCCAGTCATCGGCGAACTGCTCCTTAACGGCTCTGATATCGGAATCCTCAACGGTTATCGTTTCGAGCTTGTCAGTTATAGCATCTCTATATTCAGGGGTCTCACCTTCCACATGATATAGAGCTATAGAGCCGCTCGCGGCCATAGCGGCACCCATCTCTTTGAGATACTCAGTCATCTCGGGCTTCAAGCCTTTGATGTATGGCACGTCGTTGCTGAGGATTTTTCCAAGGTGATAACCTAAGGCTGCGTAGTCCACGAAAGTCCTGACGTTTGCATCAACACTGATTATGACGGTTGCTTTCCTGTTTTCGTCCAGATGCAGGCCGTAGTTAGGAGTTTTGCCCACTATCGCGGCGGCTAAACTTGAAGGCCCTCCTTCGCGGTTGGTCCTTGCACCTAAAATCGAGTTGGCAAAGCTTACCGCTGAGCTTTCGCTCCAGGCCAAATGATCGCCGAATTTTGGAAGATTTGCCCCGTAGTAGGGAGTGCATGTGGAGGTGACTTCTATGCCCATCTTCCTGTAAAGCTCCAGAACCTCCATTTGCTTTTCCATGAACTCGTCGTCGCCTATTCCCGCTGGGTTGAGAGTTGTGTAGACGCTTACCTTTGCCCCAGCGTTGGCAAAATCTCTTAGAAACTCAATTCCAGCGTCACCGATGTTTTTGTATGAAACACCAGCAACCTGGGCACTTTTGATTGGGATGAGCCTGTCGGCACCGTAGATTTCGCCCAGAGCCACGAGTATCTCCATGGCCTTCTGAAGGGCGTAGCCGTATTCGCCGGCCAAGATGAGCTCTTCCTCCTTCGTCAGGTACATCCTATCACCTGGGGGAAGTTAGCGCTTGAAGGTTATAAACTGTTGCGGGGGGATAAGGAGTAAAGTTTATAAACTCTCGACATATGACTAACTAACGGGTCGTGCAGCGGGGTGGGGCAGCTAGGAGTGCCCGCCGGGCTCATAACCCGGAGGTCGGAGGTTCAAATCCTCCCCCCGCTATTTAGCCATATCTGCGCATTGATGTTCTTTTTTGAACATGCCCAAAAGCTCCAAAGCTTCTTTTAACTTAAGTTGCTTCCTTTGTATTGAAAATCCAACCGCTCTGTAAAAATTAAACACGCTCCTTCTTCGCTGAATCGTTATTCTGTATAAGTCAGAGTTATACTGATACATTTTACCCCTAATGTTCACTGGAGTGCCTTTCCCACGGTGAAGATAGATCTTCGAATCTATATCCAGCCTTTTTAGCAACTCCTCACAAAGTGTTAGCACGTCCAAGTCATAGTTCGAAGCCGACACATAGAGCGTTCTTGATTTTCTGTTGAACACTACCGTTCCCTCGCTGTCAAAGAATCCCCTCAAAAATTCCTTTGGATACGTCCCGGCAGTCTTAGAGAGCCGTTCTTTTGGCCCTTTTAGGAACATGAACAGCTCCTTGTTGGTAACCTCCACCCACCATCTATCGGCTCTGCCCCGATTGCGCTCAAAGCCCGTTCTTGGATTCGCTCCCATTGCCCTCAAAGCTCTTTCAAAATTCTGGGCGAAATCTCTGTCCACAACCTTCAGGCGGATTCTGTACTGATAGTTGCCAGTCTCGCTAACGGAGGCATCTCCAAGATAGACCCCAACGATGTAGGCCAGCTCTGGGGAGGGTTTTAGATTGACGCGCTTGGTTTTGTTAAACGTGTTGTGAGTTCCCTTGCACCACCTAAGAACTGTTGCCTTTGAGACGGAAACGTTAAATTCCGTCATTATCGTCTCCCTAATCTTGGAGTAGCTCATTCCAGATTCACGCAAATGGAAAACTCTGTTCTGTATTGTTCCTATCTCCCACGGTGTGAGCTCCTTCAGCTTCCGCATATAACTACAATTACTCGTTTGCTTAAAACTCTTTTGAATAATAACAATCGCGGGCAGACCTTTTAAACCTCCCCTTAATTTCCAACGCAAAGGGGTGGCTGGCGGGAAATTGTTCCCGCTTGATAATTTCTATTCTGTACGGGTCGCTGTTGTAGTGGTAGGTTTCGTCACGGATATTTACAAGGATTTCTTCCTTAAGTTTTATCTTATTTCCAGCACAATTACTGATAGTTAGAACATGAAGTGTTACATCTCTTTTGAAGTTAGGAACCCAAAAGAAGGGCTAGTACAGATGGAGAAACTTTTATTTACTTTAGGTACCATAATTAAAAATGTACAAGGTGATAAATATGAAACGAGGAGTTTCTAGTATCGAGTATTTGTTCCTTATTGCTGTAGCACTGGTAATAGTACTGTTTGTCATTCACCAGCTGGCAGTGATGACTTCTGATTACACGGCTGTAATGGAAGCTATCTCAAACGAAATAGCTCAGGAACTGGCAAATCAGTCATGCAACGGGACGTCTGAGGTAGTGATATACTATGTTCACTATGATGCTCAAGGATGGGATCATTCGAACCTAAATGACGAGTACGTAGTTATTGCAAACCTTGGATGTTTAGATGAAAACCTAGGTGGATGGAGATTGGTGGATGAAAAAGGACACACGTACATTTTCCCAAGTGAATTTATTCTGAAAGCTGGAAAAACGGTAACTGTACATACTGGCTCAGGTACAGACACCGACACAGACCTTTACTGGGGCGAAAAGAGTGCTGTCTGGAACAATGACGGCGACACCGCGTACCTTTACGATGCGAGCGGAAACCTTGTGGACAGTTGCAGCTGGACTGGAAAAGAAGGCGGAGCCGTCAGTTGTCACTGATGGCAAACTTTTTAAACTCCTTCTTTTAGGCTGATGCGAAGGGGCGGCTGGCGGGAGCTGGCCGTCACCGGGAGGTGTATGATATGGCAAGGATACACGCGAGAAAGAGGGGTAAGTCTGGTTCTAAGAGGCCACCGAGGACCGCTCCGCCGACCTGGGTCGAGTACACGGCGGAGGAGGTCGAGGGGCTCGTTATTAAGCTCAGGAAGGAAGGCTACAGCGCGGCCATGATAGGAACCATCCTCAGGGACCAGTACGGCATTCCGAGCGTCAAGCTCATCACCGGCAAGAAGATAACCAAGATACTCGAGGAGAACGGCCTCGCTCCTGAGATTCCGGAGGACCTCATGGCCCTTATCAGGAAGGCCGTCAAGCTCAGGAAGCACCTCGAGATGCACCCGAAGGACAAGCACTCAAGGCGCGGTCTCCAGCTCACCGAGAGCAAAATCAGGAGGCTCGTCAAGTACTACAGGAGAACCGGCAAGCTGCCAGCGAAGTGGCGCTACGACCCAGAGCAGGCCAAGCTCCTGGTTCGCTGATTCCCCTTTCCTTCTTATAAGGTGGTAAAATGGACAAGGGCGCTTTCTTGGAGAAGGCCCGTGAAGGAGCAGAGCTAATCAAGATGCACATCGAGCTAGGGCACACTATAAGGATAATCTCCCACCGCGATGCGGACGGAATAACTGCCGGGGCGATTCTGGCGAAGGCAATATTACGTGAGGGCGGTAGCTTCCAGCTCAGCATTGTCAAGCAGCTCAGCGAAGAGCTTATCCAGGAGCTTGCCGCGGAGAAGCACAAGATATACGTCTTCAGCGATCTCGGGAGCGGCTCAATCGAACTCATCGAGAAGTACCTCGAGGGAGCGACCGTTGTCGTTGCTGACCACCACCCACCGGAGAAGGACGAGTTTTCCACAGATTCTCACCTGCTTGTCAATCCAGTGCCATTTGGAGCCAACAGCGTTCGCGACCTGAGCGGGTCGGGCGTTGCCTACTTCGTTGCTAGAGAGATGAACGAGAAAAACAGGGATTTGGCCTACATTACCATCGTTGGGGCAGTCGGCGATATGCAGGAGATAGACGGCACCTTCCACGGCATGAATCTCGACATCATTGAGGACGGGAAGAGGCTCGGCATTCTGGAGGTCAGGAAGGAGCTCCGCCTCTTCGGTAGGGAAAGCAGAACTCTCGCCCAAATGCTGGCCTACGCAACAAATCCAGAAATACCCGAAATAACTGGTGACGAGAGGAAGGCCATCGAGTTCCTCAGGGCTAAGGGCTTCGATCCTGACATGAAGTACTGGCAGCTCCGTGAGGAGGAGAAAAGACGGCTCCACGACGCCCTTGTCATTCACCTGATAAAGCACGGTGCCCCGAAGGAGGCCATAGACAGGCTCATCGGTGACGTTGTCATAAGTCCCCTCTACCCTGAGGGCGACCCCAGGCACGAGGCGAGAGAGTTCGCCACACTCCTCAATGCCACCGGAAGGCTGAACGCTGGAACGCTCGGTGTTGCAATCTGCCTCGGCGACGAAGAGGCCTATAAGAGGGCCAGAAAGATGCTCGACGATTACAAGAGAGAGCAGATCGAGGCTAGAAAGTTCCTCATCCAAAACTGGAGTATGGCCGACGAAGGAGAGCACGCCTACGTCTTCTACGCTGGCAAAAACATCCGCGATACTCTGGTGGGCATAGCGGCTAACATAGCGATAAACGCGGGCCTGGTTGACCCAGAGAAGCCCGTGGTCGTCCTGGCTGACAGTGACGAGGATCCAAACCTCGTGAAGGGCTCCGCTAGAACCACCGAGAAGGCCCTAGCGAAGGGCTACCACCTTGGAGAAGCTCTGAAGGAAGTGGCAGAGAAGCTCGGCGGTGAAGGTGGAGGTCACGCTATAGCTGCTGGCATACGCTTCCCGAAGGACAAGATAAACGAGTTCATCAGGTATTTCAACGAGGTTCTTGGAAGACAGCTCAGGGAGGGCAGGAACGTTGCGGATTGAAGCGACGGCGAAAATCATCTGGCACTACGGGAGCGAGGAGAGGGCGAAGGCTATAGCCCAGGCTCTGGAAGTGGACAACGCTAGCCTTCCTGAAGGCCTAAAGAAAAGTTTAAATGTGGTAACCCGATGGGAAGATGGGGACGTCATAACAAAGGTTAAATACTCGGGTGAGATTGAAACACTCATCAAAGCGCTGGACGATTTGGTGTTTTCAATCAAAATCGCCGAAGATGTCACGTGAAAGGTTGGAGGTGTTAAGATGGCAAAGGGTAACCCAAGGAAGAGGGCTGCTGCTACCAAGGATAAGTGGAAGATGAAAGAGTGGTACGTGGTTTACGCTCCGGACTTTTTCGGCAACAAGGAGATAGGCCTCACCCCCGCTGATGACCCCGAGAAGGTCATCGGTCGCGTCATTGAGACTACCCTCAAGGACCTCACCGGCGACTTCACCAAGGGTCAGGTCAAGCTCTACTTCCAGGTCTACGACGTCAAGGGTCAGAACGCCTACACCAAGTTTAAGGGCCACACCCTCGCTAGGAGCTACATAAGGAGCCTCGTCAGGAGAAGGACCACCAGGGTTGATGGCATATTCAACATCACCACCAAGGACGGCTACAAGCTCCGCGTTATGGGTATGGTCATCGCCTACAGGCGCATACAGACCAGCCAGGAGAGAGCTATCAGGGAGATAATGAGGGACATCATCTACAAGAAGGCCGAGGAGCTCAACTACAAGGACTTCATCCTCGAGGCAGTCACCGGCAAGATGGCCACCGAGATAGCCAAGGAAGCCAGGAAGATCTACCCGATTAAGAGGGCCGAGATAAGGAAGATAAAGGTCCTCGCAGAGCCGGAGGCCTGAAGGCCTCTCAACCCCCTTCTCTATACCTTCCAGATTCTCTTCTCGGCAGGCTTTTAAAGGCCCAATCATTCTCTCTCTGGAGGTGAGAGTGTGAAGTTTCTCGTTAAGACTCAGAGGGGAATGGAGAGCGTTGCCGCTAACTACATTCGAGAGGTTCTTCCAGATGCGGAAGTTTGGGCGTCTCCTATGGGCTACTCGGGTCTTGTTATAGTTGAGACAGAAGATGAGAAAGCCGAGGAGAAGATTCTTGAAATTCCAGAAGTCGAGAGGGCCATAAAAGTTCTCCATGAGGTTCCCGCTCGGCTTGACGCCATCTTGAGCGTGGCAGAGGATGTTGCAAAACTCATCGATGAAAATGAGACCTTTGCAGTCAAGACCAAGCGTAGAGGGAAGCACGACTTCTCGAGCATTGACGTGAACAGGGAGCTTGGGGCAAAGGTCAGAGAGCTGACAAACGCTGACGTTAACCTCAGTTGGCCGGATAAGATCGTTCAAGTAGAGATAATAAGAGATAGAGCTTACATCTCTGTTCTTCCAGGCGAAGAGTACAGGAAGTTTACGCCGGACAAGATAGACGCGAGGAAGCTCTTCCGCAAAGTTACCCTCGTTCAGATGCCTTACTGGGGCGACTACAAGACCTGCAGGTCTTTCGGTGAGAAGATTGGGAGGGCCGCTCAGGCCTTTGAAGTTAAGGAGCTCATCATAGCTCCCAAGGAGAAGATAGACGCTTTTGAGCTAATGGAGTTCATTAGGGGCGTCAAGATCGGCCAGGAGAGCAGATATCAGATACAGCGCGAGGCTTATCCCTGGAAAGTCGAGAAAGTTCCAGTCAACGTATGGGATCTCTACCAGGTCGTTCGCGATAAGCGGAGGAACAAGAGGCTCCTCATAATCACCGACCCCAAGGGACCGACACTGGCTGAGGTGAAGGATAAGCTCGCCAGGGATATGTACTACGCGAAGGAAGTTGTTATCTTCGTCGGCTCCCGTGAGGGCATACCGCGCGGCCTCTTCCGCTTCGCGGATTATGTTGTTGACTTAGCACCGTACATGACCTTCGCAACTGAACATGGCATCCCTGCGGCCCTTGTGTCCATGTGGGAGATCTACGAAGAATACGCCAGAACGAGGGAAGGAGAAGAGTAAGTTTTTACGTTTTTCTTTAATTCCATAATTGTACAGCGGCGTCAGACCCTAAGGTCTTCCTCACCGCTCAGGAATCCGCCGTAGTCATCATCCGCCAGTCAGGCTTTCTCGGGTTTTCTTTTAAACTTCACGCGAGGACGTAGAAGAGAAGTGCACCGATGAAACCGCCAAAGAGTGAAGCAAGAAAGTTCGTCGAGTTATTATTTGTTATCCCCTCGTTTTCAAGGGTAGCTCCAATAAGGCTGTCTAAGTTGACTCCGATAAATCCGCCAACGGTAACAGCCAAGAGCATTATGACCTTTTGCTCTGTGAGTGGAAGTGCGAATAGGGCCATAATGAAAGAACCTAAAAGTGCGAACAGCTCTCCGGGCCACGAAATAGCTCCGTTGACACCGGGTCTGGCTGGCTCGAAGGTGGTTATTAACCTTGGCTTTTTTCCGAAAATCTTTCCAAGTTCGCTCGCAAGGGTGTCTCCATTAACTGTAGCTATCGAAGCAAAGGCAGCTGCCCAGAAAACGTCCATATGGGAGAAGTATTCAAAGGCCAGAAAGATTACCGCGGCAAGGCCATTGCCCAGGACGTTGCCCCAGCCCCTCACACCGTTTCTGCTCTGAGCAAGGCCGAGTTTTGCCTTCTCCCTGAACCGGTACTTAGTTGCAAGGACTCCAAGAACCACAAAGATTACCATCGCCAAGAATGGATAAAAACCACCAAGCTCCAGAACGATCAGACCGACGGCTACAGCTGCCAAAGCACCCTTAGAATCAAGGGCTTTCAGTTTGTACGATCCTATGCCAAGCCCTGCCACTACTGCAACGTCCACGGCCAGTCTCTCGAGCATCCCTGTCACCTGGAAAAACTGCCCCACTGAGGCTTTATTATTCTTTCCTTCGTCCATTGACGAAGGAAGTAAAAGAAATCAGAGAACCTCAAACTTCACGGTGTCTGTGACGAAGGTTATATCGAGCTTGTCAATGCCTGGTATCTTCTTGGAGACATCGGCGATTATTCTCTCCAGTTCCTTCATGTCCTTTGGACCAACGATGTGGATGACCAAATTGTGTGAGCCGATGGCGCGCTGGATTATCTTGATGTTTTCATCCTCCTTCAGGGAAGAAATTACCTCATCGAGGTCAATCGAAGGTTTGACAGTTATTCCGAGAATAACGTGAATGTATCCAAGAGCATCATAGTTGGGGATTATAGTATACTTTTTGATTATACCGTTTCTCTCAAGGCGATCCATTCTCCTGGAGATTCTCTGCCTTGTCGTGCCCAGAATTTCGGCGAGCTCCTTGTAGGTCAAACGGGCGTTCTTGGCGAGGAGCTTCAAAATCCTTATGTCGATTCCGTTTATTTTATCCGCCACCACCTTCACCTCCAGGAATTATGTTTGAGATTATGCCCCTAATTATAAAAATGTTTCGACAATTTGGAGGATTTCTAACCATTAGGTTATCCTAAATGACATCTGCAACTTTAAAACTGGGTTATATCCTAAACCATAATGTTACAAAAGAATGTGAGTATACTGGGAGATTTTATCCACCAGTGTTACTCCATCGATCCTCGTCACGTTTCCTGTACTTCTCTATACTCTTCTCCAAGGCACTCAGAAGGTCCACGTCGTAATAGTTGGCTATACATGAGAGGGCGAACATGACGTCGCCGAGCTCCTCCTTCAGCTTTTCTGGGTCGCCTTTTCCCTTAACACCTTCAATTTTCAAGAGTTCATCGGCCAGTTCTCCAATCTCTTCCATCAAAGCTGCGAGCATCTCGAAGGGACTCCAGTATCCGCCGAATTCTTTGACAAGGTCGTCAACTCTTCGCTGATGGTCGTTCATATAGCTCACACCAGTTCAGTTCTCACCTTTGCGAGGTATCCCTCGAGAACCTCCGTGTTCGTTCTGTAGAAGTGCATCTTGCCTTCCTTCCTTTCGAGTATCAGGCCTAGAGCCTTTAGTGTGCGGAGGTGATGGCTGATCAGAGTCTGATCCTGGTCAAGTATCTTCGATATCAGACACACGCAGAGCCAGTTGTCCTTCAGGATCTTGAGTATCCTGAGCCTCAGCGGGTTTGAGAGTGCCTTGAGGAACTTCATGACGTCCTCTTCTACCTGAAGATCAACCTCCTTGTCCAGGTCAGGGATGCCACAGGTCTCCGAACACTGAAGGACAGTCCTTCTCTGCTTCTCATCCAGTTCTTTCAGAACTTCCCTAACCTTCATGCTACAACACCAATTAGCAGATTGGGGCCACGTCTTTTTAAGAATTTTCACATGAAATTAGTCAAGGATTTCGACCTTCAGACGGCTTCCATCACTTTTATAGGCCCTTACGCTGTCTTCTGTAAAAGGGTAGGCAATTATCAGATGGACTCCTCCAAACTTGGAGAAAAAGTTCAGATCCGCCTGGGATGGCCAGGGATTTGGGCCAGGATGCGAGTGAACGGTTCCCTTTATGCTCTCGTCGTAGGGCAGCATCCATGTGTTGAAGAAAGCCGAGCTCCTCCCAAAATGAGGGTCTGGGGCTATAAGAACCTCTTCAAAAACGCCATTCCTCTCCCTCAAAAAGCCAGCGAACTCGTTGGGATAGAATTCGCGGGCTAATTCAAGGAGATACTCCAAGAGCTCCCTTCTAATTTTGACGGTTTCCATCTTGCTCACCGAAAAATAATCAAAAGAGGATATCAAAGAGCGGCAATTGCCTCTATCTCAACCTTAACGCCCTTCGGCAGATTGGAGACTTCGACTACCGCCCTGGCCGGCTTGGACTCTGAGAAATATTTCTCGTAAACCTCGTTGAACTTGGCGTAGTCGTTTATGTCTCTTAGATATACTGTAACTTTAACGACGTTCTCAGCGCTTCCGCCGGCGGCTTTCACTACTGCTAGCAGGTTCTCAATTGCCTGCTTTGCCTGTTCCTCTATTGGACCCTCCACGAGCTCTCCTGTCTCAGGGTTTATTGGTATCTGGCCGGAAACGAAGAGCAACCTACCCGCTTCAGCGACTATTCCCTGACTGTAGGGCCCTATCGGTTTTGGGGCGTTTTCCGTGAAAACAACCTTTTTCATTTTCCCACCTCCGAAAATTGGGAAATCAGCGAAGCGAAGATTCCTCATCGCCTCCGCTCGGGTGTCCTCGGCCTCATCATTTCTTCTCCAGGTATTTCTCGAGGTTCTTGGCCGGAACGTCGAGCGGAAGGCCTATCTTCTCGAGGGCCTTCCTGAGGGCGTAAACCCTGGCATGCTCCTCAAAGCCCTCTCTTGCGTAATTCTCCGCCTGGAAGTGCTTGTACTTCTCAACGACGGCTGGAATGTCCGCCTTTTTAACTTTCTTGAACTCCGCGAACCAGGCATCAATACCTTCCACGTCTATGCCCGCGTAAACGGGGAGCTTTAGAGTTATCGTCTCGTTTATGCTCGCCAGAAGCCTCGCGACGTCGGCCATCGGTGTCTTTTCGTCGATTATCAGTCTCTTCACCACCCTCCATTTCCCGTGCTCGGCACTGAGATTGAATGCCGTGAAGTTGACGTGATCCTCGTTATAGGGGAGAACGATTTTTACCTCCCTCAGGGGCTCTTCTGGGTAATCGACGGTAACCTTCTTCTCGAGGACCTCCCTGACGAGGACTGCCTTCGCGACCTCAACGAGGTGCTTCTTCAGCTTCTTGTCCTCCTCGAAGACGAGGGCACCGAGCTTTCTTGCCGTTCCGGGGGATTTAAGGGCAACCACCGCGTCGTTCAGGTCTTTTTTGGCTATCTCTTCGGCGAGGCTCATTATCCCGGCGATGTTCATGACCTCCGTTAGGTACTCTGGTATCTTGAAGTTCACGGTGTTGGCGACGCTCGCGAGGAAGTGAGCCACTTTCTCGTCTTCCATGTTGCGAAGCCTGTCTCCCACCTTCCAGCTTCCGTGACTGGCAGTGAAGATAATCTGATCCTCAACCTTCATCGTTTTCACCAATTCTTAATGGATGTCAGGCCTATTTTAGCTTTTTCTTGACCATCTCAAAAAAGTTATAAATTGCATTGAGCATTCGAGTTTGAGAGAGTAAAAGAGGGAAGGAAAATGGGGGACGACGAGAAGATTAAGAGGGAAGCCCTGGCCCCCAGGGAGTACGGAGAGAGCTTAGAGCTTGGTATTGAGTTTACGACAACTGAGGAAATCGAAGTTCCCGAGAAGCTCATCGACCAAGTCATCGGCCAAGAACACGCGGTTGAGGTCATCAAAACTGCTGCCAACCAGAAAAGGCACGTGCTTCTGATAGGCGAGCCGGGAACAGGTAAGTCTATGCTCGGTCAGGCCATGGCCGAGCTGTTGCCAACCGAAACTCTAGAGGATATCCTCGTTTTCCCCAACCCTGAAGACGAGAACATGCCCAAGATCAAGACCGTCCCTGCCTGTCAAGGCAGGCGTATTGTAGAGAAATACCGCGAGAAGGCCAAGAGCCAGGAGAGCGTAAAATCCTACATCCTCCTCTTTGTCATGTTTACCGTTATGCTCGCACTTTTCATTGACTTCAGTGCGACTACGCTTCTGATGGGACTCTTCGTTGTTATACTTACAATAATGGCCCTCTCTAATATGCGCCTTAAGAGTACGGTCCTCGTTCCCAAGCTTCTCGTGGACAACTGCGGAAGAACCAAAGCTCCTTTCATCGATGCGACCGGCGCCCACGCGGGAGCGCTCCTTGGTGATGTCAGACACGACCCCTTCCAGAGTGGTGGGCTCGGCACTCCTGCCCACGAGCGCGTTGAGCCAGGAATGATACACCGCGCTCACAAGGGAGTCCTCTTCATAGACGAGATTGCCACGCTCAGCCTTAAGATGCAGCAGAGCCTCCTTACCGCCATGCAGGAGAAGAAGTTCCCGATAACCGGCCAGAGTGAAATGTCAAGCGGTGCGATGGTAAGGACTGAACCCGTTCCGTGTGACTTCATCCTCGTCGCGGCTGGAAACCTCGATACAGTGGACAAGATGCACCCTGCACTCCGCTCGAGGATCAGGGGTTACGGTTACGAGGTCTACATGCGCACCACCATGCCGGACACGATAGAGAACAGGCGCAAGCTCGTTCAGTTCGTGGCTCAAGAGGTCAAGCGCGACGGAAAAATACCCCACTTCACGAAGGAGGCTGTGGAGGAGATAGTCAGGGAGGCCCAGAAGAGGGCCGGAAGAAAAGGTCACCTCACGCTCCGCCTCAGAGACCTCGGCGGTATCGTCAGAGCTGCTGGTGACATAGCTGTCAAGAAGGGCAAGAAGTACGTGGAAAGGGAAGACGTCATTGAGGCAGTCAAAATGGCCAAACCCCTCGAGAAGCAGCTTGCTGACTGGTACATCGAGCGCAAGAAGGAGTACCAAGTCATCAAGACCGAGGGTAGCGAGATAGGCCGCGTCAATGGTCTTGCCGTCATAGGTGAGCAGAGCGGTATCGTGCTCCCGATTGAGGCAGTTGTCGCCCCGGCTGCGAGCAAAGAAGAAGGAAAGATTATAGTTACAGGAAAGCTCGGCGAGATAGCGAAGGAAGCCGTTCAGAACGTCTCGGCGATAATCAAGAGGTACAAAGGTGAGGACATAAGCCGCTACGATATTCACGTCCAGTTCCTCCAGACCTACGAGGGCGTTGAGGGCGATTCAGCCAGCATAAGCGTTGCCACCGCTGTTATTTCAGCCCTTGAGGAGATTCCGATAAGGCAGGACGTGGCCATGACAGGTTCGCTCAGTGTCCGTGGCGAGGTGCTGCCGATAGGCGGTGCAACACCAAAGATAGAGGCCGCAATAGAGGCTGGCATAAAGACGGTCATAATCCCCAAGAGCAACGAGAAGGACGTCTTCTTGAGCAAGGACAAGGCCGAAAAGGTCCAGATATTCCCGGTCGAGACCATCGACGAAGTCCTTGAGATATCCCTCGAGGAGAGCGAGAAGAAGAGGGAGCTTCTCAGGAGGATCCGGGAGACCCTGCCTCTTTCCCTTTGAGACACTTTTTCCAACCTTTCTCACACGGGACATTCTTTTCATAGCCTTCTACATCTTTGGCCAGAAATGCTTAAAAAATGGCCAGTCGAGGTTACCGTGGAGGTGAGAGAGTGCTCAACATAGAGAACCTCAAGGTCGCAGTTGGAGGCAAGGAGATTCTCAAAGGTGTGAACATTTCCGTGGGAGATGGGGAGTTTCATGTAATCATGGGGCCAAACGGATCCGGAAAGTCAACGCTGGCGCTGACCATTGTGGGTCATCCGAGGTATGAAGTCAGGAACGGGAGAATACTCTTCAACGGTGAGGACATAACTAATCTCCCCCCGGACGAGAGGGCCAAGAGGGGGATAATGCTGGCCTTTCAGCATCCGGAGGAGGTTGAAGGCGTCAGGATAATGGAATTCCTCCAGCAGGTTCTTGCGGAGGTTAAGGGGATTGATCTCGCCGAGGCGTACGACATGATTGTTGAGACCGCAAAGGGGCTCTGGTTCAAAGAGGAGGATCTCATGAGGTACGTTAACGTCGGCTTCTCCGGCGGTGAGAGGAAGAGATTTGAGATTCTCCAGGCACTTCTTCTTGAGCCGAAGCTCCTCATCCTCGATGAGCCTGACAGCGGTGTCGATGTCGATTCACTCAGTGTCATCTCGAGGAAGATAGATGAGCTTCACGAGAAGGGAACGGCGATTCTCCTGATAACTCACTATGGCAGGATACTCCAGCACCTCGACCCAAGCAAGTTTAGGGTTCATGTGATGAAGGACGGCAGAATCGTCCTTGAGCGCGGAGGCGAGTTCGTGAAGGAGATCGAGGAGAAGGGCTTCCAGAAGATTTTCGAGGAGTGTGGTTGCGATGAGTGAGATAACCATTCAGGAGGCCAAGGAGATCATAGCGCAGGAGATAGAGAACCTCGCGAGGCGAAACAAAGAGCCGGAGTGGATGACGCGCATAAGGTACAAAGGCTTAGAAGCCTTCGAGAAGGCTCCTCACAATGATCCGGTCATTAGCAAGGACGAACTGCTGAGGTTCATAGCCAAGCCCGAGATAGAGGGCCTCCCAGAGCACATAGAGAGCCTCGATGACCTCCCTCCAGAGATGAAGGCACTCCTCGACAGGCTCGGCATAAGCGAGGTCGAGCAGAAGTACATCGCTGGACTGGCTGTTCAGACGGACACGGGCATAATCTACAACCAGTTCCTTCAGGAGTGGGCTAAAAAGGGCCTCATAGTTCTTCCTATGGAGGAGGCTGTGAAGAAGTATCCCGACGTCGTAAAGAGGCACTTCCTCCAGATGTTCAGCGTTAATGAGAGCAAGATGGCCGCCTACCATACAGCAGTGTGGAACGGGGGCATCTTCCTATATGTCAAGGAAGGTCTGAAGGTTCCCTTCCCGCTTCACCTGTTCTTCCTCATCCAGGAGAGCGCCCTCGCCCAGGCGCCGCACATCATAATCATCGCCGAGAGGAACACCGAGTTCCACCTCATAGAGGGCTGTACTGCACCGGTTCTGGTTAGGCACTCTCTTCACCTTGACATGACTGAGGCTTACATACATGATGGGGCAAAGGTACAGCTCACGGTCCTCCAGAACTGGCCTGAGTACGTTCACACGAGACCAATGACGAGAGCTAGAATAGGAAAGAACGCCCGCTTCATTAACACCACCGTTGGTCTCGGAACTGGCAGGAGCAACATAGCGAACCCCAAGTACTGGGTTGAGGAGAATGGCTACGTCGAGCTCAACGGAATCATCCTCGGTCAGAAGGACTGGTATGTTGATCTTGGCGGCGAGATGTACCTCCAGGGAAGGGAAGCCGCGGGTATAAACGCCAGCAAGGCCGTGATAATGGACGAGAGCACGGTAATAACGAGGGGTAAGATAGTGGCTGAGGCGCCAAGAACCAAGGGACACATAAGCTGCGACGCCCTGCTGATGAGTGACAGAGCGGTGATGGAGACATATCCGGGCCTGGTCAGCAGGGTTGACGACGCTGAGCTGAGTCACGAGGCGGCTATAGGTAAAATCCGTGAGGAGGAGCTCTTCTACCTCATGAGCCGGGGCCTGAGCGAGGAAAAGGCTACTCAGCTCATAGTCAAGGGCTTCCTCGAACCGATGCTCAAGGATATCCCGATGGAGTTCCTCGTGGAGATAAGGAAGATAATTGAGCTGGCAGTGAGCGGTGGAATGTGACTGAAGATTTTTCTCTTTGTTTCTTATACTCCCTAATTTTAGTCGTTTTTTCCCTGTGAATCCGAACTAAGGATTTTAACTGGTTCTTCATTTCTTTTGTGGGTGATAACATGGACCCAATGGCTAAAGCGTTTGAAGAGGCAAAGAAAAACCCGAAAATGAGGAAGAAGCTGAAGATAAAGGCTGCATTCTCGCTGCTTCTGTTCGTGATGTTCCTAGGTGTGGTATTCATAACGATTGGGACGATAATCGCCAGCAAAACCGGAAGCTTCTTAGGAATGACTCAGCTGGATTTTCTCAAGCTCAGGGCCCAGTACGGCATAATAATGATGTTCCTGATTATAATCCACCTCGCGATGAACAGAAGCATAATGAAGAAGGAGCTCGAGCTCCTCTTTGGCTGACTTCATTTTTAACTGTAGAATTTATTTTTTGGCCAATTCTTCAACAAGCTCAGCAGCCTTCGGAAGGGCCTTCTCGACTTCCTCGCTCAGCTCCATGCCAAGGTCAATTTCCTTCGCAACGATCCCAATGAAGTGGATTTCAACGTTGGCGAGCCTCTCATCGAGTGCCATGAGGAGTTTGAGCCCGTCTATTGCCCCCATGAAGTGTGCACTCCTGATTTCAGCCTTCAGCTTCTCGAAAACCTCCTCGCCGCTCACGTGGATTATTTCTCCCGGCTTGAACTTTTCGCTAAGTATGGCGTCGATGATTATGAGCCTTTCCTCTCCATTGTAATGGCTCTGGAGCATGAATATGTCTGTGCCAACTTCGAGAACGTTGTAACCTTTTTCCGCCAGAAGCCTGCCGACTTTCAGGCCGACGCCGTCGTCTTTCATCAGTTCGTTGCCAAGGGCGAGGATAAGGGTTCGCATTGCCTTAAACCTCCAAAGGAAAATAGGACAGGGGGATAAAAAGATATGGCTAAAGCCTCACTACGTGCACCGAACAGGAAATGCACGGGTCGTAGGCCCTGACGACCATCTCGGTGAGATACTTCAGTCTCTCGGGGTCGTCGTTGTAGTGCTTCTCTGCCATCATGCGGACATGTACTTCCATCATGGCGAGATTGAAGGCTGTCGGCGTTATTATATCGGCGTAGGCTATCCTTCCGTCCTTCACTTCGAGCGCGTAGACGAGGATTCCGCGCGGTGCCTCGGTGGTGCTGACACCGAAGCCGTCCTTTACAGCTACCTCGTCCCTCGGCCTTATCGGCCATTTAGCGAGGGCCTCGTCGATAAGGTCGATGCCCCTCTCCATGAAGTACACTAACTCAAGCGCTTGGGCGAGGTTGTTGGCGAAGGGGTTGGTTGGCCTGAGTAAGTCCTTGTGGCTCTCGTAGAGCTCCTTTGCCCTTCCGTAGAGCTTATCAGCATGGTTGACGACGCGCGATATGGCTCCCGTCATGAAGGGCTTCTCCCCGTTGTAGAAGCTGTGCTTGGCGAAGCTGTGCTCCACAACGCGCTCAACCATGTGTTTCTTGTAGTCCTCGCTCGGGAACTCGAAACCGTCGCTGACGCTTATGGCGTCGCCGTATATGCCATAGACGTCTCCCCTCGGCCTGACGGCCATATGGATTATCGGCCCCTCGACTTCCTCGTACTGCTCAAGCTTGGAGAACAGCTCGAAGGTGTATTCTGCAAGTGGGAGGGCCTCCTGGAGCCTCTTCTTCATCTTCTCCAGCGTAGTCTTGTCGGGGAGCTTGCCAAAACCGCCCATGACGACGTTTTCCTGGTGGATGGCCCTTGCACCGAGCTCGTCCATCATCCAGCTTCCGAGGTTCTTAAGGTCAAGGGCAATGTTGATCTCTTTCTTGTACTTGTCAAGCATTTTGAGCGGGTTGGAGTAGCCCATGTAATCTGGCAGGACGAGGAGGTAGAGGTGGAGTGCGTGGCTCTCTATCATGTCTCCAATGTAGAGAACCTCCCTGAGGGCCTGTATTTCCTCGCGTACCTCAAAGCCAATTGCCTTTTCAGCCGCCTCAACGGCAGTGAGCTTGTGGGCTGCTGAACAGAAGGAGCATATCCTAGGATAAACGGCCAAAGCCTCGTCGAGCTTCTTGCCGACGGTTATCGCCTCAAAGAACCTCGGGCCCTCAATGATGTTGAGCTTGACCTCCTTGACACCGTCGTCACCGACGATTATTTCAACGCCGCCTTTGCCCTCTACGCGAGCTATGTGATCGACGGTGATTGGAAGATAGAGGTTCTTCATTCTTTCACCTCCTGGAAGACCTTATCGACCATCTCCTCTAGCTTTGGATTGTGTGCGTTGAAAATCTTCATTCTTTCGAGGATTTCTTCCTTAGTGAGGCCCTTCTCCTTGAATGTCCTGGCCAGTGAGTCGAACCATGCAACATCGTAACCTATAGCTCCGCGGCAGCCAATGCACGCTATTCCATAGCTCGGACACCTTGCGTCGCAGCCCGCTCTCGTTATCGGGCCAAGGCACGGCTCGCCCTTCTCGATGAGGATGCATGGGTTGCCCTTCAGTCTGCACTCGAGGCAGACCGGGTAATCGACGTCCTCCGGCCAAGAGCCAACGAGGAAGGTGCCTATGGCGTAGATGAAATCCTTCTTCTCTGGCGGACAGCCGTAGAGCTTGTAATCAACCTTGATGTACTCCTCAACGGGCTTGGCCTTCTTCGGCTCGAACTTGACCTTTCCATCGCCGTAAACGATCTTCCAGAGCTCTTCGAGGCTCTTGTCCTTCTCCCAGCTCTGGACTCCGCCCTGCACTGCACAGGAGCCGACGGCAACTACTATCTTGGCATTCTCGCGTATCTTCTTGAGGAGCTCAATCTCTTCCTCCGTTGAAACGCTTCCCTCGATGAAGGCTATATCGACGGGTTCATCTTCACTGCTGTCACGGTCAAGCATGTACCAGCAGACGATTTCAGCGTTCGGGAGCAGCTGAAGTATCTCGTCCATCATGGCGAACTGGAGCTGGCAGCCGTAGCATGAGGTAAGAGCGTAAAACCCTATGCGAACCTTCCTCTCCATCTCCACCACCTCAGTCCAGCAGTCCTGGCGTTGATACTATGTCGAAGTACGTGAAAACCGGTCCATCTCTGCAGACGTACTTCCAGCTCGTACTCGTTCCGACGTTGCAGTGGCCGCACTTGCCTATTCCACACTTCATTTTCCTTTCCAGCGTTACATAGATGTTCTCGGGGCGGTAACCGTAATTGATGAGCGCCTCGAAGACAGCCTTGTACATCCTAGGTGGACCGCAGACAGCTATTGCGGTATTCTTCGGGTTGGTATTGGCCTCGACGATGAAGTTCTGCGGCCTTCCGTGCCGGCCCGGCCAGTCCGGGTCTCTGGTTACGCTCTGGATTATCTTGACGTTCTCGGCCTCTGCGAGGTCTTTCATCGCTTCAAGTTCCTTGTAGAAGAGGAGGTCCTTTCCGTAGCGGGCAGTGTTGATGAAGGTTATGTTTCCGTACTTCCAGCGGTTGTCCATGGCGTAGAGGAAGACGCTCCTGAGTGGGGCCGTTCCCAATCCCGCGGCGATGAGGAGCAAGTCCATTCCTTCCCACTCATCGACAGGGAAACCGTTTCCGTACGGCCCGCGGACAAGGACAGTGTCACCCGGCTTGAGCTTGTGAACGACGGTTGTGACTCTTCCCGCTTTCCTAATACAGAGCTCGAAGAATCCTCTCTTCATGGGGGACGAGCAGATGCTTATCGGGACTTCACCAACACCGGGTATGGTGAGCTGAACGAACTGTCCTGGCTTGAAGGTCCAGTTCTCGGCTATCTCTGGATCTTCAAACCTGAATAGAAAGAGCTTCTCCTTTTCCGTTAGCTGATACACCCTGAGAACCTTGACCCTGTCGAGGACGTAGGGATTGTCGTGGCACATGCAGACGTGAGCCTCGCTCATATGTCCTCACCTCTAATGTTGTTGGCATATGCAAAACCTTTCTTCGGAATTTCTTCGCTCAGCTCGGACGGGCAGGATGGGTCCTCCAATCCAGCTATAATTCTGAGGTTCTTCACGAAATCAATGCCCGCCGGACAGAAAGCAGTACATCTTCCACAGCCGACACAGAAGTTGATTCCAAGCGTCCAGTGGAATGACATCTTACAGAGATAGCGGTTTATGAAGCGGTCCTTCTTCGTCGGCCTGAAGTTGTGACCGCCCGCGACCAGTCCGTGGCTCCTGAACTTACATGAGTCCCAGCGCCTCTCCCTGTATCCTGTGTCCCCGTCGAGGTTGACGATGTCCTGGACTTCATAGCAGCGGCAGGTCGGGCATACTGTGCTGCAGTTGCCGCAGGCGAAGCACTTCTCGGCCTCCTTCTCCCAGAGCGGGTGCTCCATCTCCAGCTCGAGGAGGTAGTGGATGTTGTCCCACTCCTCATGATACCTGAAAGCCTGGGCGCGCTTCCTCTCGAACTCCCTGAAGTTGCAGATGTCCTCCTGTGTGACTTCAGTGAAGAGCTTGATGTTCTTGTCGACTATCCTATGGCCTGTAGGGGTTCCTATCCTTATCAGCCAGCCGTCAGGGAGCTCGTGGAAGAACAGATCAAAGCCATCATGCTCGAAGTCCGTCCTGAGCAGGTTGCAGAAGCAGTACTCGTCGGGCATGCAGCTTATACCGAGGATTATGCCTTTTTCACGCCTGACTTTGTAGTACTTGTCTGGGTACTCATCCAGATATACGCTGTCGAGTATCTTCAGGCCGTATATGTCACAGGCGTGGAGACCGAAAAGGACGAAGGGCTCGACTTCGGGAATTACTTCCTTATACTCTGCCTTTGAGATGCTGAACTCGAACATCTTCTCCCTTGGTGCGAAGAAGAACTTCTTCGGCGGCATCAGGGTTCTCGTGTAGTTGAATTCAATCTTTCTAACGTCGTCAATTTCTCTAAAATCATAGAACTGATCAGAAATTTTCACTGGGGCGTACAGCTTTCCGAGGTTTTTTAGTCTTTCTAAAAATTCATATGTATTTTCTTTTGGAAGCTTGACGTATCTCATATTACCACCCCCTCAATGGACATAAATTTACGCGTGCTCATGTTTGTTCCCTCAGTCTCGGCTTGGTAGATAGATAAAAAAGCGTTTTTAAACCCGGAAATTGTAAACCAAAGGTTAAAACTCTTTTGTTTGGTTAGAATGTTTAGGGATAACAAAAATGTTGGATGTAATAATGTCCTTTTTAGCTGTTTCCAGAACAATATGAATCATTGTAGTCCGTTTTAGGCCATTATAGTCGTATAAAGCTTCTAATCAACTAATGGAGCAGTGTTGAACCTTTAGTTTGGAAAAGGCCGTTAAAAAAACGTTTTTAAGCAAACCCATTTAATACCGGAATGAACATATTAAAACATATAACATAAGGTGATGTGTATGGTACATAATAATTCATCCGTGCTGTATAATGCTCATGAGGCTGTGGATGTGTGCTCAAACGTTGGCTGCGCCAAGACCAAGGCCACTCCATCGAGGTTGCTCTTTGCAGGTTTCATGGCGGGCGCATACATAGCCTTCGGATTCATTTTCGCCATAGTTGCGAGTGCGAGCTTCCACCCGACTCTGGGAACGTTTCCGAACCTCTCGCTCTTCAAGCTACTCCTGGGTGCAGTTTTCCCAGTCGGTCTCATAGCCGTCCTTCTCGGCGGTGCGGACCTCTGGACCGGCAACGCCCACATAGTAACACTTTCAAAGATGACGGGCAGGGCGAGCGTGAAGGATGTGCTCTACAACTGGATCGGCAGCTACACCGGCAATTTCATAGGCTCGGTCTTCTTGGCATTCTTGGCGGTTTACGGAACGGGTCTCATGGCAGGCGGTTTGTTCAAGGACGTTCTGATAGGCATCGGCAACTACAAGGTCGCGCTTACTCCATGGAAGGCCTTCTGGCTGGGAATAGGCTGTAACTGGCTTGTGAACGTGGCGATATGGCTCTACATTCGCGCTAAAGACACTGCCGGAAAGGTAATCGTAACCTGGTTCCCGATCTTCGCCTTCGTTGCCATAGGTTTTGAGCACAGCATAGCCAACATGTGGGCCATAAGCGCCAGCATATTTGCCTCGGAGGGTGCGATAAGCTGGGTCCAGTTCTTCCACAACATAATCCCCGTCACGATAGGAAATGCTATTGGAGGCTTTCTCTTCGTGGGCTTCTACCACTGGTTCCTCGCTGACGGCAGAAACGCCCTTAAAGAGCTGA